>DHWW01000202.1 GCA_002413385.1 Granulicella sp. UBA5172
TGTAATTGGTGGAGCTGAGCGGGATCGAACCGCTGACCTCCTCGTTGCGAACGAGGCGCTCTCCCAGCTGAGCTACAGCCCCACACCACAGATTAGAGCAGAGCCCAGAGGCGGCCACCCACATTCCGATACGAATGCTAGTTTAGCAGGAGATGGGCAGTGGCTCCAAGCGCGAAGGGCGTCAAGTGGAGCGCTTCGGAGGAGTGAGATGCATTTCGGCCATGACACGCTGTAGATCCTTCCATGCCTCGCCCTTCTGACGCGGATCACGCAGCAGGAACGCGGGATGATAGGTAACGGCGACCTTGGCGCCGCGGGCGGTATGCCACTGGCCACGCAGTGAGGCGAGCGATTGCTTGACACCAAGGAGATAAGTGGCGGCCGTCGCTCCGAGGGCTACGATGACTTCCGGGTGCACGATGTCAATCTGCTTGAGGAGGAACTGTGAGCAGGTGGTGGCCTCGACAAACTCGGGCGTGCGATTGGCGGGTGGCCGGCACTTGACGATGTTCGCGATGTAGACCTCTTCGCGCCTCAGGCCCATTGCAGCGATCATGTTATTGAGCAACTGGCCAGCCTTGCCAACGAAGGGCAGACCGCTGGCATCCTCGTCGGCACCTGGACCTTCGCCGACGAACATGAGGCGGGCGTTGGGATCGCCATCTGCGAAGACGATGGTGTGGCGGCCACCGTAGGCGAGCGGACAGCGGGTGCAGTCGCCGATCTCGGCGCGCACAGCATCAAGCGCGGCTACACGATCGGCGGCGAGAATGATATGTGTTGGAATCGGAGCGAGAGAGTCAAAGGACGGCGGCTTGGGCATGAGTGAGGAGAGGTCTGGCGGCGGCGCGGATACTACTGCCGGAGATGGCTTAGCAGCCAGTGGCGACATGGTGGGTCGTGAAGCGACAGACAGCACGGCAGAGTGACGCGGTGCCGGCATGGCCAGAGGCTGAGTTGCAGTGCTTAATCTCTCGCGCAGCGATTCAGGCAGAAGCACCTTTGGGTCTTCGCGATGATAGAGACCGTAGATGCCCATGTCGCGCAGATAGTCGACGTACGCGCGAAGTTGTTGCTCAGGGACCATAGAACTCGAGTTTACAGCGATGCGGGCGGCAAGGGGGTGGTCAGGACGGTGTAGGTGACCTTACCCACACGGATCTCATCCTGCGCAACCCGACACGCCTTGATGGAATTAGAAACACCGAGTGGGGGTGCGCCAGACTGCAATTGACGAGCGCGACGTGCTGCGCCCTTCACAAGGCTGTACTTGTTCTGGAGTGGTTCTTTGTCAGGCATCGACGAACCTCCGGGGGATGCTTCATAGTAGCGCCGAATTTCATATTGCGGTACACGAATCAAGCAAAAAAAGAGTGCAAGAGTCGGCTACCGCACATTAGCTAGACTCCTGCGACCGTGACTCCGAAGCTTTGGAGTGCTGACTCGAGACGCGGGGAGCGGGCGCCGGTGACACACTGTGCGGCGAGATCGCCTTCTGCCGGCGTCGCATCACCACGCGCGACAAGTACGATCGCGCGCATCTCCGAGGCAGCCTCGTCGAGTACATCATTGACCAGTGCATAGCGATAGTCTTCAATCTTCTGGAGTTCGGTGCGAGCTTCCGAGAGTCGTGTCGCGATGACAGCCTCATTGGCCAGCCCCTCAGCCTGGCTGCGGTTACGCAGGCGGCGCTCGAGAACCTCGGGACTGGGGGGAAGGATGAAGATCGAGACGGCGTCGGGCATGGTTTGCATGACCTGGAGCGCACCTTGAACGTCGATGTCGAGCAGTAGGTCGGTACCGTGCTCAGCCGCAAGATCGAGCGCGGAGAGTGCCGTGCCGTAGTAATTCCCGAAGACCTCTGCCCACTCGAGAAATTCATTTGCAGCAATCATGCGCTCGAACTCTTCGCGCGTGGTGAAGTGGTATTCGCGACCATCTTCCTCCGAGCCGCGTGGTTTGCGCGTGGTGTAGGAGATGGAGAAATCGAGGCCTGGGACGAGGCGACGCACCTCGCTGACAAGGGTAGATTTGCCCGATCCACTAGGCGCCGAAATGATGAAGAGAATGCCTGCCATAGATTGTTTAACTTTGTCGTAGTGTAAACCGTTCGACGGGTGAAAGGCTCAGGCGGTTCCCTCGCCCGCCTCGACGAGAGCCAGATCGCCCGCACCAAACTGTAGGTGATACAGACGGCTGTAGGTGCCACCGAGTGCTATAAGTTCTTCGTGGGAGCCGAGTTCGGTAATGCGGCCATCTTCCATTACGGCGATACGATCGGCGCGGCGGACCGTGGAGAGCCGGTGCGCAATGACGAGCACGGTGCGACCCTGCATCAGGTTGGCGAGTGCGGCTTGAACGGCTGCTTCGCTTTCGGTGTCGAGCGAGGATGTGGCTTCGTCGAGGATGAGGATGGGAGCATCTTTGAGCAGTGCGCGGGCGATGGCAAGACGCTGACGCTCACCGCCAGAGAGACGCGCGCCGCGTTCGCCGATCATGGTGTCATAGCCCTTCGGAAGATGCACGATGAAGTCGTGCGCGAGCGCTGCCCGTGCGGCGGCAATGATGTGCGTCATGGGAACGTCGGGCTGACCGTAGGCGATGTTGTTTCGCACCGTATCGTTGAAGAGCACGGTCTCCTGCGTGACCTTGCCAATCTGTTTGCGAAGGGAGACGAGGGTGAGATCGCGGACGTCGTGGTCGTCGAGTAGAACGGAGCCATCCGTGACATCGAAGAAGCGTGGTAGCAGGTTGACGAGCGTGGATTTACCGGCACCACTGGGACCGACGAGGGCGACAACCTCTCCCCGACGGACAGTAAGAGATACGCCGTGGATGACCTCTTTGCATTCACCATCACGCTCGTAGCCGAAGCATGCATCGCGGAACTCGATGAGGCCGCCGAAGCCCTTGAGTGTGATGGCCTTCTTGCGTTCGAGGACTTCATCCTGCGCGTCGATGAACTTGAAGATTTTCTCGCTGGCACCGACGGCCTGCTGGAAGGCGTTGTAGTAGGTCGGCATCTTGCGGACGGGATCGTAGAGGGCGATGACCGCGATGAGGAAGGTGATGAAGGTTCCGGCGGTGTCGCCGTGGAGGATGCGCTGACGGCCGTAGAAGAGCAGAAGCGCGATGGCGACCGCACCCAGCGCGTCCATGAGCGGCGACGAGATGGATTGCACGGCGATGGAGCGCATGTTGGCAGTGAGGAGGCGATCGGCGGCGCGACGGAAGCGGTTCATCTCCCAGTGCTCCATACCAAAGGCCTTGACGATGGGGTGGCCCATGATCGTCTCCTGGACGATGTTCTGGATTTCGGCGAGCTTGTCCTGTCCGCGGCGGGTGGTCTTGCGGACGCTGCGTCCAACGCGGCGTGTCGACATGACGATGATGGGGACGAAGATGAGCAGCACCCAGGCCATGCGGCCACCAACGATGATGACCGCGCCGATCATCGCGATGAGAGTGAAAAGCTGTTGCAGAAAGTCGCTCATCACGCTGGACATTGCGGATTGGACACGCTCCACATCGTTGATGAGCGTGGAGATTAACGTGCCCGAAGTGTGGCGCTGGAAGAAGGCTGTGGAACGGCTCAGGAGCGAGTCGTAGAGATCGTTGCGGAGGTCGGTGACCATGCCGAAGCCGGCTTTGTTGGCGAGTAATGTCCCGAGATAGTCGGCGGGAGCCTTGATGATGGCCGACGCGACAAGCGCAATCGCGACAACAGTCCAGGCGTTATGAAAATGATGCGGAAGGAGGACTTGCAGATTGACGTGGAGATGGGTGTGGGGGATGACGAAGTTCAGAACCTTGTCGGGTGATGAGGCGGCGCTGAGAACGTTGTCGATGATGGGCTTGATGAGCAGGATGCGAAAGGCCGCAAGTGCGCCCACCACGGCCATGAGCATCACCGATAGTATCCAAAATAGGACGTAGGGCCGCATGTAGCCAAGGAGGCGGAGGACGAGCTTCATGCGGGACACCGGCGGTTGGGCAGAATCGTCATCAAACGTTAGTGTAACCGCGGCGGAGGCACGGAACGAGGGGTAACGTGCCTCCGTGGATGCGGGCTAGACGGTGACGACGATCTTACCGATCTGGGCGTTGGACTCCATGTAACGATGGGCCGCGACAATCTGATCGAGAGGGAAGGTCTTGTCGATCCTTGGATTGAAGGCTCCGGACTGCAGGTGGTCGAAGATATACTGCTTGGCCTTGGCGAAGACGACGGGGTCGGCGACCACCTCGAAGAGCGTATAGCCCTTGATAGTGAGGTGCTTGCTCAGGGTGGCGAAGAGCGGGTAGGGCGTGGGCTCGGCAGAGAGCGCTCCGTACTCGAAGATGATGCCGCTGACAGAGGCTGCGGCAGCGATGGCGTCGAGGACGTTGCCAGCGACTGGATCGAAGGCGATGCCGCGTTCCCTTGCCGCCAGTGATCTCGTGGACGCGGGCTGCGAGGTCTTCTTCCTCTGTGACGATGACGAAGTCCGCGCCAAGCGCAAGGAGTTCGGCCTTCTTCCTGGAAGTACGCGTTGTGGCGATGCTGATGGCGCCTTCCGCTCTTGCAATCTCGATGGCAGCGATGCCGACGCTGCTGCTCGCAGCGGTGATCAGGACGAAATCGCCCTTGGCGAGCTTGCCCTGCTGGATGAGCGCGCCGTAGGCAGTGAGGTACTGCATCCAGATGCTGGTTCCCTGCTCGAAGGAAAGTGACTTGGGGTAAGCGGCGATGGCATGGACGGGTACGATGGCGACCTCGCCGTAGACGCCATACTTGTCCGCGTGGAATGCTGGAACGGTGCTGACGATCGTGCCAATCAGGCCAGTGTCAACGCCGGGGCCGACGGCCTCGATGGTCCCGGAGGCTTCGTAGCCGATGAGCGAAGGGAGTTGCGGCTGCACGAGGTATTGACCACGGCGGAACATGACCTCGGCGCGGTTGAGACCGATGGCCTTGACGCGAAGGCGGATCTCACCGGCGGCTGGTTCGGGAGTAGGAACGGTCTCCAACATCAGAACTTCGGCATCACCGGTCTGGTGGAAACGAACAATCCTTACAGTCGACGGAATTTCTTCTGGCATCTTTTCTCCTCCAAAACAACAGCACTTTAGATGCTGGCCAGGAGAAAACGACGCCAGGCTAGTGAGGCATGTCGCGGTGGGAGGATTTGGCGCGATAGCCGACGGTGGCGAGCCGCTTCTTTAGCTCTTCGGCGATCATGACGGAGCGATGCTGACCGCCAGTGCAACCGATGCCGATCGTCAGATAACTTTTGCCTTCGTGGATGTAATGCGGCAGAAGGAAGGTGAGCATCTCGATGACCTTGTCGAGGAATTCGCGGGTCTGAGGAAACTGGCGAACATACTTAGCAACCTTGGGGTGCTTACCGGTGAGGTTGCGGAACTCTGGAATGAAGTGGGGGTTGGGAAGGAATCGCACATCGAAGACGAGATCCGCGTCGGTAGGCAGTCCATTTTTGAAGCCGAAGCTGGTGATCGAGATGGTGAGGTTGCGATCGTTCTTGCCAACACCTCGGGTGAACTGCGCGTTGATGTGGGCGCGGAGTTCGTGAACGTTAAAGCGCGAGGTATCGAGTAGGATGTCGGCTACGTTGCGGACGGGGTCGAGGCGTTTACGCTCGGCGCGGATGGATGCGATGACGGTTTCGCCGTGCCCTTTAGTGGCACGACCGAGGGGATGGGGGCGGCGGGTCTCGGAGAAGCGGCGAACGATGGATTCTTCGGAGGCGTCGAGGAAGACGACACGAGTTGGAAGAACTTTGCGGACCTTCGCGAGGATGGCGGGAAAACGCTCGAGGCGGCTGCCCTCCCGGACGTCAACCACGAGAGCCGCGTGGGTGATCTCGGCGGACTTGGCGACGAGGTCAGCGAAGCGGGGTATGAGTTCGAGTGGGAGGTTGTCGACGGAGTAGAAGCCGAGGTCTTCGAAAGCCTTGAGCGCGGAGGCCTTGCCAGCACCGGAGAGGCCAGTGAGAATGACGAGCTCGCGCGGCCCTCCATCGCCGGAAGCTGGAGACTTCTTCGCAGGCGTGGGACTCGCTAGCTTAGCGGGTCTCGCGGGTAGCTTGATTGCCTTGCCAGCAGCCTTCCTTGGTGCGGGTGTCATGGATGAATCGTAGCACTGTCCGGATATTGGCATCCTCTTGCGTGGTGCGCGAGAGGATGCCGGACAAGCGCCACTTGTTTATACAGCGAGGGGCTTGGGATGATCACGGGCGGTCGTATAGCGTTCTTTGGAGCGGACGGCCTGCAATTCAACTTTCTGCAGCGCATCATGGAGAGCAGTCTCCATCTCGGTGGACTCGCAGGTTGCAACCAGCTTTTCACCACGACACTGCACACTGACTTCGGCAATCTTTCGGTATTTGTCCTCCGTAAAAATAACGTGGGCGCTTGTGCAACGATTGGTAACGCGATCGATGCGAACCATGCCCGCCTCAGTGAGGGTTTTGAGCTTTGGTGTAACTACCGTATGACGACCAGTGTATTCAATGATCATGAAGCATTCTCCTTGCAGCGTTGAGGCTGCCTTAAGCCTATTGAGATGCGCCCCAGGGGTTCCGCGGATAGGTCTGATTACCTTAACGCTGGCGCCGCTGGTGCGTGCTGGGAATCTGCATGTCTTCGCGATACTTTGCAACCGTGCGGCGGGTGACCTGAATTCCCTGCCGCTGGAGTTCGGCGGCGAGATAGTCGTCGGTCCACGGCTTGTGGGGATCTTCCTCCGCTATAAGCTTTTTGACGCGACGCTTGAGTAAAAGTAGCGGCAGGTCTCCACCCTCAGGGCCACCTACTCCCTCAGAGAAGAAGAATCTTAGCTCATACACGCCCTGTGCGGTATGTACATATTTATTCGCGACCGCGCGGCTGACAGTCGAGGGGTGCACGCCGATCTCCTCAGCAACCTCTTTGATCATCATCGGGTGAAGGCCTTCGACACCGCGTTCGAGAAAATCGCTCTGGCGGCGGACGATGATCTCGCAGGTGCGGACGATGGTGTTCTTCCGCTGTTCGATGTTCCGCAGGAGTTGGATTGCGGACTTGTAGCGTTCTTTCACGTAGTCGCGAACATCGCGATCGACCGTCTTTTCGCGGAGCATGCGGCGGTAGGACTTATTAAGGCGCAGTGCGGGCATGTCCTCTTCATTCATGACGACAACATACTCGCCCTCGCGCTTGACGAAGGCCACATCGGGTTCGATGAGACGGGTTTCGACCTGGTTATAGCGCTGGCCGGGGCGCGGATCGAGTTGCCGAATGAGTTCGACCGACTCCTCCACGCGCTCGGCCGAACGCTGGCAGAGGCGCACCAACTCCCGCATATCCTTCTTCTGCAGCAGAGCGAGGTGCTGGCGGACGATCAGGGCAGCCGTATCAAGCGTGAGAACCATAGGGTCGTCTGGATAGACATTTGCTTCCGTCTTTGCGCGGCGAACAGAGACCGATTCCAACTCGCGGCGTTGCGCCTCAAGCTGCCAGAGGAGGCACTCGCGAAGGTCGCGGGCACCAATGCCAGCCGGATCGAGACGGGAGACGAGGGCGCGGGCCTGCTCGATAAGTGCCAGCAGATCAAAGTGTGGCGGTGCCGTGCCGATGACGTCGAGCAGCGCTCCCGCAAGATCCTCATCGCTTGCGGTCAGGTAGCCATCTTCGTTCAGATTGCCGATGATGAGTTCCACTGCAGTCTTGACGTTGTCACGCACCGAGAGCGAACCAAGTTGCCAGAGCAGGTGGTCAGTCAGCGTGCTGGGTTGTGAGAGAAACTGCTCGAAGGACGGTTTATCAGACTCTTCGAAGTTGGACGCAGTGCGGAAGCCGGGATCGAGAAAGTCCTGGAAGTAGCTGCCAAAGTCGATCTCGTCGAAGGGATCGGCCTCTTTGTGCTCCGTTTCTCCGGCTAGATCCTCGGCGCTTCGCTCGCGATCGCCCTCCTTGCCTGAGCGCTCATC
>DHWW01000048.1:0-4755 GCA_002413385.1 Granulicella sp. UBA5172
TAAATCAATTGATATAAGAGATAAAGAGACGAGGAACGTAGACGCGAGCGACAAATATGGAACCGATAGGTTCTACCTTTGCGTCAAGACGATGATTGATTTCTCTTTACTTTAGAGAACCGCCATCGCACTATGAGGTTATGACTGAACGGCGTTCCAACCGGACCCTGAGCCCATCGGAGCACATACTCGACAACAAGGAGGACCTGACGCACCTTCTCATCCTGCGATTTCAGCAGATGATGAGCGATGGGGTTCTGCGCCCGGGGATGAAGCTGCCGCCGGAGCGGGAGTTGGCGGCGCACTTCAATGTTGCGCGATCGTCGCTGCGGCCGGCGCTGAAGGTGCTGGAGATCATGGGAGTGATCACGCAGAAGGTGGGCGACGGGAGCTATCTGAACAGGGATGCATCCTCGGTGCTGGAAGTGCCGATGGAGTTCCTGTTTCTGCTGGACGATACGTCAATCCATGAGTTGACGGAGCTGCGGTTTCTGATGGAGCCGGCGCTGGCCGCGAAAGCTGCGGAGCGAGCCAACTCCGACGATATTGCGCTGCTCCGACAGTCGATCACCGATCTCGAGAGCAGCGAGGAAGACAGAGTAAAGCTGGTGGCTGCGGATCTGCTCTTTCATCGGGCGATCTTTCAGGCCTCTGGCAATCGGCTCATGGGTCGCCTCTTCCTTACCATTCATCGAGCGATGCTGAACATGATGATAGTGACATCGCAGCTTGTGGACCTGGAGCATACGGTCGCCTTCCACAAACCGATCCTCGCGGCAATCGAGCAAAGAAACGCCGCGCTGGCCTCTAAACTAATGACCGCACACCTGAAGGACGCAGCGAATCTGCTGCTGCAAACGCAGGAGCAAGAGAAGGAACGGCTGCTCCGGGACCACATTGCGACCACCAGGTTTGCTGTGCAGAAGAACCAGCGCAACGCGAACATGGCTCCGATCAGGAAAGGCCGCCGCCGCGTTCTCCGGCCGTAACGCCGCCAACCCGGAATTCGGCTCGACCGTTAAGCCTTCGCTTCGGTCCGAGAGATAACGATGAACGTTCAAGATGACGGCAAGAATATTGGTGGAGCGAGGCGCACCTCCCAGGAACTGTCCAGCCTGTTCGATCGGTATCTGCCACTTGTTCATAGTGACGAAGAATCTGTCGATTGCCGACTGACTCAAACGTTGGCGAGTCTCCGCTATTCTAGGAGTCTGTCGGGCATAGATCAGCGACGGAGCGTACAGCGGGGGCAGCAGATTATGTTTTAATTTTGTCTTATGGGCCAGAGCTTCTATCCTGACGCTATCAACCAGACGCTGATGTTCCCACTCTCTCTTCACGATTGGCTTCCGGATGCACCCTTGGCGCGGTTTCTGGTCGATGTGGTATCGACGCTGGATCTGAGTTCGATCTACAAGTCGTATGAGGAGAAGGGTGAGGACGAGCATTCGGGACGAGGTGCGGCGGAAGGCTGCGGTGTATGTGGCGTTCGCGGCGACGGGTGTGGCGCTTACGATTCCAGGGGCGGTGCTGCCTCTGCTGTTGCGGCGCTGGTCGATGAGCGATGCGCGCGGTGGCGTGCTGCTGTTCTGCTTTTATTCGGTGGGGTCGTTTGGGTCGTACATCGCGCGCGGGCGGATGAACCGGTCGGTGGCTAGAGGAGCGATGGTGACGGCCGCTGGCGCACTTTGCCTGGGGTGGGCAGGGCCGCGGAGTGCGTACGGCGCCATTGCGGTGTACGGGCTGGGGTTGTCGCTGACGATGACGTCGATCAGCTTGTTGCTGTCGCAGCGCTTCCCTGCCGAGCGGCGGCTGGAGTTGACGCGGCTGAACCTGATCTGGGCGATTGGAGCGGCGCTGGGGCCGTGGGTGGCACTGCGGTCGACGCGCATGGGTGTGGTGAGCCAGGCGGAGGCGATTGCACACGCGCAGGGTGTGCTGGTGGGGGTAGCGATATTTTTTGTGGTGGCGGCGGCCTGGGCGATGTGGGTCGAAACGAGTCAGGCGAGTGCTGTTGCGGAGAACAGTGGCGCTCCTCGCGCATCCCAGAGTCGAGATATGGGGCAACCCGAGGTTGAGCTGCGGCAACGAGGGAGTGGGCGGATTCCCTGGGCGCTGCTGGTGTTGATCTTTGGAGCGACGGGAGTGGATGCGGCTGCGGGAGGCTGGTTGACGTCCTATGCGCAGCGTGCGGGCGATTCGCTGGGAATCACGATTGGGGCGGCGACGTTTCTGTGGGTGGGGTCGCTGCTGAGCAGGGTGGTGTACTCGACGAAATGGGCGGCGCGGCTGCCGGAGCGGAGGGTGCTGGGGACGAGTTTTGTGGCGATGAGCGCAGCATTGGCACTGTTGGTCGCGTGGCCACAGGGGATTGTGANNTGATCGGTTAGGCCGCGGCGATTACGGGTTGTACTGGAGTTCGTGGGGGGCGGGCCAGGTCATGGTCTTGTCGGCTCGGTTTACATACATGAAGACCTTGTGGCCGCCGTTGACGCGGACGGCGACGATGACGCCGGTGCCGAAGTTGCCCGAGCCATCGGTCTTCGAGATGTCAACATGGTGCGAGGTGATGGGCGCGTGGACAGGGCTGTCAACAGTCCAGTCCTCGGTGAAACGGGCGAGGGGGTAGTCGCTATATTTGGCAGGGTGCTGCTGCCAGTCGGGATCGTTGTAGTAGATCGCATAGGCCTTGGAGTAGTCCTTGGCTTCGAGAGCGTCAAAGAAGTTATTGGCGCGGTGCTCGTAGCCGAGGTTGGTGAAGAGCCAGCCGTGGCCCATGACGTAGCCGGTGAAGGTGACGATACCGAGCAGAAGGAGGGTGATCAAGAGTCCGATGATGACGTTGCGGCGTTGATTGTCGCGGGTGGGGTCGTAGGCGGGTGCGTTCATCATGTCCATCGGCAGACTCATCGGCGGCTTCCTCGTGCGTGGGTTTCGTACTCGTGTTTCGTACTCTGCATATTAGACACCGAAGAGTGCCGTATCGGATGTGCTGGGCGGCTATCGCGCGAGCGGCGTGCCCGGTTCGATACGGGGGAAGGCGTTGGGCAGGTGCTGGAATTCGGTGCCGCGGGGGAGGAGATAGACAGAAAGGATGTCGAAGCGCAGGGAAACGGCGGTGCGGTTGGGCTCGGGGAGCTGGCGGAGGTAGGCGGAGGCCATTTTGCGGAGGATCTGCTGCTTGTGCGTGTCGACTGCGGCTTCGGCTGGGGCGAGGTCGTGGGCGGTACGGGTCTTGATCTCGAAGATGACGAGGGTGGGACCGTCCCAGGCGACGAGGTCGAGGTCGCCGGGAATGCGCGAAGAGCGCCAGCGGCGGGCCACAACCGTGTAGCCGAGCGCCCGGAGGTGGAAGAAGGCGGCGTCTTCCCCGCGCTCGCCGATGAGCAGATGCTCGGGGAGGGTCGATTTTCGGTCGGCGAAGGAGCGCAGGGCCGTATAGGCGCTGGATTCGAGCGAAAGCGCGAGTTGATGCAGGCCCATGGAGAGAGGATAAACCTCCCGGGACAACATCTCCACAGGGAGCGCGATATACTTGGTTGTGCACACCGAGCACAACCAAAACCAACAATCAGAGAGGTCGAGGCTATGTCAGCAAAGTACATCTTTGTGACCGGCGGAGTTGTGTCGAGTTTAGGTAAGGGGTTGGCGGCAGCGTCGATTGGCTGTCTGCTGGAGGCGCGCGGGTTGCGCGTCAACCTGATGAAGTTCGATCCGTACCTGAATGTCGACCCGGGAACGATGAGCCCATTTCAGCATGGCGAGGTCTTTGTGACCGACGATGGCGCTGAGACAGATCTGGATCTCGGGCACTATGAGCGGTTTACGCATGCGAAGTTGTCGCGCGATAACAACCTGACCACGGGCCGGATCTACGAGCAGATTATTACCAAGGAACGGCGCGGCGACTATCTTGGAAAAACGGTGCAGGTGATCCCGCACGTCACCAATGAGATCAAGAATGCGATGCGCAAGGTGGGGGCGGATTGCGATGTCGCGATCGTGGAGATTGGTGGAACGGTGGGCGATATTGAGTCGCTTCCCTTCCTCGAGGCGATTCGCCAGATGCGCCAGGAGCTGGGCCGCGACAACACCTGCTTTGTGCATGTCACGCTGATTCCGTGGATTGCGGCGGCGCAGGAGTTGAAGACCAAGCCGACGCAGCACTCGGTGGCGGCCCTGCGCGCGCTCGGGATCCAGCCCGACGCACTCGTCTGCCGCTGCGACCGTCCCGTACCGGACAGCGTGAAGCGCAAGATCGCGCTCATGTGCGACGTGGACGAGGACGCGGTCATCTCCTGCCCCGACGCCCCCTCCATCTACGAGATCCCGAAGGTGCTGCACACCGAGAGACTCGACGCGTACGTGGTGCGGCGGCTCAACCTCTCCTTCCGTGACGTCCACTGGGAGGCGTGGGACGACCTCCTCGAGCGCGTACACAGCCCGAGGGAGGACGTCACGATCGCCCTGGTCGGNNTATAAGAGCTTGAAGGAGGCGCTGGTGCACGGGGCGCTGGATTCGAATCTGAAGCTGAAGGTGACGTGGGTTGAGGCTGAAGGGCTCGAGGTCGAGGGCTACGAGTCCCAACTGGCGGGATTTGATGGAATTCTGGTGCCCGGCGGGTTTGGCAAACGCGGCATCGAAGGCATGCTGAATGCGATCAAGTATGCGCGCGAGCAGAAGGTTCCGTACTTCGGAATTTGCCTGGGAATGCAGACGGCGTGCATTGAGTTTGCACGGAATGTCTGCGGGCT
>DHWW01000048.1:4827-14250 GCA_002413385.1 Granulicella sp. UBA5172
AGTGAGTATGAAGCGGTTCTTACGGGCGGCGGATTGCGTCTAACAGGAACAACTCCCGATGCGACGTATGTGGAGATTGTCGAGATTCCGGATCATCCGTTCTTTATCGGGTGCCAGTTTCATCCGGAGTTCAAGTCAAAGCCGCTGGAGCCACATCCGTTGTTCCGGGAGTTTGTGAAGGCGAGCTATGCGAATCGCGGGCTGATCAAGGCAGAGAAGATAGTGCGCGCCGAGGTAGAGGCGTAGGGCTTTAGGACGTCGTTATGACCATGCAGTACAGCTATGGACGGCAGCGGGGATCAGGAGCATTTTTTGGCGTGGTGCTGGCACTCGTGCTTGGCGCGCTGGCGCTGGGAGTGTTCGTGCATCATGCGCGGTCGGGCATCGCAGGCAAATTGGCGGCGATGATTACGGGACGGCCGTTGACGATTGTGTCGGCTCCGGACGTGGTGGAGAAGGTGCAGCGGCTCAGCCGGCTGGAGACGGTGCTCTATTCGCTGGACACGGTGGTCGAGGGGAACGAATCGAATCCAGTGCTGCCGGACGCGTTGGCGGGCGACAGGCTGCTGATGATCGTGCATGGGCAGACAATCGCAGGCGTGGATATGAGTAAGCTGCAACCGGAGAGCGTGCAGATCACCGAGGAGCCGCGGGGACGGACGATCCGGCTGACGCTGCCACCGTCGCAGGTATTTTTGACGACGATCGATGAGCAGAAGTCGCGGGTGTATGCGCGCGATACAGGATTATTTGTGAAGGCCGATCCCAACCTGGAAACGCAGGTACGGCAGAAGGCGCAGAGCCAGTTGCAGTCGGCGGCGTTGAGCGATGGGATTCTGGATGCGGCAACAAAGAATGCGAGAGCGACGGTGACGGCGATGCTTGAGGGATTGGGATTTGAGCATGTCGAGATTCGGTAACTTGAGCGAATTGGGTGGAACTTCGCTCGCAGTGTGGGCGGCCTATGGGTGGAGATGCAGATTTTGACCGAAGTAGCACCAACATCTACCGGAGAGCCAGCGGGTGAGCTGCAGCCGCGGACGCAGTATGTGAGGAAGCCGGCGCTGCCAGCGCTCACGGGCCTGCGATCACTGCTGGCGCTGACGATTTTGCTGTTTCACTTTACGCCGTCCGGGCTGACGTGGAGCCGGTTTCCGTCGATCACGCTGTATCCGCTGATCAATATTGGATACGTGTTCGTCAGCTTTTTCTTTTTGATCTCGGGGTATATCCTCGCATACAACTACGCAGGCCGGCCGCAGCCGATGAACGCGATGGACTTCTGGATGGCGAGGTTCTCGCGGCTGTATCCGGTGTACCTGCTGACGATGGTGATCTCGATTCCGATGCTGATGACGGAGTGGGTGGTGCGGTCGCGCGGAGATTTCTGGATGGGCGCGATTGCAACGCCGCTGCTGGTGCAGGGCTTCTTCCCTCACCTGGCGACGTTCTGGATGACGGTGACGTGGACGCTGTCGTGCGAGGTGATGCTGTATCTCGCGTTCCCGTGGCTGCTGCGTTTACCGTGGCCGAAGAGTACGGGGAAGCTACTGGCGCTGGGCCTGTTTCTGTGGGCGGTGGGACTGATTCCTCATTCCATTTATGTGCTGCATGACCCCGACCACCTTGGCCATGCGGCGAACCGCTACAGCGATGGGCTCTGGATCAACACGCTGAAGTTCACGCCGCTGCCGTATATGTGTACCTTTCTGGCCGGGTTGACGCTGGGGCAACTGCATGAGGCGGCGAAGCTGCGCGCGCGCGGCCGCGTGATTGTGGGGCTGCTGGGGTTCGCGGGCGCGTGGTTTGCGACGTATCACATGGCAACGACGCTACCGTACATCATGATTCATGGCGGGGTGCTGACGCCATTGTTTGCGGCGATCATTCTGGGGCTGTCAGGGCCAAGCTGGCTGGCAAGCATCTTTTCGTGGAGACCCCTGGTGGCCATCGGTGCATCGACGTATGCGCTGTACCTGCTGCACTTCAACGTGTTCATCCTGCTGCAGAACAATCATGTATGGGAGCGACTGGGGTTGGGGCGGTTCGATCCATGGATCTCGTATGTGTTTGTAGTGCTGCTGGCGCTGGCGGTGCGCAAGTGGGTGGAGTACCCGGCGCAGGTCGCGATCGGGAACTGGTGGAAGCGGCGGCGTGCAGCGGAGAGTGCGCGCGCGCGGATTGCGGTAGGCTAGCTCTTTCAGGGAGTGTGCATGCGCGCATGGATCGTATTAGGTTTGCTGGTGTTCGTGAGTGGGGCGTCTTCAGCGCAACGGCAGCGGCTGATCTATGACGATGATTGCTCGATGGATGTGGATTGCGTGGCGACGCTGCCGATTTTGCATGCGCTGGAAGATCGCGGCGAGGTAAAGATTCTGGCGATGGTGGCAGACTCGGCTGACCCGTTTTCGGCTCCGGTGATGAGGTTGTTTGCGAAGTACGGTGGACATCCGAAGACCTTGATTGGCGCGAACCAGAGCGATGATCCGGCGTCGGCACTATGCAAGAAGAACACCTGCAACGAGAGCGTTTGGGCAGAGAAGCTGGTGGCGCGGTTCGATCCGGGAGACACGCGAGCGAAGTTTCCGGATTGCGCGGAAGTGTATCGCCGAGTGTTGGCCAAACAGCCGAAACATAGCGTGGATGTAGTGGTGACGGGGTTTGCGACGTGTTTGAACCAGTTACTGGCGAGTCCGGCAGATGAGATCAGCCCACTGAGCGGCGCAGAGTTGGTGAAGCAGAAGGTGAAGCTGCTGTCGGTGATGGGCGGCAGATATCCGGCGGGGATTGAATGGAATTTCGAGTGCGATGCGCCAGGATTTCATGCGCTATTTTCGAAGTGGACGCGGCAGAATGGGTATCCGCCGGTGTATCTGAATGGGTTTGCGAATGGAGAGCATGTACTGGCAGGCGCTCCTGCAGCCGCGCTGGAGACGGTGAACCCGACGCGCTATGGATTGCGGCTCGCGGGGACGGATCAGCGGCCGATGTGGGATATATTGTCAGTGCTGTTTGCGGCGCGGGGACTGGCCTATGGCAGGACGACGTACTTCACAGTGAGCGCGCCCGGAACTGTCGCGGTCGATGCAGCGACGGGCGCGGATACGTGGTCTGCGGGGACGAACTTCGGGCACTATGTGATTACCAATGCGGCTTCAGATGAGACACTTTCGAAGCTGTTTGATGGGTATACATACTCGACGGGGTTTCTGGCGAAGGCCCAGCGAGCTAGGCAGTAACCAGCGAGCCTAGCTTTTCGCCTTCGATGACGCGGAGGATGTTGCCGCGCTCGCGCATCGAGAAGATGATCATCGGCAGGCTGTTGTCCTTGCAGAGCGAGACGGCCGTCGTGTCCATGACCTGCAGGCCCAGCTTGAGGATGTCCATGTAGGTGATCTCGTCGTACTTTGTTGCGCCGGCGTCCTTCTTGGGGTCGGCGGTGTAGATCCCGTCGACGCTGGTGGCCTTGAGGAGGACTTCGGCGCCGATCTCCATGGCGCGGAGGCTGGCGGCGGTGTCGGTGGAGAAGTAGGGGTTGCCGGTGCCGGCGGCGAAGATGACGACGCGGCCCTTCTCAAGATGGCGGATGGCGCGGCGGCGGATGTAGGGCTCGGCGACCTGGTGCATCTGGATGGCGCTCATGACGCGGACCGGAACACCGGTCTTCTCGATGGCGTCCTGCAGTGCGATCGCGTTGATCACGGTGGAGAGCATGCCCATGTGGTCGGCGGCAACGCGGTCCATGTGGATGGCCTGCTCGGCGACGCCGCGGAAGAAATTGCCTCCACCGACGACGATGCCGATCTGGCAGCCGGAGCGGGCGGCCTCTGCGATTTCGTGGGCCACTGCGTTGACGAAGACCGCGTCGACACCGAAGCCACGGCCTGCGGCCAGAGCTTCTCCGGATAGCTTGAGGAGGACGCGTTTGTACATTGTGATTAAGTGTACAGGGGAGAGGATGGGATTAGGGAGGGGAGTCGGCAGCGAATTTGGTCGCGATCCAGTTACATGCGGGGATGTCTGCTGTAGATGCAGAAAACGCCGTCATCGGGAGAGAGGACGGCGCTTGTGTGAGGGGCTTGAGGTTGGAGTTACTTGCCTTTCAGCATGGCCATGACGGGGTCGGGGAGCTGCTGGTCGGCGTTCTTGAGGAGGAGTGCGACATCCCACATCTGGTCGGTGGTCAGGACGTGCTCGAAGGAGGGCATGCCGGTGAGGCGAAGACCGTTCTTGATCTTCCAGTAGGTCTCGCCGGGCTCGTCGTCGCTGACGCCTACAACGTTGCCGCGTGCATGCTTCTTCCAGAGCTGTGGGGCGTTCGGATACATACTTTTAGCGAACGGAACACTCTCGCCGGGGACTCCGTGGCAGGCAGAGCACTGTAGCTTATAGGCCATGGCTCCGGTCTCGTAGACGTCTTCGCTGATGCCGTAGGGAGGCTTCTCCATCTCGCGGTCAATGCGGGCGTTGAGGGGAACCTTGACGATCTGGGCCTCAAAGGGGAAGGGCTTGTCGGCAGTGGCTACAGGAGGGTTGCCGAACTTGAAATAGATGAACGTGCCGACGAAGAGAACCACGAGGGCGAAGACAAAACCAAGAATGAACTTCAAAATGCCGCCGGATCCCGCGCTCGACTTTTTGGTTGCCATAGTGCTCTCCCTCCCGAATTGCTATCAGATAGTGTAAGCGGAGCGGAGAGACAATTGGCAATGAATGAACAGTTTGTAACACTTGAGGGAGGGTGGACAGGGCTGGTGGACGAGCGCGATCTCAAGAGGCAGGCGAGGAGCTACGGGCCTCTACGGAGCCATCCTCGAGTCGTATGGCGGCTATCGACTGCCGGCGGCGAACCAATCACGGGTAAATGTGATACTTTAGATCTATCGATTGGGTTGCCTCAACTCTACCTCGATGAACGCCTGCACGATCGAGCGAGCTTAATTGCTCCTTAGCCACGAAATCACCTAAGAGTGCGAGTGGGATGTATTAGTCTTCAGTGCGGCGTAGCGTGGCAAGGAGCTCTCCCTTTGCCAGTCCCAGGAGAAAACCTAGAAGTTGTCAGGAAGCGGGCGCAGTGTGCGCAGTGCTTAGAACAACTCGGTGAAAAAACGAGCGAGTCAGCTTGCGACAACAAGCTAGCCCACTCCGATTCATTCGCATTCCAGGTAACAAATCCTTAGTTACAGTATTCCAATCCCTAGTTATAAAGGCTACCGTGAAAATCTCAATCCATACCCTTCTGATGCTGCCTCTCGCAATGGCGTTGCCCGCTTGCGCCACAGTGCTGGTCATCAGCCCTTCGAATGGCGCTTCTGTCAGCTCGAATGTGCAATTCATCGCAACCGCTAACACAACCACTTGTTCCAAGGGTGTCGCCAGCATGGGCATCTATGTCGATGACAAGATTGAGTATGTTGTCAACGGAATTAATCTCAACACGACTCTGTCCATGGCATCCGGTGCGCATCGGGTCGCGGTACAAGAGTGGGATTTTTGTGGTGGTGCAACCCTTACGCCGCTCGCGTTAACGGTCAATACGGCGGATGTGGTCGCGGTTAGTTTGCCGCTGGCTGGCAGCGGTCGTGAACTCCCCCGTTCCCTATGTGGCGGCAGCGAATGTGGCCTGCTCCAAGGGCGTCGCGGCGATGGGCGTCTATGTGAACGATCAGCTGGCATACAAGGTGGCAGGGGCAAAGTTGAATACTCCGTTGACCTTGAGCCCTGGAAACCAGAAGACGACCGTGCAGGAGTGGGACAACTGCGGCGGAAGCTCGACCAAACAGGTGCTCATTACGGTCGGGGGAACCAATGCTAAAACCATCTCCAACCTGCAAGCGATCAGTGGTTGGAATCAGTGGGGAGAGCTGGCGCCGGTCTACGGTATCTGCGACGCTCCCTGCAATGGCCAGGTGAACTGGTCGATGGCCCAGCACAACAGCGCTGTATCGCTGAGCGGAGATTCAACCCAGTTCAATCTGGGCGGGACGACACCGTATTCGGACGTGCTGTGGTCTAACCCGGTCATTGGACAGGGGAACCTGCAGGGCTTGAATGACCCCAACCACCTGCTCCTGCCAGCGCTGCATAACTTTACTCTGGATACCTATGCCTACGTGACGAATCTTTCTGTCACGCAGTCCCTGGAGTTCGATGTGAATTGGTATATGAATGGCGTCGGGATGGAGTGGGGAACGCAGTGCAATCATCTCGCCGACGGAGCCTGGGACATCTGGGATAACGTCAATGCCAAGTGGTTCTCTTCCGGCGTTCCGTGCGTTCTGAACAACGGCGCATGGAACCATGTGGTGCTTCAAGTCCAGCGCGAACCGAACAATGATCTGCTGTATCAGACGATCACGGTGAATGGCGTCGTGAACAATATCAACCAGGCTGTCGCTCCGTTTCCGGTTCCTTCGGGCTGGTATGGCATGACCGTCAACTACCAGATGGACGGCAACAGCAAGCAGACCGCCTACACGACCTACCTCGACAAGGCAAACTTTACCTATTGGTAGACCGGGACGGCAGTCCGAACTCTGGCTTACCGCCGGGCCGTACCGTGCCACAACGACAAAGAGACGCGATCGGAAGGGCATTCTTGCCCATCCGATCGCGTTTTATTTGCAGACAGGATGGAGTCCGGCAGCCGCTGTAGCCGAAAGACGGGNNGCGGCGAACAAATGGAACTTTGAGGGGGTTTCGGGCGTAGGATATCTTGCAAAGCTGCGCGCTGGCGTTGACCAGGTGTTGCGAAAGGATGCAAGAACTTATGCAGAGCAGGATTGTTGGAACGACAATGCCGGTGCTGGAGGCGTTGCTGCAGCCGGGGGAGAGCCTGATCTCGGAGGCGGGCGAGCTCAGCTGGATGACCCAGACAATCGCCATGACGACGCACACGCAGATGGCTGGCGGTGGCGGATTCTTTGGCGCCATCAAGCGCGTGGCCGGCGGCGGAACGCTGTTCATGACGGAGTACACGGCGCAGGGATATCAGGGTGAGGTNNCTGTGCGCGACGCCGCAGATTCAGCTGGGTGTCGGGTTCCAGCAATCGTTGGGAGCAGGTATCTTTGGCGGCAACGGATTTCTGCTGCAGAAGGTGACGGGTGTCGGCACGGTCTGGCTGGAGTTGGGCGGTGAGGTGGTGGTGCGCGACCTGCAGCCGGGCGAGACGCTGCGTGTGCATCCCGGGCATGTTGGAGCATTCCAGTCGAGCGTAAACTTCCAGATCACTCGGATCCAGGGCATACGGAATATGTTCTTTGGCGGCGACGGAATCTTCCTGGCGGCGCTGACCGGGCCGGGACGAGTATGGCTGCAGACGCTGCCTCTGGCGAATCTGGCGCATGCGCTGCAACCGTATCTGCCGTCGGGAAATACCGATGTGAAGAATGTAGGGACAGCGGGGGTGCTGGGCGGGATCGTCGGAAGCATGTTCGACAACCGCTGAGATCTGGCTCGCGGAAAGAAACTGGTTAGGAAGGGCGACGGTTGTGGTACAACTTCTGGCAATTGCCAGCGCTTGTTCTGGCACTCCGCGAACGAGGAGAACGTCATGGATGAGACTCCGAACGGCCCTCAGCAGGTTCCGCCCGCAGCACCGAATGATCCAGGGTGGGGGCCACCGAATCCGAACGATCCGCCACAGGGAAACGTGCCGCAGGGAAACGTGCCGCAGGGATATGTGCCACCAGGCCAATATCCACCTCCGGGCTACACGCCGTCGGCGGGGCTTTCGACCAATGCGGCAGCGGCGATAGCCTACATCACATTTATTCCTGCCGTGATCTTCCTGCTGATTGAGCCGTACAAGCGGGACAACTTTGTCCGCTTCCATGCGTGGCAGTGCATCGCACTGACGCTGGTGGATGTTGCGGGTGGGCTCGTGTTCGGCTTCATGGGAGCAATTGGATTGATGGTGCGAGCGCTGCTCGGATTGTTGCTGTTTGTGTTCTGGCTGATTGCGATCATCAAGGCGAGCCAGGGGGACCGTTATCACGTTCCCATCGTGGGCGATCTGGCGGAATCATTCGCAGCAAGGGTATGGTAGGTTGCCCGAAAAAGCATTGTCGCAATGTGGGTTTGCGACGTACACTCGCGGCATGACTCGCGTAAAAAAGCTGTTCCCTGTTGCAATGACCCTGGTTGGTTTGAGCCTGAGTGCGACTGCCTGCTCGGCGCAGGAGTGGGCCAAGGCGGCGCTGGACAAGAGTCCGCGGCATGGGGAGTACGTCACCCTGACCGAGGCGAATGGGCGAAAAGTGCAGGCCTGGATCGTGTATCCCGAAGTCAAGGACAAGGTCCCCGTCGTGGTGATGATCCACGAGATTTTTGGGCTGAGCGACTGGGCTCGGGAGATGGCCGACGAGGTTGCCGGCGCAGGATATATTGTCGTGGAACCAGATCTGCTCAGTGGGCTCGGACCAGCGCAAGGCGCGGCTGCACCCGCAGCGGCCGCGGCTGCGGGAATGCCGATGGATCACGCGCACATGCAGATGGAACAGGGCTCGGCAGGAGCTGCGTTTGTGCCAGCGATGCCGGGGGGAACGGCGGCGTTTCCAGACCAGAGCGCGGTCGTGAAGGCGGTCTCGGCGTTGCCCGATGCACAGGTGCTGGGCGACCTGGATGCAGCAGCGGACTATGGCAAGAAGCTGCCAGCGGCGAGTGGTGAGTTATCGGTGGCCGGATTCTGCTGGGGCGGAGGAAAGTCCTTCCTCTTTGCGACGCACCGCAAGGACCTGAGCGCGGCGTTTGTCTTCTATGGGCCACCACCTTCCGTCGATGCGATGAAGAATATTACCGCTCCGGTCTATGGATTTTACGCAGGCAAGGATGCGCGGATCAGCGCAACCGTTCCGCAGACGGTAATCGATATGAAGGCTGCAGCCAAGGTCTACGACCCGGTGACGTACACCGGCGCAGGGCATGGCTTCATGCGGGCGGGCGAGGCTCCCGAGGCGGATGCGCCCAACTCCGCGGCGCAGGCAGAGGGATTTCGCAGGCTCGTGAAGCTGCTGGGTGGCGTACGCTAAGGCAGAGTTCCAGCAGTTGAAGAGGAATGATGTGGCGGCGTCGATTTCTTGCAGATCGTTGCAGGCGTGAGCCTGTGCAGGATGTGGAGCGTCGAGCCGTGCGCTACAAGTACCTCGGGAAGGCGCTTGTAGGCAGTGTCAATACATTTACACCGCTAAGAATGGACTATGAATAACCGTTCAGGTGGTCGCAGGGCATCCTCGTCTACCTGATGATTGTTTATTTTTCTCCACCCAGTGAGTCTAGGTATGGTGGCTGCAACTGCATCAATCGTCGACCAACCCACGATCTGTATAGAAATCTCTTGCCTATCGTCTATGTCGGAAGCCGCTTGGATCGTCGGCAGGTCAACAGTGGACCAAATAATCGCATCGGCATAGGCTTGAAGCTTT
>DHWW01000242.1 GCA_002413385.1 Granulicella sp. UBA5172
TGATCAGTCTTCGTCATGTCTCCCTATTCCCTACGCGAGTACTCAGCGCGTATCGCAATACGGCGAGCCATCCTGGCTCGCCGCTTGCTTGCTGATTCAAAATCCAAACTCTAAGCGAGCACTTCGGCCTCTTCATTTCCCGAACGCG
Source organism: Granulicella sp. UBA5172 (assembly GCA_002413385.1). Lineage (GTDB taxonomy): Bacteria > Acidobacteriota > Terriglobia > Terriglobales > Acidobacteriaceae > Granulicella. The sequence goes on from DHWW01000242.1 coordinate 149, forward strand.
GAAGACCCGTTGCCACTGGAACCAGCAGGTCTTCCTTGCGCATGACCATGGTAGTGGCGTTCAGACTGGCCAGCTCGAAACCGTGTCCATGCGTGATCGCGTCGGTGGGGCAGGCCTCCACACAGTAGCCGCAGAAGATGCAGCGGTTGTAATCGATGTTGTAGACCTTCGCATAGCGTTCCGCAGAGGAGATCCGCACTTCGGCGGTGTTATCCGCCGCCTCGATGTAGATGCAGTTAGCCGGGCAGGCTGCGGCGCACAGAAAGCAGGCAACGCACTTCTCCAGGCCAGCCTCATCGCGCTGCAACTGGTGCTTGCCGCGGAAGCGCTCCTGGAACTGCGCTCCACGCATCGGTCCCTTGCCGTCCGGATAATTCTCCACTTCGGAGGGCTGGAAACCTTCCCGCAGCGTAATACTCATTCCCTTGGCGATGGCGGCGACATTGCGAATGATTGACATAGACAACCAGTATACGTCGTCAGGCCGGACATCCCGCCTGCCCGCTGGGTGAACGGCCTCACCACGCTCTCGGTCATGACTCTGGCGCAGTCAAGATAATCGCAGCAGCCTACCGCAGCGCGGCCTTCATCATTCCAAACGCACCAATCGTGTTGACCAGTCCACCCGCCAGATCATGCTCCGGTTGCAGGCTCCGTGCCTGCAGCAGCGGCCCATTGCCGAGCGAGTCATTGGCAGCGTCCACNNTCATCCTTCTCATCCGTCTGACGGCGCTGGAGACCGTCATACTGGCGCGGCAGCTCCTGCTCGAAGACCTCGAAAAAGCTGCGCGCAGAGTCCTCATTCTTCCATCGCGAACTATAGAGCAGCGCGAGCGACGCAGTCGTTCCCTTCTCTGCTGCAGTCGCGCTCTTGCGTTGTGCGGCGTAGTAGATCCCGCCGTTCCATTCCGGAGCCAGCGCCTCGGCAAGCGGGCGCCCACCGAACAACTCAGCGGTCATGCGCACATCGAGTTCGCCCATCACGCCAATGTCATAGGGTTCGTAGCCAGCATCCTTGAGCATCGGATGGATGTCCGGCAACCTCATCACAGGAACCGTCACATTGCGCAGATAGGCGCTCGGCGTCAGGATCTCGTAGGTGGTGCTGGGGGACGAATCCAGAACTCCGGCGAAGGCGCTCTCCGTGCCATTTTTCATCAGGACCGCCTGCTCGAACGCCAACCCCGAAGTGTAGGGAAAGAGCAGGGCCTGTTGCAAAATCAGCGGTGCCCGCGCCAGCACGGGGGAGTCGGACATATCGCCGGCATTCGACTCCAGCTCCTGGGTCAGTTGCGGGAAATCCTTGAGCGTCTTGCCCGGATGGCCATTTTCCGCGAGCATGTGGTCGGCAAAACTCACCATCGCCTGGCCTTCGAGCACGGCCTCGCGCGCGGTGTCGGTATCGTCGGTGGCAATGTGCCGATTGTCTTCTGCGACGTTCTTCGCAGCGCCCTCGATCTCCTGGTTTCCCCACTTTTCGAGACCAACCCGCTGGTCCTGCAGAGCGTGGGTCAACTCATGAGCCATCACCGGCTTTTGCTGATCGATGGGAACCCAGTCGAGCAGGTTCATCTGCTTGGTTTTGTTGTCATAGAAGCCAGCGATCTGCTCGGTGAGCAGGCTCAGGAGGAACGACCGCATCTTGAAGTCCTGATCCAGCAGGCCGAACTTCTTCAGCACCAGTTCGCTGCGCTCCATGCGCTTGGCGCCCTTGTCTTCGTCGAACTTCTGGCGCAGCTCNNAGCAGCGTGTCCTTGCTGACGAAGTGCAGGATCTCATCCTCATCGCCAAGCAGAGTCTTCTCCTGCCCGGGCGTGAGGATCGTGTCGGCCTTAATGGTCGTCTCGCCCGACTGGAGAACGGGCGGCGTCGTTTTACCACCGTCCGAATTCGCCTGTGCCCCTGCAGTGACTGCACCGAAAACCGCCAACATCCATGCTGCCAAAACTCTCTGCCAGGTCAAACGCCCTCCAAACACCCTTCAGACTGTAAGACTCAGTGTACCCAGCGCACGTCACCCAAAGCGAATCGGAGCAACCACAAGAGGCATCCAAGTTATTCTTAGGATACGAGCCGGATCCCGAATCGGCGCTGAAATTTAGAGACGAGCTGTATGCCCATCAATTCACAGACCGAAGATCCACACACTGAAGATACGCAGACTGAACTTGCCGCCGTTCGCGAGGCCGCCGGCTTTGCCCTGCTCAACGACCGCGCCTTCCTGCGCCTTACCGGCTCGGATGCCGCGCGCTGGCTCAACGGCATGGTCACCAACGCCATCCTGACGCTTGCGCCCGGCGAAGGCTGCTACAACTTCCTGCTCAACGCCCAGGGCCGAATCCAGGGCGACTGCACCCTCTACCGCGAAACCACTGCCGATCCCGCAGAGTTTCTCCTTGCCACGACCGCCCAGCAAGTCGAGGCCATCCAGCAGCACCTCGACCGCTTCATCATCATGGACGATGTGGAGCTGACCGTGTCGTATGGAGACGAATCGTCGCTGCTGCTCCTCGGGAAAAATGCGCCCGAGGTCCTCGGTCAGCTTGGCCTCCCGGTGCTCGATCCGCTTCGCCTAGTCCATGCCGATACGGTGCACGGCCCCGTTCTGCTGCTCACTCCGGTGGCAGGTCTGGTGCCACGCTTTGAACTCCGCGCAGCAACCGCGACGCTGGATGGCCTGCGGAAGTCCCTGACGATTCCCCAGGTCTCTGCGCATACCCTCGAACAGCTTCGCCTGCTGGAGGCCACGCCGCTCTTCGGGCAGGACATCCGCAACACCGAGACCGCGCGCGACCTCCCGCAGGAGACCGCGCAGACCCATGCGCTGCACTTCTCCAAGGGCTGTTATCTCGGGCAGGAGATCGTCGAGCGCATCCACTCGCGCGGCCAGGTTCATCGCCAGTTCATGGCCTTCCATCTCACCGGCGACCTTCCCCCAACCCTGCCCGCACTGCTCGAAGCCGCTGGCAAACCTGCCGGAGAACTCACCAGCGCCGGCCTCGTGCAGCTCCCCGAGGGGCCAACCCTGGTGGCATTGGGCTATGCTCGACGTGAGGCACTTGATAGCCGGCAGACCTTTTCCTACCCCGGCGGCACCGCTCATCCGCATCCAAACAAACAATAGAACTGAGAACTGAATATGGCAGACATCAAAGAGTTCATCGTCAACGACCGTCGCAAGTTCACCGCCGAAGGAGAGGTTCGCCCTGACGCCCCACCCTCCGTGCCCAAGCCGCCACGGCCAGAGACCCTACAGCCCCACGACGACACCGAGTCCTCCGCTCGTCTGATCGACCGCTCCGAGCAGAGGGGCCCCCAGCCGGTCCCATCGCAGCATGCACCGTCGCAGCATGCACCATCGCAGCCCGTCGAAGCGTCTCCCGCGTCTGAAGCTTCCCATGCCAGCGATCAATCGGACGAGCAGCTTCCGCCGCCGCCCACCACCGAGCAAACCCAGCAGGCAAAGCACGCCTTCGATGCCACGGTCGATCGTTTGGACACGGCCATCCGCGCCACCAACCCGGGCATGGACCACCCCCCAGCCCTGACCTTCGAGCGAGTCATCCAGTCGCTCTACATGCAGGCGATGATGCAGCTTGGCGGCGCAGCGGCCCCTGGCCAGCAGCCCCAGGTCGACATCCTCGGAGCGCGCCAGACCATCGACATGCTCGCGATTCTGTCCGCCAAGACCAGGGGAAACCTCTCCAAAGATGAGTCCACGCTGCTGGATACGGCACTCTTCGAACTCCACATGGGATTTCTTGAAGTGACGCAGGCACTCGCGCGGCAAGCTGCCGGACGCCAAACCGGCGCACCTCCGCCAACCGGTGGCCCGAGCATCGTCCGCTAACGCCCTTCTCGCCCCTCCTGATCCCTGTACCCGTATCCCTGCTTTATGCAAGCTACCCTCACCTTTCTCGGAAGTGGAACCTCCATGGCGGTTCCCACGCTCGGCTGCAAGTGTGCCGTTTGCGCGTCGGCGTACGATCCCGCCTCGCCCAACCGCCGCACGCGGCCGTCCGTGCTTGTCTCCTACGGCGGCCATCAAGTTCGTGATCGACACAGGGCAGGACTTCCACGTGCAAGCGGTTCGAGAGAACCTGCAAACCCTCGACGCCGTGCTCTATACCCACGGCCACGCCGACCATGTTCTCGGCATGGATGACCTCCGCTCCCTCAGCTTCAAAAATCCCGGCGGCCTCCCCCTCTACGCCGACGATGACACCGCCAACGTCATCGAACGCATCTTCGAGTACACCTTCCGCAAGGTCGATCGCTATCCAACCAGCGCGCGCGTCACGCTGCACCGCACGCCGACCGCCGCCGGAACGGAGATCCCCCTCTTCGGCGCAACCTTCCTCCGCGTCCCCGTCACGCATGGCCGCAACACCATCGCCGGCTACCGCTTCGGCAACGCTGCCTACCTCACGGACATGAGCGACATCCCCGAAGAGAGCCTTCCTCTGCTGCAGGACCTCGACATTCTCGTGCTCGATGCTCTCCGCCGCGAGCCCCACCCCAGCCATTCGCACCTCGCAAAGTCCGTCGAGCTGGTCGAGAAGATCGCACCCAAACGAGCTTTCTTCACCCACATCTCGCACGACCTGGATCACGACTCCATCAACGCCTCGTTGCCCGCGCACATCCGCCTGGCGCACGATGGCCTTAAACTGACATTCGAAATTGCCTCATGAAGATCGCCCGCTCGCTCGCTGAACTCGGCTCCTTCAACTCGCCCTCGGTGGTCACGGTCGGCAACTTCGACGGAGTCCACTGCGGCCATCGCAGGGTGATCGCCTCCGTCCTTGAGCGCTCCCGTGCCCTCAACGCGCAGGCGGTGGCCGTCACGTTTGACCCCCATCCCGCCCACGTCCTGCGCACCGATTCGCGCCTTCCGCTGATCACCCCGATTGCCGAGAAGCTCGAACTCCTCGCCGCCACCGGCCTCGATCTGGCCCTGGTGCTTCCCTTCACCGAGGAGCTTCGCCGCTGGACAGCCCGCCACTTTGCCGAGCGAGTCCTCCACGACGCGCTCCATGCCGTCGAGGTCCACGAAGGCGAAACGTTCCGCTTCGGGCATCGCGCCGAGGCCGACATCGACGGTCTATCGGAGCTGGGTCGCGAGCTTGGCTTCGCAGTTCGAGCCTATATTCCACGCATCGCACGCGGCGCGGCCATATCGTCCAGCCGCATCCGGGCCCTCATCGCCGCTGGAAATCTGCATCAGGCCCGCGCCCTGCTGGGCCGCTCCTTCGCCATCCGCAGCACCCCGGCAGCGGGCAGAGGTTACGGCACGCGCTACACAGTTCCTACCATCAACCTTGCTCCCTACGCAGAGTTGCTCCCCGCCCACGGCGTCTACATCACGACCTTGAACATTGCCGGAGAACGACTCTTCCGTGGCGTCACCAACATCGGCAATCGCCCCACCTTCGGAGCGGACTCCTTCGCCGTGGAGACGCACCTGCTCGACTTTGAGCCCATTTCCCTCAACCAATCGACACCGCTGGAGATGACCTTCCTGCAGCGACTGCGGCCCGAGCGCCGCTTCGATTCACCCGAAGCTCTGCGCTCGCAGATAGGCCTCGACGTGAAGCACGCGCTGCGCTACTTTGCGCTGGCCGATGCCCTTCACGCCCGTCTGGATTAATAGTGCGGCTTGGTAAAGTCGATCACAGTCTTCTTGCTCTTCGCAGGCTTTTGCGGCAGTTTGCCCAACGGCTGTTTTGCTGTCTTCAGCGGCTTCGCTGGTGTTGCGACCGTGCGAGGCTTCGGGGCGTCCCTCACGATGGGAGCCGCAGCTGAATCTTTCGTCCCTACATCGTATGGAAGCGTGCTCCGAGCCACCGGCTGGGCCTCATGGACAACCGCCCCCGCATCGTCTGGTTCTTGTTGATTTGCTGGTCGCGGCCGTGGCGTCGCCGGGACCGCATCGAGAGCGGGCTCGGTGGCAACTTCGATCTCGCGCTTGGGCGCATTGGGGTGGGCGAACACCTCGTTCGGCTTGTCCGCGATGGCGACCTTCATGAAGTCCATCCAGATCGGCAGAGCAGCCCTGGCGCCGGTTTCCTTCTCTCCCAGCGACTGACGATTATCAAAACCAATCCACGTTCCGCACGTCACGGACGGCGAAAATCCAAGGAACCAAGCGTCTGTAAAGTTGTTCGTCGTGCCCGTCTTGCCTCCGAGCGGGTGGTGCAACTGCCCCGCCGCAACCCCGGTTCCATGCTGCACCACGGCCTCCAGCAACACCATCATCTCGCGTGCAATCTCCACAGGAATCGCCTCNNATGGTGTGCGGCACAATCAGGATGCCATCGTTGGGAAACACGCTGTACCCACCGACCTGCTCCGCCAGCGTGAGGTCAGCGGCACCGATGGCCACGGGCAGATACGCTGGCATATCGCTGGTGATCCCAAAGTGGTGCGCGACATCGATCACGCGCTTGATCCCCACCTTATCCGCCAGCCGCAGAGCCGGAATATTCCGCGACTCCGCAAAGGCGTCGACCAGCGTCATCGATCCGCGATAGTCCGCCTCGTAGTTATGCGGAGTGTACGGTCCACCTGCGGTAAAGAACGTTGCCGGAGCATCGAGTACCGTGTCCAGCGGCTTCATTCCCGCCTCCATCGCCGCCGTATACACATACGGTTTGAACGAGGAACCAACCTGGCGCTGTGCCTGCGTCGCACGGTTGAACTGCGACAGCGCGAAGTCTCGCCCCCCCACCATGGCAATCACCTCGCCATCGGCGTTATCGACCGCCATCAACGACGCCTGCACACCGCTGTCCTGCTCAAGAA
>DHWW01000141.1:0-1662 GCA_002413385.1 Granulicella sp. UBA5172
ACGACCCGAGCTGAGGTACACATTGAACAGACGTCCCACAACGCAGGACATTACTTGGCTGCTCGATCTAGCAAGGAACAACCAGCTCGATCTCAACCCCTCCTACCAGCGTAAGAGCATCTGGACGCCGAAGGATAGACAATTTTTTCTCGATACGATCTTTCGCGATTATCCAAGTCCAGCGATATCCCTTCATAAGGATATCTCCAATGATGGCAAATCGATGTATCACGTCGTTGATGGTAAGCAGCGGCTCGAAACAATTCTGAGTTTCGCCAATAACAACATCAGAATAGCGAAAACCTTTGGCGATACACGTCTTGATGGCAAGAAATGGAAAGACCTTGAGGGTGAGGATGCGCTCCGCCGCCAGTTCTGGAACTATCAGATCTCCGTGGAGATGGTCGATGTCATTGACGGCTCGGTCGTCAATGAAGTTTTCAATAGATTGAATAGAAACTCGCGTCGCTTAACAAGCCAGGAGCTCCGCCACGCCAAATTTGATGGATGGTTCATCACAACGGTTGAAGCCGAGGCTGAGAAAGAGGAGTGGAAGACTCTCGGCGTCGCCACTCCCGCTCGCGCGAAAAGAATGGCGGATGCTCAATTCATCTCCGAGCTACTCCTCATCAATCTGACGGGCACGATGGCGGGATTCGACCAAGATTACCTCGACGAAGCATATGCGAACTACGACGAGCCGGTGGAGACTGTCTTTGATTTCAATGAGGAAGTCGCCATAGCCAGCTTTGAACGCACTAAGAAGTTCTTGCTGGAGATGGAAAAGACAAACGGCATTGTCTCGACATACGCCAAGAGCGTAAATCACTTCTACACGCTGTGGGCTGTGGTGGCAATCAACCCTGGGACCGCTAACGATCCCACTGGAACAGCTGCTCGATATGAGGCGTTCATGCGATCTGTCGAAGACCTCGCTACAGCTGGGGTTCAAGCTGTTATCAGTGCTTTGGGCCAGCCACTGCCTGACGGGACTGGCGGTAACATCATTTACTACGAGAATTCACGCGGAGCGAACACTGACCTCACACAGCGGCAGGGACGGTACAACGCCCTAGCGCAAGCTATCCTTTAGTCACCATGGAGTGACCGGTACCGATGCGCTGGTCGTGGGTTAGGCTGTTGTCGAAGCAACGTCAACGCAGAGCCACAAGCGGAAAGGGACCGGTCATGAAGAAGGTACGATTTTTGGGATTGGATGTCCATGCCGAAACCATAGCCGTCGCGATTGCGGAGCCGGAGGGCGAGGTGCGCAGTCTTGGAACGATCGCCAACCGTGCGGAGGCGGTCCGCAAGCTGGTCAAGAAGCTGGGGCCGGTGGAACAGTTGCGGGCCTGCTATGAGGCTGGCCCGACAGGCTATGTGCTCTACTGGCAGTTGGCCGAGCTGGGCGTGGCGTGCGAGGTGATTGCGCCGACGCTGGTGCCGATGAAGGCCGGCGACCGGGTGAAGACGGACCGTCGCGACGCCGAGCGGCTGGCGCGCAGCTTCCGTGCCGGGGATTTGACGGCGGTCTACGTTCCGGATGAGGGCTCGGAGGCGTTGCGCAATCTGGTGCGGGCGCGCGAAGCGGCGAAACAAGACCAACTACGGGCGCGGCATCGGCTGAGCAAGTTTCTGCTGCGCTCGGGGCAGCGTCCGGCG
>DHWW01000141.1:1742-2647 GCA_002413385.1 Granulicella sp. UBA5172
GCGCAGATCTCGGCGGTGACGATCGCCTCTGAGCTGGGCGAGATGTCGCGCTTCGCCAGCCCGCGGCAGTTGATGGGTTACAGCGGCGCGGTGCCCCGGGAGAACTCCAGCGGCCAGCGGACCCAGCGCGGCAGCATCACCAAGACGGGCAACGCGCATCTGCGACGCATCGCCATTGAAGCGGCCTGGAGCTATCGGCTGCGGCCAGGCGTCGGACCGGCGCTGCGCAAACGGCAGGAAGGCGTGCCGGAAGAGATCAAAGAGATTGCGTGGAAGGCGCAACACCGGCTGCACAAGCGCTATATGCGGTTGGCGGCGGCGGGCAAGGACCAGCGCAAAATCGTCACCGCCGTGGGACGCGAACTGCTGGGTTTCATCTGGGCCATCGGGACCAGGGCGGAAGTAACCTGCAAACAGAAAACGGCAGCCTGAGAACAACAACAGCAACAACAAAAGCAAAAACTTTCCTGAAAATGAAAAAGCAAAAACCACGCAAGCCATGAACATCAACGCTCAATTCGAGAACAGGGCCAGCCGCAGCCGGAGCAAGCACGAAGGAGAATCCTCGTTTGTTCTATGCGACAGGCTCAGCCGGACTCGCGGCTTTAGTCAGAGGCAGCTCCCGACGGATCAAGATTATGCGGTTCCGACCCGCGAATATCAGACTGATCAATCGTCGCCCAAACCTGCCCCGACTGCTGCTGGCCCTGTCCTCGAACAACAGCAACAACAAAAACAACGACAACGACAACGACAAAAACAACCCCACAGACGTGCAGCGGTTGACAGGGTCACTCCATATCAAGGGCCGCAAGCGCCACATCGCGGTAGACACGGAAGGCAACCTGCTGGCCGTGATCGTACATTCGGCTGGCATCCAGGATCGCGTGGCGGCCCGCGCCGTG
>DHWW01000295.1 GCA_002413385.1 Granulicella sp. UBA5172
CGGATACATTCGAGGGCCAATGGCCTTTCGACCCGAGACAGCGCAACCGCTGAATGATCTCGCTGAAATCCTACTGCACGCACCTAATTCTCTGACCCCTGGCGAACGCGAATTGATTGCTACCTATGTGTCATCGCTCAATGACTGCTACTTCTGCCAGACGGCTCACGGTGCAATTGCAGCGGCGCATCTCCACGACGATGAAGAACTTGTACGTCGCGTGAAGTCGGACTTTCGGCACGCAGATATATCCGAGAAGTTGAAGACGCTCCTTGCGATCGCAGGAGAAGTGCAGGCAGGCCGAAAGCATGTCACAGCGAACGACATCGAAGAGGCGCGGCGCGAGGGAGCGACTGACATAGATATCCACGATACGGTCCTCATCGCAGCTGCTTTCTGCATGTACAACCGTTATGTTGATGGACTCGCTACCTGGCAACCGCAGGATGAAGGTTTGTACCGAGAGCGTGGCAAGAAGATCGCCCGCAAAGGGTACCTATCCATGAGCAAAGAGTATTTGCCCACAAAATAGAAGAACCTACGAGGAGTCTGAATATCCCGCACATCAAGTTATCCGGGGAGCTATCAGGAATCAGCGCAGCGTTCGCGTTCAGACCTGAAACGGCAACGCCCATGCGCGAACTGGCGCACGTACTTTTGCATCAGCCTAACAGTCTTGCTCCAGCAGAACGCGAACTAATTGCGATCTATGTCTCTTCGCTGAATGACTTTTACTTTTGTCAGACAAGTCACGGAGCAGCTGTCGCATGCCATCTTGGAGACCAGAACACGGTCAACCGGGTGAAGACTAATTTTGAACTTGCTCCTATCTCTGCGAAGCTGAAGAGCTTGCTGGCCATCGCGGGAAAGGCGCAGCAGGGCGGCAAACAAGTGAACTCCTCTGATGTAGAAGATACACGGATGCAGGGAGCGACAGACATCGAGATTCATGACACGGCCTTGATCGCAGCAGCATTCTGTATGTACAACCGCTATGTGGATGGTTTCGATACATGGCAACCACGAAATGCGGAGATGTACGAACAGATGGGAGAGCATTTAGCCAGGGAGGGCTATACGACCACTTCTATCAAGAGTAGCGGCGAGTAATTCGGACAAATGGCGGTCCGTATTCCCATCCGTATAAGCTTATTCGCTGGAGAGAGTAGAAGCTGCTTCCATAAATCCTCTGAAGCGATAAACTTAATGGGGAAGTCGAATAGGAGTAGCCGTGGATCATTATATTGAGCGAGTCGTTGACCTTACAGAGCCGACGGAGAACCAACTTTACAATCTCACCATTGACGCGGCGCGGTCCATCCTGCTCGACCAGCCCGCGGCGGCGATGAGAGATGTGGAGGGATCATTCGCCCTCCTCGCAAGGTCGGGGAAGACGGTGCGGATGGCTCGTTCGCTCGATCGCCCGATGCGCTATTTTCTTGCAAAGCGTACCGAAGGTCCCGTGCTGATTGTTGCCGCGCGAATTGATGAGATTTACGCATGGTTGAAATCGGAAGGACTGGAAGGACAGTTCCATCCCAGCTATACGCGAATGGTCCCAGCGCACCACGTGACGGAAATTCAACTGGTTGGCTGCCCCGACCCCGATCCGGTGTACACCCGCTTCTTCACACCTGCGATGGGAACACTACCACCGGACCTCGACGTTATCGGGCGCCACTATATTGGTGCTCTGACGGAGGAGATCGATCGTTGGATCGCGCACGTTCCAAACGAAGAGCCGATCGGTGTCTGTTTTTCTGGTGGAGTAGATAGTGGGAGTATTTTTCTAGCCACGTATCACGTGATGAAGCAGCGTGGCCTAAGCCTCTCTCGGTTGAAGGCATTTGTTTTGAATCTCGGCAGCGCAGACATAGGGGATGGGCCGGACGTACGGCAGGCGCGCGAATTCCTTGACAGCGTGGGCCTTGGATTGTTCCTTGAGACGATGGATGCAAAGGCATCTGAGATCGATCATCGCAAGACCATCGGCGTGGTGGAAGACTACAAAGCGCTGGATGTTGAATCGGCCAGTATGGCTCTGGCGCTTTGCAAGGGGATACGCGAGCGATACCCGGAATGGCGCTATTTGATTGATGGCGATGGGGGTGACGAGAATCTCAAGGATTATCCGATCGAAGAGAATCCGGAGTTGACAATTCGCAGCGTGGTCAACAATCAGATGCTGTATCAGGAGGGCTGGGGAGTGGGTAAAATCAAGCACTCCCTGACCTATAGCGGCGGTCTAAGCAGATCCTATACACGCACGTATGCGCCCGCACATCGCTATGGCTTTCGCGGCTTTAGTCCGTTCACCCGGCCAAACGTGATCGCTGTGGCAGAAGCAATTCCCTTCATTCAACTGACTGACTATAGCGTTGAGCGACTCTATCAACTCAAGGGAGAGATCGTTTCTCGGGGAGTTGCAGCGGTCACAAAGATGAAGATGAAGGTCTTTGAGAAGCGTCGCTTTCAACACGGTGCGCTTCCTGTAGAAGCGATGCGGCAAAGACTGCCGCTCAAAGAATCCGACTACCGTAAGCACTTTCTGGCTCAATATCTGTGATCTCTTCGCATACATCGTTCTATCCCGACGACGCCACGGAACGTGATCGCTGGATCATCTCGCGCAGGGGCGCACGGGAGCCCGTGAGTGTAGAAAGACCCTACGCATTCCTTGTCGAGGAAGAGCGATTCGCGAACGGAGAGATTGGCGGGGTTGCCACGATTTTTCTTACAAATCGCGAGTGTCCGTGGCACTGTGCAATGTGCGATCTCTGGAGGAATACCTTAACGCAGATCGTGCCGCGCGGAGCCATTCCAGCGCAGATAACATATGCACTGGACCGCCTACCAACCGCGCGTCAGATCAAGCTATACAACAGTGGCAGCTTCTTCGATCGAGGGGCGATACCACCAGAAGACTACGGAGCCATTGCTGCCCTCGTCAGTGGCTTTGAACGCGTCATCGTTGAATGTCACCCTGCCCTGATCGGAGAAACGTACTCGCAGTTTCGATCATTGTGCAATGGCCAACTCGAGGTCGCGATGGGACTGGAGACCGCCCACCCGGGTGTGCTGGCAAAACTGAATAAGCGAATGACACTCGATCAGTATGGAGCGGCAGCAGATCGACTTCGTAGCGACGGTGTGGCTCTTCGCTCGTTCGTGCTGGTCCAACCACCCTTCATGCGAAGCGATGAATCGCTCGAATGGGCCTGCAAATCGATCGATTTTGCGTTTGACTGCAGTGCCACGGCGATTACTTTACTACCAACGCGGGCAGGCAATGGAGCAGTCGATGCTCTCGTAACCCTTGGGCTGTTTGTACCACCTCCTCTTCGGATCGTTGAAGATGCTTTGGCTTATGGCATTGCGCTCGGCAGAGGACGCGTCTTCGTCGACCTCTGGGATATCGACCGCGTGGCAAGCTGCCCGGATTGTCGAGCCACCCGAGTCGAGCGGCTGAAACAAATGAACCTCTTGCAAGTGCTGCTTGAATGCGTAGCTTGCGAGACTTGTGGAGGGCCTCTTGACCGCCAGGTATGACATTGCGATAGTCGGCTCTGGCTTCGCTGGATCGTTGATGGCGATGATCGCAAGGAAACTCGGTCATTCGGTCGTGCTATTAGAGAAGGGCAAACACCCCCGCGTGGTGATAGGCGAGTCGTCGACGCCGCTTTCGAACCTCTTGTTGGAAAGCATCTCTGACCACTATGATCTTCCTTTTCTGAAACCTCTGAGCAAGTGGGGCAGCTGGCAGCAAACCTATCCTGACATTGCTTGCGGATTGAAGCGTGGCTTTTCTTTTTTTCACCACGAGCTCGATTCTCCCTCCAGCCCGTCAGATAACGACCGTCATCTGTTCGTCGCAGCGAGCCCCCGCGACTTCATTGCGGACACTCATTGGTATCGCGCCGAGTTCGACGAATTACTTGTGCAACAAGCGCAAGCCCTCGGCGTCGATTACTTCGATGAGGCAGAAATCTCTGAAGCCAGGTGCGACCACCGCGGATGGCAACTGGATGCAAGACAAGCACTCCATCAACGAACGTTCCAGGCGCACTTCCTCATCGACGCAACGGGGCCGCGAGGATTCCTTCATCGCGCGCTTGGCCTGGGTGAACAATCGCTGCCGGATTTTCCTGTAACTTCTGCCTTGTACAGCCACTTCTCCGGGGTCAGCGAGTTGGCAACTTCTGAGGCTTTCCACGGAACTGAAGCGCCATATCCAGTCGACGCAGCGGCGGTTCATCATGTCTTCGATGGTGGCTGGATCTGGGTACTTCGGTTCAACAATGGAATCACCAGCGCCGGCGTTGCTGCAACCCGTGAAGTCGCAGACCGCTTTGCATTTGACGACAAGGAGCGTGCCTGGAACAGGCTCCTCGATTCCCTTCCGANNCGCTGGTAAAAGATCAATTTTCTCTGGTTCGAGCCGAAATGCCGTTTACGCATGCGCGACAGCTCTCATTTCGCAGCCCGTCCATCACAGGATCTAACTGGGCGCTGCTGCCGTCAGCCGCAGGCTTTGTGGATCCATTGCTCTCCACTGGATTTCCATTAACGCTGCTAGGCATAACCCGGTTGGGAAAAATTCTTGATGAGCATTGGGGTTCGCCGCGACTGGAGACGAGCCTCCAGGAATATGCCCGACAGACGGACGACGAGCTGCTGGCGACGGCAAGACTGATTGGGGCCCTGTACCAAAACATGAATGACTTCCCAACTTTCCGCCTTTTGTCACTGCTTTACTTTGCAGCCGCGAGCTATGCGGAGGTCGCCAGACGCCTCAATAAACCTGAGCTGGCAAGTTCATTTCTGCTTCATGACCATCCAGAGTTCGGTCCGGAATCTCGTCGTCTACTCACGCTGGCTCGAGCAACCCTTGGTCCGGCGGAAAAGGAGGCGCTCACGAACGACATCTATAGACTGATCCGCGACTTCGATGTTGCTGGTCTAGGCAAGCGCCCTGCGAATCATTGCTACCCCGTTGATGCAGCAGACCTGTTCGCATCGGCGCAAAAGTTGGGAACGGACGCGACGGAAATTGAGGCCCTGCTGCGACGCACCGGATTTTATTCAGCAGAAATTCGGCATCAACACTAATGCGGCAGGCTTCGTGTGGCTTCCGAGAAATTGATCGGAACTGCGGAGACCATTCCTTTTCCTTCCTGCAATTTAATTGACTGATTCGCGTGGACGTCTGCGACAGATTCCTTGCGGCCGCTTGGCCAGAGGATCTCAAGGTCGACGACCTTACCAGGTTTCGGCGTTCCCAAACCAAACGTTAGTGGCAGTTCGCTTTGTGAAAGATAGCTTGAACCACTCTTCACCATTTGAAGCAAGTGCTGTCCGCTGGGTAGTCTCACGGTGACTTTAGCCCCTATCCCGTCACGGTTTGAGCGTGTACCAATCGTCTGCACACGTAACATGTCATTGGCGTTGCCGTTGTCGTTGCGCAGAAGCCTGGCAGGACCATTGGAAGTCGTAAGCAACACATCGAGATCGCCATCGTTGTCGTAGTCCAGATACGCAGCTCCGCGGCCCACAACAGGCACACGGAAAGTAGCTCCAACCTTGTCTGAAACGTCCATAAACTTTCCATATCCCGCGTTGTGAAATAACAGGGGCGCTTCGGCGTAGTGAAGAGTTGGCTGGAGTTGGCTGATGTCGTCAGCGACATGGCCATTGAGGGCGAAGATGTCGGGCAACCCATCGAGATCATAATCGAAAAAGAAGGTGCTGAAAGTGAGCGACTTCGCCGAAGGACCTGCGATACCGGATCCGATGGCCTGGTCGGTGAACAGGCCACCGCCGTCGTTATGGTAGAGCGCCATGCTCTCGTTGGTGAAGTTGCCAATCACCAGACTCTGTTGTCCGCTGAGATCGTAGTCCGATGCATCCGCACCCATTCCCGCACGCGCTTTGCCTGCATCGCTAAAAGCCACACCGGCGACAAATGCGCTTTCGGTGAACGTACCGTCGTGATTGTTGCGATAAAGCTTATTGGGCTGGGTGTCATTCGTAACCAGAAAGTCAGGCCAGCCATCGTCGTCGTAGTCCAGCAAAACGACGCCGAGCGACTTACTGGTCACATCCAGGAGTCCGGCTTTTCTGGTCACGTCTTCAAATGTTCCATGCCCTTTATTGCGATACAGGGTGACGCTTTGCCCCTTGTAGAGTTCAGGCGTGCAGTACGATTTATTCTTGCCATCCAGCGCGCATGTCTGATCGGTTGCCGGCGACCAATCAACATAGTGCAACACGAGCAGATCGAGCTTGCCATCCTTGTCATAGTCGAACCACATGGCACTCGTCGAAAATCCAGAATTGCCGACGCCTGCTGCGGCGCTCACATCCGCGAACTTACCATTCCCAAGATTTCGAAATAGATGGTTGCCGTTCAATGCGGTGATGTAGACATCATCGCGGCCGTCGTTGTCGAAATCACCGACCGCGCAACCAAGTCCGTAGATCTCTATGTCGAGGCCCGACCCACGTGTTACATCGGTGAACGTTCCATCGTGATTGTTGTGATAAAGCGCGGCGGTCGACTTCTTTGTTCGGTGTTCAGGCCAGTCCATGGAATTGACGAAGAGGACATCCTGCCAACCATCTCCGTCGTAATCGAGCACACAGACCCCACTCCCCATCGTCTCGGGAAGATATTTCTTGCCGAAAGCGCCACTGTTGTGACGGAAATGAATGCCGGCAGCATCGGTCACATCGGTCAAGTGAACAGGGCCACTGGGGCGCACTGCAGCGGGTTGTACTGGAAGAGCCGCAGGGGATGGTGCCACCCGGGAAGATGCTGTGGCATGACCCATCGCATCCGGCTGATGACCTTGCTTCTGTCTACAGCCCACGATCAGGAACAAAACGACGCAAAGCGCAATCGTGCACGGAACTTGTTTTTGCTTCAAATCCATATCCTTCATGTGACCCGATACCTTAGAGCAGACTACTGTGGCGCTCCCCTTAATCCTAGAGCGGATATCTCTGCCCCAATCCTGCGCGATTTGTACGAAGTCCACCAGTTCTCGATGAGAATTGCAACCGGTCCCACCATGAAGAGCGCATACAACGGAGCATAGATAGAGGAGTTGAGCCGCAACACCATCTCAACAGCTGCAATCAGAAAAGCAACGACGATCTGCCCGCTCTTCGAACGGACGGTAGTCTTTGGATCCGTGATCATGAAGAAGATAAAAAGCTGATACTCCGGCCCAGTGATCGGCGATATTTCAGAGACGATGGGATCGCCAACCATCCATGCCCGCAGTATGGCGAACAATAAGAATGACACGACGTACGTTAGGCAGATGTGGAACCGCTTCAGGCGCCAAATAATAATCGAACCGAGCGACCAGATAACGAGCATCGCCCAGAGACTGTTTCCCCACTGAATGCTAAGAGTAGTCACCGACTCAGCCGCAAGGAAGAGCACTACGCAGATGCCGAAATTAGAGGGGTTCCAGATATGGCGATTCTTCACGCGAAGAACATACTTGGACGTGATCGCAATCATCGCGCACAGCGCATAAGGCCAGAATACAGGCGACCGCAAAAGAATGCCGACGCTGATGCCGCTGATGTAGGCGCTCGCCACGTTTGGCCACTTGCCGACTACGACCTTACCCAGAATTAACTCGGTTGCAATGCTGACGGCAATGGCAAGTAGCGTCTTCTTGTAACCCTCAAGAATGCCAAAGGACAAATTCCCGATGAGTAGGATGAGCGTGATAAAAACCGGAGGCACGAATCGATTTTCCAGACTCAACCAAGTACGCCATGGCGATGCAGAATTCGTCCCACGCTGGTTGGGAGTAGCGTCCGCAATAGAAATCACTTGCCCGCTCATTCTGGCTCCTCCACGGTATTTAGCTGCCCTTGCACGACTCCGTCCAGCGTCTGAATCTTACCAGAAGGCCAACGAATCACGACTTTCTCTATATGGGGATCTTTGCCTAGCCCAAAATGCAGTCTACGATCATTCTGCGCCGCGAAGCCGCTGCCACCGGAGACTTGTTGCACCTGCCCCTGACCATTCCAGCGCATCGTAACCTGTGCCCCGATAGCACTGCGATTGCTCTTCGTTCCTACAAGCGAAAATTCGATCCACCGGTTCTTAGGATCGACAGTGTTCTTATAGAGAAGTAGTGGTCCCCGTTGGTTCGCCACCACAACATCGAGAACTCCTCGATTGAACAGGTCAGCCATTGCGACGGCGCGGCCATCATAGGTATCGGTGACACCCACAGCTTGCCCCACGTCTACAAACTTGCCCGCGCCATCATTCAGCCAGACATGCTTCTGCTGATAACCGGAGTGACTCCGGCCATCGACGGCTGGCCAGTGATCGGCATCGCCAATGATCGATGAATTGCCTCCTGCAACCTTAGCGAAGTCGTACCAATAACTTCTCTTTCGATCCAGCGAGACGTACCCATTGGTGAGGTAGAGATCGAGCGTTCCGTCATTATTCAAATCACCGAACTGCGCGCCAAAGCTCCAACCACCCAGTTCCACACCCAGATCGCGCGCCATGTTTTCGTACTTCACGGCTTCGCCTGGCTTGCTCTCTTGCGGGACCCAGAGATTGTTGCCCTGGATAAGTACACCGTCTTCGGAGATATTCGAAACATAGACCGAATACTTGCCCTGATTGAAAATGTCGCCAACGGCGACATTCATGCCGCTCTTCGGAGCGAACCCGACGCCGCTCTCCGAGCCTGATTCGTGGAAGCGTTTGCCGTCGTTCAAATAGAGCTCTGACACGCCATAATCATTTGCCACAAAGAGATCCGGGTGGCCGGTTCCGCTGAGATCCGCCGCGGCTGAAGCGAGTGCCCAGCGCCGGCTATTGATTCCAACCTTTGCGCTGACCTCTTCGAACCGCCCGTTGCCCAGATTGTGAAACAAGTATTTTCGGCCACCATTTTTTGCATACTCGAAACTATCAGGCATGATCTTGGTGGTCTTCAGGTGCCACAGGTCAATGTCTTCCGAATAATAGCCACCAACAAACAGATCCAACAATCCGTCGCCATCATAGTCGAACCATACCGCAGTGTTGGCGTTGATCCAGGGAGGCAGGCCGGCCTGCTCGCTCATGCGAGTAAAGCCGTGCCCATGATCGTTGTGGTACAACTCCGGTCTACCCCACTTAATCAAATACAGATCTTCATAGCCATCGTTGTCATAGTCGCCCCACACCGCGCCCATCGAGACTCCTGTACCGGCCTGATTCACATCGGCTATTCCCATCTCCGGAGCAACATCCTTGAACGTGCCGTCGTGCATGTTGCGGTAGAGTCGGTTCTTCGATCCAATCGCGCTATCGGTGACGTAGATGTCGGGCCAGCCATCCCGATCGAAGTCAACGATCGAGACGGAAGCACCCATCGACGCAACCTCGGGCATGATGGCGTTCAGTTTCGGATCCAGCGCGGGAGCTTGGTGAACGAAGTCAATTCCAGCAGCATGTGAAACTTCCATGAGGTAGAACCCGTAGTGGGCAAGCGCCACAGCTGGATCGAGTNNCCCCGTACTACTGTTGCGCGTTTCATCGTCCTGTTCCATTTCTAACGCCTGAATCTATCCTCGCCGGCATAGCTGTTCGGAGCTCTTTCTCAAACTCATCGGGCGTCACATACCGTGTCTGATACGTCAGCCAATCCTTTGGATGATGGCGATAAACCCAGTCGTCTTCAAGTCTGCCGGGCGTGGTGTTGTAATCGCGCCGCGCATGGTACGGATAGGGCAAAACCGTTTGCGAGTGCACAGAGTTGTAGTCTCCATCCTTGATCCATCCGTCACCAGCGATCACGAAATCCCGGACCCAGCCAGGCGGTGGAGGAGGAGGCGCAGAGAATCGCAGCGACATCTCATCCCCGGCGTTCATGATGACGTAGCGGTCGTCGGTATGGGCAAGCAGCTCTCGAACGTCGCCGAAGCGCGTGTAAAAACCTTCGAGATCGCGCCACCGCTGCGATGTGCCCGACAGGTGGTCGTAATCGGGAAGCTCCGGTGAAGAACTGTTCGCTTGGGTGATAAGAGAAAACCCGCGATAGTGAAGATCTGCAACCTGAGGAGAGAGCCGTTGAATCTTCATCGGCGTCGCAGGTTCGCCCTGCGCCCATTCGATGGAGTCCCAGAAAATCTCGAGGTTCGTCCGCAAACGAAACCGATGCGGAGTGCCCGGTGGAAATACACCCGAGAGATCGATCAGGCATATCTTGTTACGCCCGGCGGGGAAACCGAGGTTCGGCTTTGCTACACGCCAGCCGCCCTTCCCATCGGGCACTTCAAGGCTCAGCCAGTGAGGCTTCTCGCCGCTACCCTGTCCCATAGCGACGTTCACGGAGGAATCGGATGGATGCAGCCATCCCTTCGCGATCAACCAAAGCGGCACATCAGTGGGCATCGATGCAGGCAGGTCTATCTCGACGTAGTGGTCCCTCGTGACACCCTGATATTGTCCTCGCCCAAAGTTATCCAGATAGACTCCATCGAGCTTGCTCAGCGTCGTCGTGACATCCTGTCCTGTGTCGTCGATTGCTCGATCAATCGGGTGGGGCTCGCCGACCGCAGTGACGGCTAACTTCACCGGTGGAACGTCAAAACGTTCATCCGTAAACACCTCTGTGCCCGCTGGGTGATCGACAGTCATCAGCGCCATGGAATCGTAATAGTAGGTCTCCCATAGCTCGCCCGTAATGCGTAGATCGTAGAAACCGTCCCGCGCCCGAAGCTGATCACGCCCAATCTTGTACCACTCTTCAGTAGCAGCGATACCTGGAGCGCCAAGTGCGTTGATGCGCAGGCCAATGGCAGATCCCCAGGGAACGGANNCGTTGTTCCGTAACGACCTGTTGGTCCGCTTTGAGCGCGAACTCCGCTCGCATTGAGCCATTGGGCCAGAGGATGCGCGCGACTTCTACTTGCGTCTGCTCTCCGAGGCCGAAGTGCAATTCCGGCCGTTCCATTGGCTGTTTCTGCACCAGCAAGCCGGAGCGAATCTCAATCTCGCCCCCGATTCCGAATGAGTTGATTCGCTGATCGCCAGTGGACTGACGCGCGCGAGGTCGTATCGTCTGCCAGTGGTACTTTTTTGTTCCATGATTGATCGCAACGGAGAGCGCGCCTGCATCGGTAAGCCCGATAAGCGAAAGGCGGCCATCACGATTGAGATCCGCCACATCAAAGATGCGACTTGGTTGGATTGTCTGTTGCAACGATTCAAAAGAACCGTGCTCGTCTTGTAACCAAACCAACACGGACCCGACCTTCTCGACGGTCAAAGCAACGGGCGAGAGTATCAGATCGACAGCACCGTTATTATCCAGATCGGCAGCATGCAGACGCACTTCGCCTCCAAGCTGAACGGCGGGGTCAGGAACACGGGCCAACTCGGCGGATGACCAGTGGTCAACATCTCCGGCGGGAAATATGCGTACGATACTACCGTTCGCCTCGACCGCAATCAGATCGAGGATGCCACTCGAATCGGCATCCGCAACAGCGATGGCTTTAACTTGCCCTGCCACGCCGGATAGCGTCGATTCGCGAAAGTTTCCCGATCGCTGATTGAGATAGAGATGAAGATGCCCCGCGCCGTCGATCATCGCCGCGTCTGGATTCCCATCACCATTCAAATCAACCCAGACAAGTTGTTGGACACCAGAGATTCCAGCGAACGGATGTGTAACAGCAAAGCTGCCATCGCCGTTATTTCTAAGCAGAATCGGAATCCCTGACGCCGTACCCAACAATATATCCAGATCGCCATCCGCCTCGATGTCGAGAGCCCACGCACCCGTATAGTCGCCGTCGATCACAGATCGTGGAAGCTTCGTTTGGTTCGTAACATCGGTGAAATGGGCAGGATCATCCTGGCGAAAGAACCGCACACCTCCGGCCCCTGCTAGCACCAGGTCCGTCTTGAAGTCATAGTTAAAATCAGCCGCAACGACTCCTTCGGCTGTCGGGGAACGACCGCCGCCTGGAAATGCAAGGCTCGTCCCAGAGCCCAGCAGAACTTCTGAAGCGTCGGCTTGTGCCAGCACCGGAGCATCATTGCCATTCAAGTTGATCGATCCAGCCCAGGTCCAGACACGGCCGTCTCTCTCTCCTTTTGTCTCTGCGTTGAAGCTGATTGCGCGGTCTGCCGGAGCCGGTCGTGAAGGCAAACTCGTGACCCGCAGAAGATGTGTCATGGGTTGAGCACCTTCTCCAGGCTGAGGCTTGAGCTCCGATAGGTTCTCCCGAAAGGCAGGCAGTCGCATGAGGACGTTACGCAGAAAAATAGATTTCGTTGAAGCAGACCGCGGCAGCGGGCCATTCGCTGCAACCTGTAATTCCGCAAGTTTCGTAGCAATCTCCGGCGACCATCCCTTTGAACGATTTGCAATCCGATCAATACTCATTTTGAGCGTTTGTACATCACCGCGCTTGGCAGCGATCCGGGTCAACTCGAGTTGCGCCGCCAGGTTGTCGGGCTCAATCGCAAGGATCTGCTCCATCAGTTGCTGATAGTGCTGATCGCTCCCAGCATCCGCCTGCCTCTCGATCTCGGAGGCCAGTTCATAGAGTGCCCGCAGGTCTCGAGGATTAGCTTGTACCGCCTGCTGCAAATCGGCGATCGCCACCGCCGAGTTGCCTCGCTCGCTTTCAAGCAGTCCAAGCAGATAATCTACCTGCTCATTATCTGGAGCGAGTGTGTGCGCTCGGCTCAAGCGTTCTGCTGCTGCATCATAGCTACGCTGACGCAATGCCAACACACCCCAGTCCACCCACGCAGCAGGCTCTCCAGGTGCCAGCCGTGTAGCCTCTCCCAGGCTGCTATCAGCGCGCACATCATCGCCCACCTGCAGAGCAGCCAGTCCTGTATAAAACGCCGATATGAACTGCATGTACTTCTGCGATCCATGCTTCGGTAACGCATTTCTGTCATGGCATCCCAACAGAAAACATAGGCTGAGCATCACGCTCCAGCTGACAATCTGTCTCCGTCGCAAAGGCCTGTGGCTAGTCACGTACGGCCGCGCGTTCTCCAAACGGAAAACACCTATTCGAGCAGCGGCAGCGGCATTCGCCTTCAGCTCCGATGCGTGCCCATGATACTCGTGAACCTTGGTCGCTCGCTTCGAGCGCTCGGTAGGATGTAATAAATTCGCCATGTCTCCTGCTGGTGGAATGGAAGAAGCAAACTGCTCCCACCGAGATGGCCGAGACTGACTTTCTGTCGTGACCTGCCCGCTCGGCGGTTTCGATAAAGCTCGATGGAGCAGTATCAAAGCAATTATTACTCAGCTGGCGTTTCCGCGGGAAGATACGTCTTACTTACGGCAACATAACCCATATCAATGGCGCACATTTCGTGGTCTTTGGCCGACATCGCAAACGTCGCGTCTTCCCAAAACCGGCACCCCGCAGCTACATGCTTGGCAGGTGTATCCAATCCGTCCGGAGCGGAGTCAGAGAAACAGATGGCAACCGGTGGCTGCTCAAGGTGGGGTGCATCTACCAGGTCTGCTGAAAGTTTGGCATAGTCACGTATCGTCGACATCATTCGTATTTCTTCCTTTTAATTGGAGGGCGCGTTGCGAAAACTAGAGTTCGTCTTGACTCTGCACAGTAAAGCCGGTATCGGCGATAAAGCCTCGAATCGAACTCTCATTGACTTGATCCGGATCGAAACGAACGACGACCTTTCCTTCGGGATAAGTCGATTCGCTCGAAAGAATTCCCTTTTGTCTGCGCAGCATAGTGTCGAGTCCAACAGCGCAAGTTATGCAAGTGAAGCCCTTCACCTCATAGGCCACAGCTTTAGCGTGGCCGTTTCTCTTGACCTTGAGGATGACTAGCGCGCTCGCGCTGACAGGGACACAGAGTTGGAGGAATCTTCTGCGAAACATCGTCATATTTCTCCTTACGCTATCTATTCTTGGGTTGGTCTGCGGTGTTGCTCACTTTGCAGTCGCCATGCCAGGTTCATATTTCCAGGATGTTTGCGTTCTTGCATTGTCGGAAAATCGAGTGTCCGTGTAATCGCTAAAATCGAGTCTCTTATCAAGCACGCCGGTTTCGATCATGAGGTCGCGGACCATATCGAAGTCTGCTTTCCGCGGAGCGAGTGGACTGTACACGACGCGATCCATGGGCTTGGTTAGCGCCCATCGTAGTAGTGCAGGCTTCTGGTTATAGTAGAAACGCCCAACGAAATCAGCAGCATCTTCGCGGTGCGACTTGCTGGTATCAAGCCAGAGACCAGACCGTGCAATACCGTCCACCAGCACCTGCACGACATCGGGGCGCCGATCAATCAGATCCTGCCGCACTACCAGGATGCATGACATATAGTCTGGCCAATACTCTCGTGCCTGAAAAAGGACACGGCCATAGCCAGCCATCTCCGCCTGAGACGGGAACGGCTCGCCCATCACGAACGCGTCAATGGCGTGCGCTGCAAGAGCGCCTGAAACATCGGGAGGAGCCATTTCCACCATCTTGATTTCCCCAGGCTTTATGCCCCACACCTTCATGGCGCGAAACAGTAGCAGGCGCTCGTCGGAGAAGCGACTGGGAATGGCGATGGTGCGTCCGCGCATATCCGCGAAGGTCTTTATAGGTCCATTTTTCTGAACGACAACGGCACTGCCGTATCGGTGCCCCAGGTAGACCACCTTGATCGGAACACCCTGCGCCTTGAGCGCGAGCGCCATGGGTGCAACGATGAATGCTGCCTGTACTCGGTTGGAGATCAGTGCCTCTTTCATCTCCGGAAAGCCTTGGAACATGCGTGGCAGAAACTCTTCGCCCGAGAGAGAATACTTCGAAATATAGTCCGTAACCGGACATGTCAGCTGACAAGTCACAGGGAGATACGCAACGATAATCTTGCGTTGATTGACTGGGCGATATGAGTTCAGCACCGCGTCCCAATTCACATTGAGGTAGGCGTGCAGTCCCGAAATGAGCAGTACCCAGCTGATTGCCAGGATCGTGATCTTGGTCTTAAGACGCATTGCGGAACCCCCAACGGACGGATTTATTCTTTTCGATCGAACGAATCAGAAAATCCAAAGCAAGTCCAATGATCCCGATCATCAGCATTGCCGCTACGACGAGGTCGTAGCGCTTTCCGGAATTGCGCGAGTCGATGACCAGGTAGCCAAGGCCAGAATCGACTGCGATCATCTCTGCGGCAACCACCACGAGCCAGGCGATCCCCAAGGCAAGCCGGACGCCAACGAGAATCTGCGGCAACGCGGCAGGAAATATGACACGCGTCAAAAGTCGAGGGGTAGACAGTCCAAAGTTGCGCCCCGCACTGAGTAGCACAGGTGGCACGCTGGATACACCGCTCACACACGCCACCACGATAGGAAAAAATGAGCCGAGGAAGATCAGAAAAATTACCGCATAATCGCCGACACCGAAAAAGATGATGGCTACGGGTATCCAAGCTATCGGACTTATAGGTCTGAGGATTTGGAACACAGGATTTACCACCTGATTCGCAGCTGGCTTCCAACCCAGGAAGAGACCCAGAGGAATTCCAACGATGATTGCTGCGCCAGAACCAAGAGCAACTCGACGCAGCGAGTCGCAAATGTCAGCCCAGAGAACATGCTTATGAAGCAACTCTGCAATGCCCTTCTCTACGCTGAGTGGAGAAGGAAATACCTTGGTTGCAGTCCAGATGACGGAATAATGCCATAGCGCCAACAGCGCTGTCGCGGCAATAACGGGCCAGAAAAAACTCTCCCATCGACGAGGTTTGGTCAACGAATTCATATCTCGTAAGCCAGCCCGATCTGCTTGAGCAGTTCATCGCGAAGCTCCAGATAGCGCGGCGAACTGATATTGCGTGGATGAGGTATATCAATGGTAAGGATCTCCTGAATCCGTGCCGGGCGTGAGCTAAGTACAATCACTCGGTCGGCAAGCTGCACGGCCTCATCGATATCGTGCGTTACGAATAGAATGGTCCTTCGCTCGGTCTGCCAGATGCGATGCAATTCGCCACGCATAATCACTCGCGTGATGAAATCGAGTGCACCGAACGGTTCATCGAGATACAGGATGTCAGGATTGACCGCCAACGCACGCGCTACCTGCAGCCGTTGCTTCATGCCACCCGAAAGATCCGATGGATAAGCATGCTCAAATCCCTGCAAGCGAACGGCTTGTACGTAGTGTGCAATTCGTTGCCGTCGCTCTTCACGCGGTAATTTAGACAGTCCGAATCCGATGTTTCCTTCCACGGTCAACCATGGAAACACTCCGCGCTCCTGAAACACGAGAATGCGCCGAGGGTCCGGTCCGCTTACGGCTTCTCCGTCAATCGTGACGGAGCCGCTTGTTGCGGGAAGGAAGCCAGCTATAACATTGAGCAGCGTCGATTTGCCGCAACCGGAAGGACCGACAATGCAGACGAACTCGCCATCGGACACATCGAGATTGATATCTTCAATAGCCGCAACGCTCTCGTCATCGTGCCCATACACCTTCCCCAGGTGCTGTAGTTTCAGCTTCTGACCGACGTCTGGTTGAGCCATAACAACTTCTGCGAGAGACATTAATCCTCCGAGGAACTCCAATGGAATGACTTCACTTGTTCTAGCGAGCGCATTGCCAGGTCCAGCAGTAAACCGATCGCCCCGATGATGACCATGCCTGCGACGACAAGGTCGTAACGGTTTCCTGCATTCCTGGCATCCACGATGAGAAAGCCCAGGCCAGAGTTCACCGAGATCATTTCAGCGGCGACCACTACCAGCCATGCGATCCCAAGAGTGATTCGCAAACCTACCAGCAACTGCGGTGTAACTGCCGGATATAAAACACGCGTAACAAACGCACTCGAACTTAGGCCGAAGTTACGACCTGCATTGATATAGTCAGCGGGGATATTGTGGACCGCGCTCATCGTAATCAGTAGCAACGGGAAAAAGCACCCAATAAAAATCAGGAAACATTGCCGCCGAATCGCCCACCCCAAACCAAAGAATGGCAATCGGAATCCAGGCCAGCGGGGAGATAGGACGAAAGACTTGCACTAGCGGATAAAATGCCATTTCGCCACGCCGGTACCAACCCAGCAAGAGTCCCAATGGGATAGCAATGAGAGCTGCAAACGCGAATCCCCAGGTCACTCTGAAGAGGGATGCGACAACATACTTAAACAAGAGTCCGTGCCGCGCCAACTCGATGATTCCGCCTGCTACTGCAACAGGACTAGGCAAGATTTGTGCTGGATGGAGATCAATCGCAATCTCCCAAATAACCAGTAACACGACAATAAACAGCATGGGACGAAACTTGGCAGGAAGTTTCAAATCCTTCGATTCTCCTAACGTTGTATAGCTGATTGGCCGATTAGCTTCAGCGGAAATAGTAGCAGTGTTCTCACTGGACTTACCTCCATCGAAAGATTGAGGTAAATCTCAACATTTGGTCGGTTGCGCGTCGGTAGGCGCTTCAGCCAACATCCGCTGTATCCCATTCTCGACATCTCATCTTGATATCTGGAAAATTCTCTTTACTCGATGTAATGGTAATAGGTGGCGGGCGGGCAGGAATGGCAGCATCTATCCATCTTGCACGTGCAGGTTTGCAAGTCCTCTACATCGAGGCTGATCCGCAAGTCAACGATCCCATAGCCGAATCACTTGATTGGTCAGCTCCTGGGTTGTTGAATGTCCTGGGCCCATCCATGGACCACCTCATCCACGAAGGAATTTCGACCTACAAGCGCCACGTCGTCTTGAAGTTGCGGGGCGGCGCCGAGCAAGACTACATCCCGGGCGATTGGCTTGCGAATCCACCTTTCAATGTAGAGTTGCGCACCATCCACGTGGACCGCACACGCCTTAACCATGCTCTGCGTGAAGTTTTTACTGTGGCTGGCGTCCATCTGCTTCGCGACAAAGCCATAGACCTCAAACGCGATGGAAACCGGATCATCTCTGTGAAAACCGAGGGCGGCGTAGAGATTCAATCGCGTTGGTTCATAGACGCATCCGGCTCCGGAGCGAGCCTGTTTCCTCGATTGTTTGGCCTCCCTGTCTTCGACTTTCGCTTCTAGAGGCTGTTATGACGT
>DHWW01000184.1:0-3732 GCA_002413385.1 Granulicella sp. UBA5172
CGCTACAGGCAGGCCTCTCTCGTCCTTTGGCAACGGTGGCAGAATCGATCTTCGCAAGAATCTGATCGAAGACGATGCCTCGAACCAATTCGCTGCATTAACCTCGCCGGGCATCATCTACAAAGACATGATCATCGTTGGCTTTCGTGCTCCCGAGACCAAGCCTGCTCTACCCGGCGACATTCGTGCCTATGATGTGCGTACCGGCAAGTTGCGCTGGATCTTCCATACCATTCCGCATCCCGGCGAAGCAGGATACGAGACCTGGCCGAAAGATGCCTGGAAGACCGCTGGCTCTGCGAACAACTGGGCCGGCATGGCAGTCGACGACAAGCGCGGCATCGTCTATGTGCCGACGGGTTCAGCCGTCAGCGACTTCTACGGCTATGACCGCATCGGCGACGACCTCTACGCGAACTGTCTCCTCGCGCTCGACGCCAATACAGGAAAGCTGCTCTGGCATTTTCAAGGCGTGCATCACGACATCTGGGACCGCGACTTCCCGTCGCCGCCTGCCCTCGTGACCCTGCGCTATAACGGCAAGCTGATCGATGCCGTTGCACAGACATCGAAGCAGGGCTTCGTCTTTCTCTTTGATCGCACGACGGGCAAGTCGTTGTTCCCGATCGAAGAACGTCCCTTCCCCCACTCTACGGTTCCCGGCGAAAAGACCTCGCCTACCCAGCCGATCCCCCTGCTTCCCGCTCCCTATGCACGCCAGTTGCTTACCGCGAACATGCTCACCAAACGCACTCCCCAAGCCCACGCCGCCGCGGTGAAGGCCTTCAAAGCCATGCGCAGCGGCGGCCTCTTCGTCCCCCTCAGCGTAGATAACCAAACGGTTATCTTCCCTGGATTCGACGGCGGAGGCGAGTGGGGCGGTCCGGCCGTGGATGTGAAGACCGGCATCCTCTATGTGAACTCCAACGATATCGCGTGGACAGGTGGCCTCACCGAAAACAAGCCGGGCGGAGGCCTCGGCTACTCCATCTACCAAGGCCAGTGTTCCATCTGCCATGGCCCCGATCGCCGCGGCTCGCCACCTGCGTTTCCTTCTTTGATCGATGTGCAGAAACGGCTTTCGAACGCCCAGATCGAGCACGTCGTACGCTACGGCAAAGGCCGTATGCCGGGATCTGCGAAGCTCTCCACTGCCGCCTCAGCCGCACTGCTGCGCTTCCTGGTGCGCGGCGCTTTACCCACGGTTGAAGCCCCGGGCACCGCGCAGCAATCATCGAGGCAGGAAGTCGAGTCTGCACTCGCACCTCTTGGCGGCGAGCCACGCTACCTCTTTACCGGCTATCGCAAATTCCTCGATCCCGATGGCTATCCCGCCGTCATGCCACCCTGGGGTACTCTCAATGCGATCGACCTCAACACCGGAAAGTATCTCTGGAAGATTCCTCTCGGCGACTATCCGGAACTCGCAGCCAAGGGAATCAAGCACACCGGCACCGAGAACTACGGTGGTCCCATCGTGACTGCCGGCGGTCTCGTCATCATCAGCGCAACCAACTTCGATCACAAGATTCGAGTCTTCGACAACCAGACCGGCAAGCTGCTCTGGTCAGCTGATCTCCCTTACTCTGGCAATGCAACGCCCGCCACCTACAGCGTGGACGGTCGCCAATACATCGTGATCGCGACAAGTGGCGCACGTGACCCTAAGGGCCCGCAAGGAGCGGCCTACGTCGCGTTTTCTCTGCCGTAAACGCCCCCCCTCAAAGCATGAAATATTTGCTGGCATCATCTGCGCCGATAAGTCCTTTAAGTTGATATTCCACAAAGGACTAATCTCCGCGGCTCGGTGCGCATCCCCACCGCACGCCGTCATTCTCCCACGATGCATGGACTCGTAACGATGCTCACCACCTTCCGTATGTAATACCTCACGCCTCTCGACGTTCGTCCACGATTGCCTCTCCATCACGCGGTGTGATGCGAGCCACACCAGCTTTGAGTTTTATTGATTCCCCCACAGATCCCCACCCGGGATGAAGGCCAACAACTATGTCTTCTGCGCGCCTGTTCGCATCTCGTTTCGTTCGCCTCCCACTCCCCCCTCTCGCGGGTGATGGTGACGCAGTTGGCCATACTTCCGATTGCGTCCAAAGCGAATCTCCTCGGTCGCCCGATCAGCAGCGAAGTCGCTCGCTCGAGCCGTATCCCTAAACGGCCTTCCGCTGGAACGTCGTCTTCTTCGTATTCGCAAACGAGTCCTTTGCCTTGAACGACGACGCGGACGCTCCCGGAGGCGGCTTCGCACCACTCTTCACCTTCTCCGCTTTCTCCCGCAACGCCTGTAGCTTCGCCGCCTTCCGGCTCAGCCCGCCAACCTTCACTCCGCCTGCTTTCGGTAATAAATCGCTCATGTTGAAATCCTCTCACAACCCCGCCGCACATACACCACCTCCCCCGAGGCTCCTCCTCCTCTTCGCCCCCGCCCCGCCCCCAAGTCCCGCTGTCTCATAAAACAACACTTTCTCATTCATTCCTCATGCAGGCCGATAGACCCAGTATGGATCGCCATCCGCTGAACCAAACGGCACAGGCGCATCCTCGTCAGGAAGATCATTTCAGACGACCACCCCAGGGGGACCAGATGGCAAAGACGCGCACCTACACCATTGACCAGATCGCAATCGCCGCTCGTGAGCTTCGCGAAGCAGCAGGCACCGAAGTGGAGCGTTTTACCAGCACCCAGGTCATCGACCTGCTCGGCGGAGAGATCCAAATCCTGCGCGAGCGCGGCTTCTCCGATGACCGCATCACCGGACTCCTCGCTGGCTTCGATATTGAACTCAAAAAAGGCCAGATTGACCGCCGCAGCCGCGCCCCAGGCAATTTCATGCGACGCCTGCTCTGGGACAGGACCCACTCCCGCCGGCAGCACTTCGACGATCTCCCCAGCGCCGCTCAATCATCCCGCGTTTAGCCCTCCGCACGCTACCCTTCACCCGTCATACAGTCTTCGCGAGCCGGCAATCGATGCCCTCGCGAAGCCATTCGTGCAGGCGAAGCCGATTCCTGCAAGCGAAGCCAATTCCTGCACGAAACGGCAGTGTTCTTCCGCGCCACCAAAATCCGTCCTCGAACTTCAGCTTCGCTTAACCCTCGCAGCCGTATACTTTTCGATCATGACCCGCGCCTGCAGTTTCGCCCTCGCCCTCCTCGTCCCCGCACTTGCCGC
Organism: Granulicella sp. UBA5172; assembly: GCA_002413385.1. GTDB lineage: Bacteria > Acidobacteriota > Terriglobia > Terriglobales > Acidobacteriaceae > Granulicella. Next base: position 3,191 of record DHWW01000184.1, read on the forward strand.
CACCCTGGCTCCCACCCCTTCCCTGGCACAGTCTGGCCCCTACAAGATCCTCTCCACCCACAAGCTCGGCGGCGACGGTGGCTGGGACTACCTCGCCGCTGACTCCTCCGCCCGCCGCCTCTACCTCGCGCGCTCTGGTGCAACCGGAAGTCTCCATGTCTACAATCTCGACACCCTCGCCCCCCTCGGCGATGTCCCCGTCGGCAGCGCCCACGGTGCAGCCATTGACGACGCCACCCACCACGGCTTCGCCACCAGCACTCCCGTCACCATGTTCGACACCCAGACCCTCAAGGTCATCAAGACCCTCCCCACCCAGGGCCGGCCCGACGGCTACCTCCTCGACTCCGCCACCCACCACGTCTACATCCTCTCCCACGTCTCTCCCAACGTCACCGTCCTCGACACCAGGACCGGCGACATCGTCAAAGCCTTCGACCTCGGCGGCGAGCCCGAGCAGTCCGTCCTCGACAACCACGGCCATCTCTTCATCGACCTCGAAGACAAGGACGCCATCGCCGTCGTCGATGCCGCCACCCTCG
>DHWW01000184.1:3814-7323 GCA_002413385.1 Granulicella sp. UBA5172
TCACCTTCGACCAGAAGACCGGCCACCTCCTCACCGCGACCGCCGAATTCGGCCCCGCCCCCGCAGTTCAACCCGGCCAACGCTCCCGCCCGCCCATGATCCCCGGCACCTTTACCGTCTTCGTCATCGGCAAATAATCAAAGTCCCAGGCACCTCTGACCGCATCTCAACTCCAGGCAGGGCCCACGCATCGGAACAAGATGCCTAGGCCCAAACCATCTACACCCGGAGATGATCTATGGAACGCAGGGAATTTCTCAAATCCGCCGCCGCCGCCGGTGTCGTCGCCTCGACCTCCTCCGTCGCCCAGCCCACCCCCTCCACTGCCTCTCCGGTCAAGCGGCCGCAATCGCCCCACATGATCTACCGCGAGCTCGGCACCACTGGCGAAACCGTCTCCGCCATTGGCCTCGGCGGCTATCACGTCGGCAACCAGCAAGATCCTGCTGAAAGCATCAAGCTCATTCAGGCCGCCGTCGACCGCGGCATCACCTTCATCGACAACTGCTGGGACTACAACGATGGCCTCTCCGAAGTCCGCGTCGGCCAGGCCCTCCGCAACGGCTACCGCCAGAAGGTCTTCCTCATGACCAAAATGGACGGCCGCACCGCCACCGAATACAACAAGCAGCTCGAGCAGTCCCTCGGCCGCCTCCAGACCGACACCATCGACCTCGTCCAGTTCCACGAGGTCATCCGCATGGAGGACCCCGACCGCATCTTCGCTCCCGGCGGAGCCATGGAAGCCGCCGTCGCCGCTCGCAAGGCCGGCAAGATCCGCTACATCGGCTTCACCGGCCATAAGGATCCGGCCATCCATCTCCGCATGCTCGAAGTCGCCCAGCAGCACGGCTTCCACTTCGACACCGTCCAGATGCCCATCAACGTCATGGACGCCCACTTCCGTTCCTTCACCCACCAGGTCATGCCCGTCGCTCTCAAGCAGGGAATCGGCGTCCTCGCCATGAAGACCTTTGGCGACGGCTTCATCCTCAAAAGCAAAACCATCGAGCCCATCGACGCCCTCCACTACGGCCTCACGCTGCCCATCTCGGTCCTCATCACCGGCATCGATTCCATACCCATCCTGGACCAGGCCTTCGAAGCCGTTCGAACCTTCAAGCCCCTCACCGACGCCCAGGTCGCATCCCTCCTCGACCGCACCAAAGCAGCGGCCAGCACCGGCCAGTTCGAGCCCTTCAAGACCACCCAGCACTTCGACGGCACCGCCGCCAACCCAAAGTGGCTCGGCTAACCAATCTCCCACGGCCCCCAGCTTTTCCGCGCCCGCGCAGCGTTACACGCCGGCGCGCAGAAAAGATCTGTCATCCATCCGTCACAACTCATCGATTCATCGATCGATCAGTTCCATATCTGTCATCTCGACCGGAGCCAAACGGTTCCATCGTTTGGCGTAAGCGGAGAGACCTGCAGTCTATCCGCGTAGAACCCTGTCAAGCCCCCTCAGCCCCTAAACCCAACAAAGCAAACCAAATAGACTTGGCATAGTTACCCCATCCAAACGCGTACAATTAAATCAGGACATTAAAACCACAAGGGCTGCAAGCCGGCGACACTCGCCACTTGCAGCCCTCGGCCTTTTAACGCCTGATATCCAAGGAGAAAATCAATGTACGAACCAATCAAAATCAATCGCGTCCTTCCGCCGCACGAGCTCAACGCCCGCCGCGCCCGCAAGTGCGTCCTGCCCCAGCCACCTCCCATCGCCAAGCGACCGGTAGCCAGCGACAACTTCACCGAACCGAAGATCTCCCCCAACGACCACGTCTTCAACCACGGGGCAGATCGCATCACCCACCACGAGTAGTCGCCCATCACAGGCGGCAACCCGTTTGTTTTGAATACGGCCATAAGTCCACCCATAACCCCCCTCATACGAAGAGTTTGAGTCCAAAAGTATGGGGGGGAGGGGTGCCCCCAGGGTGCGCCTCACGCTGGCCTCGCTAAGAACAGTGGTTCGTTAAGAGTGGCCAGTGGTGAGTGACGACTACCCACGAACCACTACTCACTACTCACTACCCACTACCCACTCCTCCACCAAGTATCATCAGTTCATGTCCGCTCTCACCCCCGAAGCCCGCGCCCGCCGCGTCAAAGTCCTGCTCTACGACGTCGACGGCGTCCTCACCAACGGCGACATCACCATCATCCCGCCCCTCGACGGCAGCCCCGACGGCCACGCCACCGAAGTCAAGTCCTTCTCCGCCCACGACGGCATGGGCATCAGCATCGCCCGCCTCGCCGGCCTCAAGATCGGCTTCGTCACCAAGCGCAACTCGGCGGTCGTCGCCATCCGCGCCCGCGACCTCAAGATCGACCACGTCTACCAGGGCCAGTCCAACAAAGTCGACGCACTCACCAAAATCATCGCCGCCGAAGGCTGCACCCTCGACGAGATCGCCTACGTAGGCGACGACATCATCGACCTCCCCGTCATGCGCCAGGTAGGCTTCGCCATCGCCACCGCCAACGCCCGCCCCGAGGCCAAAGCCGCTGCCCACTACATCACCCCGAACCCCGGCGGCCAGGGTGCCGGACGCGACGTCATCGACTTCATCCTCAACGCCCGCGGCATCCTCGCCCAGACCATCGAGCAATACCTCGACCCCACCAACGCCGAAGCCAAATCCGCCGACATCGGCTCCGGCAACATGTAACCCTTCGCCCCAGGCAAGGCAGCCGCCTTCTCTATCTCTACTGTCTGCTTCAGAGGCGAACAAACCACGAACCTCGCGCTACAATATTCCATGCCCGAGCTGCTCTCTCCCGCAGACCCCGCGATCGACGCCGCTCTCGCCTGGGCTCACCCCATCGTGCAGGAGTGGTTCCTCGCCAAATTCGGCTCCGCCACCGAGCCCCAGATCGCCGGCTGGCCCGCCATCCTCCGCGGCGACCCCACCCTCATCTCCGCCCCCACCGGCTCCGGCAAAACCCTCGCCGCATTTTTAGTCTGCATCGACAAACTCCTTCGCGCAGCCATCGAAGGCCGTCTCACGCCGCAAACCCACGTCGTCTACATCTCGCCCCTCAAAGCCCTCTCCAACGACGTCCAGAAGAACCTCGACAGCCCGCTCGCAGAGATCCAGCAACTCGCCATGCAGCGAGGCTATCTCTGCCCCGAAATCCGCACCGGCGTCCGCACCGGAGACACGCTCACCAAAGACCGTCTCTCCATGCTCAAGCATCCACCGCACATCCTCGTCACCACACCCGAGTCGCTCTACATCCTGCTCACCGCAGGCAAGTCGCGCCTCAACCTCACCCGCGTGCAAACCGTCATCGTCGACGAAATCCACGCCATCGCCGACGACAAGCGAGGCGCTCACCTCGCCCTCTCCCTCGAACGCCTCGACGCGCTCGTCTGCGGCGAGAACCGCCTCGCTCCCGGCGCTTTCCTCACCGGCCTCGCAACGCCACCGCAGCGCATCGGCCTCTCCGCCACCCAAAACCCTATCGAGCTGGTAGCCGCATTCCTCACCGGAGTCAAC
>DHWW01000128.1:0-189 GCA_002413385.1 Granulicella sp. UBA5172
TTCGGCAAACTGCGCTTCGTCAGAGGCGTCTGCGACCGAGCCGGGACGGAGGCCGTCGCCGAGCGAGTAGCTGACGTCATACTTCGCCATGACCTTCGTGATGCGGTCGAAGTTCTCGTAGAGGAAATTCTGCTTGTGGTGCGCGGTCATCCACTGGGCGAGGATGGCGCCGCCGCGGCTGACGATGCC
>DHWW01000128.1:366-567 GCA_002413385.1 Granulicella sp. UBA5172
GAGGTCCTCAACGCGCTTCACGCGCGAGAGCGCCTCGTACAGCGGCACCGTACCGATGGGCACCGGCGAATGGCGAATGATGGCCTCGCGGATCAGAGGAATATCTCCACCTGTGGAAAGATCCATGACCGTGTCAGCACCGAAGTGAACCGCCGTATGCAGCTTGCGCAGCTCCTCGTCGATGTTCGAAACCAGCGCCGA
>DHWW01000128.1:680-1044 GCA_002413385.1 Granulicella sp. UBA5172
GCCGATGTTGGCGTTGATCTTGCAGAGCGATTCGACGCCGATGGCCATCGGCTCGAGCTCGGTATGGTTGATGTTCGCGGGGATAATCATCGTGCCCTTGGCGATCTCGGAGCGCACGAGTTCCGCGGAGATCTTCTCCTTGTGGGCGACGTAGGCCATCTCTTCGGTGATCTTGCCGAGGCGGGCGAAGTGCATCTGGCTCATATTCCAGTCGCCGGTGCGCGCGGCCTCTTCTTTACGCTTGACGATCCACTCGGCGCGCGGTGCTGGCACTGCGTAGTCAGCACCGTGTGAGTGATTGTTGCCGTTGGAATGTCCGTTACCGTTGGTGCTCATGTGTTTGATCTCCCCCTGGAGAGGGCGC
>DHWW01000128.1:1100-6010 GCA_002413385.1 Granulicella sp. UBA5172
GTGACCGTGGGGCGCAGGCATTTGACGCTGACAGGCGGTCGCGTCACGGCTGTGCTGGTCAACGCCGGCAACGCCAATTGCGCCACTGGCGAGCCCGGCATCGTCGCCTGCCGCAAGAGCTGCATTGCCGTCGCAGAGGCCTTCGGCTGTGTCTTCGACGAGATATTCCCTTCGTCGACGGGCATTATCGGCGTCCCTCTGCCCGTGGAAAAGCTTATTTCCGCGGTTCCAGCGGCAAAAGCTGCGCTGGGAGACAAGCCGGAGGACGCTGAAGCCTTTGCCAGCGCCATTCTGACCACCGATACCAGGCTGAAGGTCGCGCAGGGGAGCTTCGAGATTGAGGGGAAGACCGTCAACCTGTTCGGTTGCGCGAAGGGCGCAGGCATGATCGGACCGCAACTGGTGCCCCATGCGACGATGCTGGTCTACCTCTTTACCGATCTGGCGGCAGGCTCGGAGCACCTCGGCGGCATGTTGACAGCGGCGGTGGAAGGCAGCTTCAACAGCATCTCGATTGATGGCGACATGTCTACCAACGACACGGTTCTGCTGCTGGCGAGCGGCAAAAGCGGCGTGGCCGCGCAGGGCGACGCCGTGGCCGCGTTCGAATCTGCCCTGCGGCGCGTCTGCGACTCGCTCGCCCATGCGATTGTCGATGACGGCGAAGGCGTCACGCACGTGGTTACGCTGGAGATCTCCGGCGCGCCTTCTGACGAGGACGCCAAGGCCATCGCACGGACCATTGCGACCTCTCCGCTGTGCAAGACCGCGTGGTCCAGCGCCGATCCGAACTGGGGACGACTGCTCGCGGCTGCCGGACGGGCGGGTGTCGCGTTCGATAGCGCACAGGTCCTGATCACCATTGCGGGGCTTCCGGTCTTTGAGTACGGCGTGCGCGCCGCGGACTTCGACGAGGCGGCAACCCACGCAGCGATGAGCGAGCGCGAGTACACCATCATGATCCACATGGGGAACGGCGCTGGGCGGGCGCATTTCATCACCTGTGACCTGACCCACGAGTACGTCACGATCAATGCCGATTATTCGACGTAATCAGTCAAAATAGGCGACCCCTGTGCAGATGTGCCTCCAGCGAATTATCGTAGAAGGGTATACCTGCGCTCATGCGACAGGCCAGGCACGGAGGGTAGCACATGGCAATTCAGATGGATGACGCGGTCAAGCACGACTTAACCGCCGAGGTGGCGGAGTGGATTGAGGCCTTCGATCAGGTCTTCGCGCACGATTGGGAACAGGGCGCGGCCGTGCTGTCGGCGCTACGCACACGCGCACGTGAAGCTGGCGTGCCTGCTACCGGGGACGTTACCACTCCTTACCAAAATACGATTCCCAAGTACGACGAAGTTCCCTACCCCGGCGACCGCAAGCTGGAGCGGCGGGTTGAGGCTCTGATTCGCTGGAACGCCATGGCGATGGTGCACCGGCAGAACAAGAAGGACGCTGGCATCGGCGGACACATCTCGACGTACTCGTCGCTCGCCACACTGCTTGAAGTCGGGTTCAATCACTTCTTCCGGGCCAAGTATCCCAGCGCGAAGGGCGACCAGCCGGGCGACTTTATTTACTTCCAGGGACATGCATCGCCAGGCGTGTACTCGCGTGCGTTTCTTGAGGGCCGCTTCGATGAAGCACGGCTGAAGAACTTCCGCCATGAACTGCGCGGAGAGCCCGGTCTGTCGAGCTATCCGCACCCCTGGCTGATGAAGGACTTCTGGCAGTTCCCGACCGTGTCGATGGGCATTGGTCCACTGAATGCGATCTATCAGGCTCGCTTCATGAAGTATCTGGAGAACCGCGACCTGATCGAAAAGACCGATCGCAAGATCTGGGCGTTTGTCGGCGACGGCGAGACGGATGAGGTCGACACGCTGGGAGCGATTTCGCTGGGTTCACGCGAGCATCTCGACAATTTGATCTTCGTGGTGAACTGCAACCTGCAGCGACTCGACGGCCCGGTGCGCGGCAACAAGCGCATCATCGACGAGCTCGAAGCTGCGTTCCGCGGAGCCGGATGGAATGTCATCAAGGTGATCTGGGGATCGGATTGGGATGAACTCTTCGAGCGCGATCACCAGGGAATCCTGCTGAAACGCATGGAAGAGTGCGTGGATGGCGACTTCCAGGCATACAAGGCCAAGGGCGGCGCGTATCTGCGAGAGCATTTCTTCGGGAAGTATCCGGAACTGCTCGAGATGGTGAAGGACAAGACCGACGACCAGATCATCCGGCTGCATCGCGGCGGGCATGATCCGGCGAAGATCTACAACGCTTACAAGCGCGCCATGGAGCACAAGGGCGGACCGACGGTGATTCTTGCAAAGACCATCAAGGGCTACGGCCTCGGATCGGCGCAGGCTCGCAACGCAACGCACTCCGAGAAGAAGCTGAGCGATGAATCGCTGGTCCAGTTTGTGCATACCTTCGACATTCCTCTGCCTGAAGGCGCAGTGAAGGGAGCAGAGTTTTACCGGCCCGAACCGAGCGATCCTGCGATGCAGTACATGCAGGCGCGACGCAAGGAACTGGGCGGCTATCTACCGATGCGCGAGGTGCCGAAATCGGACTTTGTTGCGCCGAAGCTGGAGTTCTTCAAAGAGTGGCTGGCAGGCTCGAGGGGGCGTTCGGTTTCGACGACGCTGGGTTTCGTCGGCATTTTGCGCGGTCTACTGAAAGAGCCGAAGATCGGCAAGCTGATTGTGCCGATCGTGCCCGATGAGGGCCGCACGTTTGGTCTGGAATCAGCGATCAAGCAGGTTGGGATCTATGCGCCCGAGGGGCAGAAATACACGCCGCACGATTCCGATATGCTGCTAAGTTATCGCGAGGAAAAGGGCGGGCAGATTCTGGAGGAAGGCATCACGGAGGCGGGTGCCATGGCCAGCTTCACCGCGGCGGGCACGGCATATTCAAACTACAAAATTCCGATGGTGCCGTTCTTCATGTACTACTCGATGTTCGGGTTTCAGCGCATCGGCGACATGGCGTGGGCGTTCGCAGACGCGCGCGGCAAGGGCTTCATGATGGGGGGAACCGCCGGGCGCACGACGATGCTCGGCGAGGGCCTTCAACATCAGGACGGCCATTCGCCGGTACTTTCGGGGACGATTCCGACCAGCCTCACCTACGATCCCGCCTACGTCTTTGAGCTGGCCGTGATCGTGCAGGATGGACTGCGCCGGATGTATGAGGCCGGCGAAGATCACTTCTACTACATCACGATGTACAACGAGGATTACGTGATGCCCGCGATGCCCGAAGGCGAAGGCGTACGCGAGGGGATTCTGCGCGGAGTCTACAAGTTCAAAGCTGCGGAGAAGGGTCCAGCGAAGGCGCAACTCTTTGGCAGCGGCCCAATCCTGAACGAGGTGTTGCGCGCTCAGCAAATGCTCGCTGAGAAGTACAACATCGCGACCGATGTCTGGAGCGTCACGAGCTACAACGAACTGCGGCGCGACTGCCTGGATTCCGAGCGCTGGAACCGTCTGCATCCGACGGCGAAGGAACGCACACCGTTTCTGGTGGAGGCGCTGGCAGGTACCGCTGGGCCGATCATCGCGGCGAGCGATTATATGAAGTCGCTGCCCGATTCGCTGGCACCTTGGCTGGGAGCGCGACTGCTCTCGCTTGGCACGGATGGCTTTGGCCGGTCGGATAATCGCGCGCACCTGCGTCGCCACTTCGAGGTGGACGCCGAGTCGATTGTCGCCGCAACGCTTTCGAAGTTGTCCCGCGAAGGCGTCGTGAAGCCGAAGGTTGCGGAACAGGCCTTCGCCGAACTTGGACTCGCCACGGAAAGCATCGGCGCGGCCAAGGCGTAAGCAGGTTCCCCACCTTCGCCGCGCACAGGTTGCGTGGCGAAGGTGGGGTGGTTTCCATCGTCAACATCTACCGTGCTCGAGAGGTCTTCCTGCTTGTCTGAGAATCCGCTGCTCCCCCACCGCCAGCTACGTGAACTGCACACCCTGATGCTGCGCTGCCGTGAGCTTGAACGTAAAGACAAGTCCCGCAGCTCTGCACGCGAGGCATTACTTGCAGCGACGTCGATCCATCTGCTGGCGGGCGATTTGCTGAGTGCGAGCCCGAAAGACCAAACCGCCGGACACCTTGCGCCCGTGAGGAGGAAACCCAGCCAGAGTGGCAGCCTGATCGCTACGGCTGCGCTCAGCGCGAGGCTTCCCCTGTGCGCCGCCGCAGCGCGAGGTCTTCAGGCCGCAGGAACAGAGGGGCTCGTCCTGGCGTTCACGCAGGCCGGTACCGCTGAACCGGGCTGGCAGGCTGCGCTGGAGTGGGCACAGCAGTCGCAGTTGCCGCTGCTTGTGGCGTGTGCGGACGCAACGGGTGGAGCTCCCTCGCGCTCAGGAAAACTGCGTGAACCTGCGATCGATTTTGCGGCGATGAGCAAATTCGCCAAACGAGTAAAGCTGCCCGTGNNTCTGTTCTGCGGGCGCGATTCGGCGATGGGCCGGCAGTCCTCTGGGCGGTGATGACGCCGCTTCATGCTGCCTCACCCAAGCTGCCACGATCCAGCCAGCCCGTCTCTCGCCTGGAGAGCTACCTGGCGGCACGCGGTATTCCCTTCAGCCACTGAGACTGCGGCTAAAGGAAACACTGGCCGATCGATATTTTTTATCGCTGGCAACCCTTTTCCGCATCCTGAAATTTCTCGACGTTCGATGCTCTCGGCGGGCAAACGGACTCTCTTCCCGTTACACTCAGAACATGCTCTTTCCCAGACCCCATGGGTGTTTTGCAACGTTCCCCTGGACTCCTGCAGCCATGCTCCTGATTGCGCTCGCCAGCCTGTCTGCGCAAGCCCAGTCCCCGACGCAGCCCGCCGCTCCTGCAATGACCACGGTTCCCCAACAGTCTGAGCCCGCCGTACCAGCAGC
>DHWW01000185.1:0-4258 GCA_002413385.1 Granulicella sp. UBA5172
AAAACTGGCAACGGCAACGGCAACGGCAACGGCAACGGCCACATACAGGGGTCCTTCCCCTTACAGGGTCAGGATGACGGGGATCATCGCGGATGCGGCGTTTGGGGGTCGTCGCGGGTGCGGTGTACGGGATCGTGGTGGGTGCGGCGTATGGGGGCTTCGCGGGTGCGGGGTACGGGATCGTCGTGGGTGCGGCGAATTCCGGGTTGAGTTATGAGCCCAGGCCCTTGCGGGACTTCGGTGGTTTAGACTCGGGCGGCGGCGGAAGGGTGGCTCCTGCGATGCCGGAGCGGCGCTGGCGCATGGCTTCGTACATGACGACCGCGCCGGCTACGGAGACGTTGAGCGAACTGACGCTGCCGGCCATGGGGATGCGGAGGAGGTGGTCGCAGGTGCGTTTGACGAGGTCATGCAGCCCGGAGCCTTCGCTGCCGAGGACGAGGCAGACGTCCTGGCGGAAGTCGAAGTCGGTGTAGTCGGGAGTGCCGCGCTCGTCGAGGCCTACGATCCAGATGTTCTGCTTCTTCATGGCTTCGAGGGCGCGGGTGATGTTGACGACCTGGGCGATGCGGACGTGCTCGGAGGCTCCGGCGGAGGTCTTGGCGGTGACTGCGCTGAGGGGGGCGGAGCGGCGCTCGGGGAGGATGACGCCGTCGATGCCGGCGCCATCGGCGGAGCGGAGGAGAGCGCCGAGGTTGTGGGGGTCTTCTACGCCGTCGAGGGCGAGAAAGAATTTGTTGGGGGAGGGAGACTGCAGGAGGTCTTCGAGGGCGAGGAATTTTCGCTCGCGGACGAAGGCGACGATGCCCTGGTGGGCGTCGGTCTTGCAGTGGCGGGTGAGTTGGTCGCGGGGCTCGGTGCTGATGCGGACGCCTTTGGCGCGGCAGAGTTCGAGGAGAGCGTCCATGCGGGGGTCGCGGCGGCTCTCGCGCTCGCGGGCGACGCTGACGTGGTCAAGCGGTCGAGTGCCGGCGCGGAGGGCCTCCTCAACGGGGTGCAGGCCGTACAGAACATCCATCCTTCCAGTGTACTTGGCGAGAAGCGGAGGGAGGAAGGTGGGTGGAGCGGGCTGGAGTTTGGGCAGGGGCCAGGCGAGCGGCCAGATGATGATCTTATTGTGCGCTCATCGTGGGTCTGCAGGCATCTGGGGTGCTGGAAAGGCGGGGGCGGGGACTCAATCCGTCGATGATTGTGCGAAGTTCAGCGATTCCAAGTCGGAGAATCAGAGTAGGATTTTAACAAAGTCGAGTCTTTTAGAGACAACCCGACGTCCATCATCACGTGAGAACTTCGATAACCCTAACCGCCGAGGCAGCCAAGCAGGTTGAGCGTGAGAACGCTGCGATCGCCCGTGGACTTAAACGGCAGGACCCGGAGTTGCTGGACCAGCTGATCGAGACCTATCAGCATCGGCTGATGCGGTACTTGATGTTCCTGACGGGCAAGCGCGAAGTTGCGGAGGATTTGTTTCAGGAAGTGTGGATACGGGTGCTGCGGAGGGGTTCGCAGTACAACGGGAAGGCTCGGTTCGATACGTGGATTTTCACGATTGCACGCAACCTGGTGATCGATCTGTCGCGCAAGCGGACGATGGCTTCGCTGGATGCGATGCGCGAGGGCGGCGAGGATGAGCGGCCGTTCGAGATTGTGCAGGATGGGCCTTCGCCGCTGGAACAGTTTGAAACACGCGAGAACGCGTCGGAGGTAGCGACGGTGCTGGAGACGCTGGAGCCTGTCTATCGCGAGGTGCTGACGCTGCGCTTCCGCGAGGAGATGTCGCTGGAAGAGATTGCGACGGTGACCTGCGCTCCGCTGTCTACGGTGAAGTCGCGGCTGTACCGCGGGCTGGCGGCGTTGAAGCCGGAGATTTTGAAGCTGCGCTCCTTGCGCGGAGATCATGCTGACAGGGTGGAGGTGGGGTCATGAACTCGCTTCGTCGGAATGAGGAAGAGGCTCGCGGGTTCCAGGGTTCGGAGCCGTCAGGCGGGGCTCGTGCGGTGGTGGTGAACCGGACGCATCGCGTGGTGCGGGAACAGGCGTTGACCCTGCAAGAGCAGAAGCAGAAGTCGCGCAGCCTGTGGGTGCCGCTGGCGATCATTTCGATTCTGATGGTGGTGACTTGCTATGCGATCTGGGGGATGCTGGATGGGTACGAGTTGGCGCCCAACGGCGTACCCGATGCGAGCGACCAGATCATGCTGCTGATGCTTTGGTCGCTGCCGGTGACGGTGCTGGTGTTGGGGTTGACCTGGATCAAGCGCGGACGCGGATGCGCAGGCAGTAACGGCGAGGTGCAGCAATGATGCCCGAATGGCTGTGGCCTGCTGCGAGTGAGAAAGACCCGAATTCACCGGGCGACGATGAGCTGCGGATGATTCCGCGCTGGGCGATGGTGTTGGCCATCGTGTTGTTTGCGGGGATGCAGTATGTCTTCCACGTGCTGATGCCGCACCACAAGCACGAACTGCTGCCGCTGCGGCTGATGATGGGGTATGCGTGGGGCTCGCTGGTGGCGAGCTATGCGCTGCTGCTGGGGTATGTGAGCCGCGATGTGAAGCGGCGCGGCATGTCGGCGGGGCTGTGGATGCTGGTGTGCGTGGTGCTGCCGGGCGGGATCGGCGCTGTGGTGTATTTCATGCTGCGGCAACCAGTGCTGTCGCGCTGCCCGAATTGCTCGACATCGATCGCGGCGACGTATCATTTTTGCCCGCAGTGCCAGTTTCAGATGGCTCCAGTGTGCGGCGAGTGCCATCGCGGGGTGAAGGTCACGGACGTGTTCTGCACGCAATGCGGACACGACCTGGCGCGGGATGGGGCTCCGGCCCGGCTGCGCGTGTACGGCGACTAGGCCGACATTCGAGAGGCAGATTCCCTGCTGGCATGACCGAACGAGCAGCAAACCCTTCCCACGAGAATAGAATCATCGGATGGCCATGCCCCTCACTGCGCTGATTATCGACGACGAGCCTCTGGCCCGGCAGGAGCTGCAATATTTGCTGGACGCTGCGGGCGGCGTGTCCGTGCTGGCGCAGGGGACGAACGGGATTGACGCTGTTGAGCTGATACGGACGCACAACCCGGATGTGATTTTTCTGGATGTGCGGATGCCGGGGCTGGACGGCTTCGCGGTGCTGAAGAAGGTGCTCGCACTCGATCGCAAGATGAAGCTGCCACAGGTGGTGTTTGCAACGGCATTCGACCAGTACGCGGTGAAGGCGTTCGAGGTCAATGCGGTGGATTATTTGTTGAAGCCGTTCGATGGCAAGCGGGTGCAGCGAACCCTGGAGAAAGTTCGAAAGCGCTTGAGCGGTGGGGGCGAGTTGGGAGCCGAGGGCTCGGAGAGTAGGAACGGCAGTGCTGCGAATGGCGAGGCGTTGACAGGGCGGGTTTCGAGTCGCGTGGCGGGCGCGGAGGCGAAGCTGGATGCACTGCTGCGGATGGTCGAGGAGCAGGCCGCGATGGTGTCCGGAGGCGCGGCGGGCGCGGCTTTGGCGGCCCATGCGGCGGCCGCGGCAAGATCAGGCAAGGTGGTGGTGCGAGCACAGAGCCGCCTGCTGCTGGTGGACCAGAAGGACCTTTGTTTTGCGACGATCGAAGAGGGACGGATTTTGGTGGTGACCAAGGCGCTGGAGGGCGACTCGAATTGCAGGACGCTGGAGGATCTGACGGATCAACTGGACCCGGAGCATTTCTGGCGGGTGCATCGTTCGTTTGTGGTGAATATCCAGCATATTCGGGAGGTCGTGCCGTGGTTCAAGTCGAGCTATCAGCTTCGCATGGATGACCGCAAACAGACGGAAGTTCCGGTGAGCCGGTCGCAGACCAAGCGGCTGCGCGAGCTGTTCAACCTGTAGAAACTATGCTTTGAAAGGTGGCTTCCGCCAGGGCTGAGATCGTAACGCCAATGGAGTTAGAAGACAGGGGATGGGATGCCTGAGAATTTTGTGATCGAAGCGTACGTGTTCAAGTTCCTGTTTCGGTGCCTTGCGGGGGTGCTGCTGATTGCTGCGTTGGCGTATCCGGTGGATTGGGCGGTGTGGAGGGTGCGGGTGGCGCGTGGCGGGGGTATGGGATCAGTGCAGGTGGACCTGTATACGGTTGCGGAGTTGAAGGGCGGGAAAGAGGACTACTACCCGAATGGGACAGCGGCGATCGCTTGCAGCAAGTCGCTTTATCCGCAAGGGGGCAACGGCGCGTGCTGGTGGGTGGAGCGGCATCGCGAGGTAACCCAGCGCTACTAGAGCAAATTTCCAATAAG
>DHWW01000185.1:4266-5986 GCA_002413385.1 Granulicella sp. UBA5172
TGGCTTGGCGGGGGCTGACGTATCGGAGGACGGCGGTTGAGGGGTGGCGTCGGCAAGTATTGGCGGGTGCGGGGTTTTCAGGTGCGGGCGGTGGAGTTGGAGCGGATCTGGGCTCGGGTGGGGGGCTGTAGCCCTTTACCTGGCCATCGGCGTTGTAGCGGATGTGGTGGTTGAAGTCAAAGCGGTAGACGAGACCGACGGTGATGGGTATGGAATAGAGGTGACCGCTGGGGGTGACAGGGGTGGCGTATTGCTGGAACTGGGCATCGACCTTGAGCGAGACGTGATCGGTGATGTCGAGATCGAGGCCGCCGCCGTAGGAGAAGACGTTGGAGACGGAGTCGATGTAGAGGAGCGTGTCGGATGGATTTGGATAGCCACCGTGCTGGTAGTTAATCTTTCCGCGGCCGACGAGGAAGTTGGCGTAGGGATGGTAGCGGCCATAGAATCTCGCCAGCTTGATGCCGTAGAGGATATTTTCCTGAGCGTCGACCTGGCCACCGTCGATGGGGTAGGTGCCGCGGACTTCGGCTGTGGGATAGAAGTGGTAGAAGGGCTTGAAGCCGACGTCAATGCCTGCGGTGATGCCGAGGTTTCTGCCGCCATCAAGACCGGTAAAGGTGCCCGTCGCCGCTCCGAATGCAGAGAATTGCAGAGGCTGGGTCGCAGTGGGAAAGGCTTGAGCGCCAGCGATGGAGCAGGCCGCAAGCGAGACGAACAGCAGCGTAATGGTGCGGAAACCCTGGATCAAAGCAAACTCCTTGTCGGCGAACTGGTTCGATGACTATCGTAGTCGAATTCAATAACTTAGACGCGGAAAGTTGGCTACGTGTTTTCGCTGGCGCGCAGGAATGCTCCTGCCTTTTGTAGATCGGCATAGGAGAGCTAAACCATCAATCGGATACGGACGAAGCGACGCTGGGGGCGGCCGGCGAAGTCCTTGGTAATGCAGAGGTTGGGGAGGCTAAGGAGGGCCGTCCCCAGGGAGGGCTTTGTGGGGCGGGGGTCAGCAAGGTAGTATTAGCGCGCGGTGATGACAGGGTAGTTCTATGCTCGGGAGGTAACGATGAAGAAGTTGGTGATGGTGTTGCTGGTGGGGTTTGCTGCTGCTGCTTCGGCGGCTCCGTTGAAGGTGGGGATTGTGGGGCTGGTGCATGGGCATGTGGCGGCGTTCCTGGGTGGGGGTGCGATGACTCCGGCGGGAGGCATATTGAGCCGGCCCGATGTGGAAGTGGTGGGGATCGTGGAGCCGGATCAGGCTTTGTTTGATTCTTATGCGAAGAGATATCACCTTCCGGCGAAGCTGCACTTCAAGAGCATCGCGGAGATGACGGCGCAGGTACATCCGCAGGCGGTGCTGGTGTTTACTCCTCCGAACGAGCATCGGCAGGTGGTGGAAGAGTGTGCGCGGCTGGGGATGAATGTGATGATGGAGAAGCCGCTGGCGTTCACCTATGACGACGCGCTGGCGATGCAGCGGGCGGCGGCGTGGGGGAAGATTCATGTGCTGGTGGACTTCGAAACGAGCTGGTATCCCAGCAATGCGGAGGCAAACCGGCTGCTGGCGGAGGGGGCGCTGGGGCCGTTGGTGAAGACCGTGATTCGCGATGGGCACCAGGGGCCGAAGGAGATTGGGGTGCAGCCGGAGTTTCTGAAGTGGCTCGTCGGTCCCAAGCAGGGGTGGGGGTGGGGCGGTGGCGGATTTTGGGGGTTATGGGCC
>DHWW01000299.1 GCA_002413385.1 Granulicella sp. UBA5172
GATCAACGGACTCGCCAACGCTGAAACTGGCGACAGAGTCCTGGATGCCCAAAGAGTGTTCGAGCTCGCGAATAAGGCCCATTCACTGTATATTTCGCTGAATCCGGTCGAGAAGGCCAAACTGCTCAGAATGCTGTGTTCGAACTTTTCTGTAGACGGCGTAAGTGTAACGCCTACATACAGAAAGCCCTTCGACATGATCTTCGAAAGGGCTCGTTTTGAAGAATGGTCGGGGCGAGAGGATTCGAACCTCCGACCCCCTGGTCCCGAACCAGGTGCGCTACCAGACTGCGCTACGCCCCGAACAATGGATTAAGTGAGTGGTTGGCCTTGATCGGATGAACGCAGTACTCCGGGAAACGACATGAGCTGCAAAACCCGCTGACCAACCTTTTGATTTTAGCAGAAGTTGAGCGCGGTTGAGGGCGATGTGTCTCGTCTTCAACCGCGCTCGTGATTCCGTGCTGCACGAGGTGCGTGCCACGTTACATGGACGGCTTGTCCGGGGGTGCAGTCGGAGCTGGAGTTGTTGGTGCAGGGGCTGCTGGAGTCGTCACCGCCGGTGCAGGGGTTGCAGCCTGCGGGTGAGGTTTGGACAGAACCTTCTTGCGGCGTGGAGTGCCATAGGCCTGCCCATGGCGAACGATGGACTTCTCATCGAATGTTTGGGCGTTCGAGCCGTTGAAGATGGCACCTGCAGGAACCAGCGTATTGGTGATGGTCTTGCCGGTGGGTTCGCCGGTCCGCAGTTCAATACGGGAGGGGTCGATGCCCTTCTCCTGGGTCAGGTACTGCCGTGCGTTGAGGGTACGTTCAGCAGCGGCGGAGGGCTTCTCGTTGGGTGCGGAGTTGCCCACGATGATGAGCCGTGCATCGGCCTGCTGGTTGAGGGTTAGAGCAATGTCATCGAGGCAGCCCTTGGCTTCATTGTCAACTCGCTCGGGGCGACGGAGGTCGCGGGTAAAGCTGAGGCTGCAGAGTGGCTGGGTCTGTGGGATCACAGGGGCCGGAGGAGCCGTGATGATGACGTCGGTCGTGGCTGTGGCGGTCTTGCCGAGATCGTCGACCACGTTACACGTCACAGTAATGGTGCCTGGGCTGAGGCCGGCGGTGACGAGCTTGGCGGTTGGTCCTGAGCTGGCAATGACGCCGGCTGTTGCGGTGTAGGAGTAGGTCAGCGGACGATTCTGAGGACTGGAGCCGACGGTGCTGATTTCGATGTCTGTGCCCGAGATAGCAGTGCTGGGGTTAACGCTGCAGGTCAGGGTTGGTGGTTCAAATGCCTTTACGGTGAAGGGGGCAGCGCAGGAGGCTTGCTGGCGCGCCCTGGAGCCTTGCTGCACATGCCCTATGACCGCGTATTCCCCGGGAGCCGTGCCGGTGGTATCGATTGTGGCTTCAGGTCCGGAGGCCATGACCTTGCCGCCATTGGAGGTCCAAGTGTAGACGGGGGTCTTTTTGGGGTTCAGATGCAAGGCGTTCGATTCGATTTTGACGGGGTCGCCGGGGAAGACACTGGGGGGCTGAGCGCCGCAACCAAGCATCACGGGGTACGGGGGCTGGACGTCGCCGAAATGGGCGACGATGCCACCGGAGAGTTTCAAATTATCGATCTCTCCGAAACCTCCCTGAGTTCCGGCTGGAAGAAGCAATGGGCCGTAAACCACCTGGGAGTACTGGAAGTCTGCCTGGATGGGGCGAATAGAAAAACGATGGTGGAACAAGGGGAGCGAGAGATCGACGCCAGCGCCCCCTGTGACTCCCCAACCCCACATGAGGGACTGCGCAGCGGGACCATTGGTGCGCTCACCGCCGCCGAGAAGATGGACGAAGGGAACGAATGGCCCAAGAGGAAGACGGAAGACGGGGCCGCCCTCGGCTGTGTAGATCAGCTGGCTGCAGGTTTCGCCGGTGCAGCTCGGAATGTAGGCGGTGTGTTCCGTTGTGCCGGAGAAATATCCACCCTCCATCTGCACGCCGAAGTAACGATTGAAGTAGACCGAGACGCTGGCTGTCGCATTGGGATTGAAGACAGACTGGTATTGATAGCCATTGACACCGCTATTGAGCGGATGAAAGTAGCCATAGCCGCCGTAGATATCAACTCGAGAATCTACATGTTCCGTGCGGCCCTTAGTCGCCTGAGCGGGGCAGAAAGCCGCAGTGCCAAGACTGATCAGAGCTAGAACTAGACGAGTCAAATGGGTGAGGCGTGGCATTGCGGCGTTTCCTCCAGATGTCTATTCGTGTTGAACTTACTGCGTCTGCGTGTCGTTTACAGAAGTTCCTTGAAATCACTCGTTTTGGTGCAGCGTTCTTCAGTATTTATCTCTTGCAGCTCATGGCGATCTTGAACGATGCCTCTGTTCATGACGCCCCGGACTTGATGCGTGCCTCTAAAGTAGATAAGCTCTAACATGATGACAAACTTGAGTCTACGTATTGCACGTTGTCCAAAGCAATGTGGAATTCGTGGTAAGAACTCGCAAGCGGCTGACCTTATCGCGCGAATAGCGCATGAAGAGTGTTGTATCTCTTAATTCTGGCCGGTCCATCCTCATCTCAGACTGCATTTTCAAAACATCACATCGGCCGTAAATGGGCTCCATTCGGGGCTCCAGTTGCGGGCCTCCAAGGGAGATTACTTTGGTTATAGAGAGTCCGCCGAGCGAAGGTATCGCGAAGCTTCATCAGGAAAGACTGAGTCATCTACAGGCATTGGAGGCGGAGAGCCTCTACATCCTGCGGGAAGCGGTGGCGGAGTTTGCGCGTCCGGTGATGCTGTACTCCATTGGCAAAGATTCCAGTGTGATGCTGCGTCTTGCCCAGAAGGCGTTTTATCCGGGGAAGATTCCTTTTCCATTGCTGCATATCGATACCAGCTACAAATTTCCGGAGATGATCACTTTCCGGGACACGTATACGAAGGAGATCGGCGCAGACCTCATTGTGCATCGGAATGAGGCTGCGATTGCGGATGGGGCAAGCCCCTGGAAGCTGGGAACGCAGAACTGCTGCGGAGCGCTGAAGACGCGTTCGCTGCTGGATGCGCTGGAGGCGGGCGGGTTTGACGCCGCGTTCGGCGGTGCTCGGCGGGATGAGGAAAAGAGCCGCGCGAAGGAGCGGGTGTACAGCTTTCGCGACGCTGCGGGGCAGTGGGACCCGAAGAACCAGCGGCCGGAGCTTTGGAGTTTGTACAACTCTCGTCTGCGGAAAGGGGAGAGCATTCGCGTATTTCCGTTGTCGAATTGGACGGAGTTGGATATCTGGCTCTACCTCTATGCGGAACAGATTCCAATTGTGCCGCTGTATTACGCGGAGGAGCGGCTGGCGGTGATTCGTGGCGGAGCGATCACGCTGGTGTATGAGGGAATGCGGCTGCTGCCGGAGGAGAAGCCGGAGTTGATGAAGGTGAGGATGCGCTCGCTGGGATGCGCGCCGTGCACCGGCGCGATTCGGAGTGATGCGGAGACCCTGCCACAGATTATTGAGGAGTTGATCGGGTTCCGGCGCAGTGAGCGCGAGGGCCGTGCGATTGATCACGACGAAGAGGGCTCTATGGAGTTGAAGAAGCGGGAGGGCTATTTCTAATGAGCACATTGCCGTTAGTAGTGGATAGTCCGGGTGAGCAAAGGTTCCGTGCGTTTCTTGATTCGCATTTGGAGCAGGAGATGTTGCGATTTACGACCGCTGGTAGCGTCGACGATGGCAAGAGCACGCTGATCGGGCGGCTTTTGCATGACACGAAGAGTGTGTATGAGGACCAGCTGGCGTCGATTCGAGCGAGTCGTGTGAATCGCTCGGGTGGTGTGATGGACTTGTCCTTGCTGACGGATGGGCTTAAGGCTGAACGAGAGCAGGGCATCACGATCGACGTAGCGTATCGCTACTTTTCGACGACGAAGCGGAAGTTCATTATCGCGGACACGCCGGGGCATGAGCAGTACACACGGAACATGGCTACGGGTGCGTCGACTGCGGATGTGGCGATTGTGCTGATTGATGCAAAGGCGTTTATGAAGCTGGGTCAGCTGCTGCCGCAATCGCGACGGCATACGTACATCGCGAGCTTGTTGAGGATTCCGCATGTGGTTGCGGCGGTGAACAAGATGGACATCGTGGACTACAGCGAGGACGTGTTTGACAGGATATGCGCGGAGTTTACTGAACTCGCGAAACAGCTTGGTTTGAAGAGCGTTGAGGTGATTCCGGTCAGTGCGCTTGTCGGGGACAACGTGGTGGAGCGCAGTGCCGCCATGGACTGGTATGCGGGGCCGTCGCTTTTGGAGTACCTGGAAACGGTGCCGTTGACGATTTCGGAAGCTGCGGCTGGGCCTTTACGGTTTCCTGTGCAACTGGTCGTAAGGCCGAATGCGGAGTTTCGCGGGTTCGCGGGTCGTGTAGAGCGCGGCGAGTTGCATCCAGGAATGCGGGTACGAGCGCTGCCGAGTGGTCGCGTTACGACGGTCAAGAAGATCGTTACCTATGACGGTGAACTTCAGGTTGCTAGTTTTCCGCTAAGCGTCACCGTGGAACTTGAGGACGAGATTGACCTCAGCCGGGGAGAGATGCTGGTTGCTGAGACCCAGACGGCGCCGCAGGTGAGCACAGCGTTTCGTGCGATGGTTGTGTGGATGCATGAGCAGCCGCTGGTTGCGGGGCAGACGTATCTGGCAAAGCACACGACGCGGACGGTGCGAGCCACAGTGCGGAGGATTCGATACGGTGTCGATATTCAATCGACGGAGCATCGTGAGAGTTCGCAGTTGCAGATGAACGATATTGCTGAAGTTGAGTTTGACACGAGCTTGCCTCTGTTCTTCGACGCCTATACGGAAAATCGAGAGATGGGTGCGCTGATCCTGATCGATGCGGTGACGAACGCAACGGTTGGAGCGGGGATGATTCTGGCCGCGGTTGCGGCGCGGGAGGCAAATGCGAGTCCAGCTAAGGGAGCTGCCTTTATCTGGCTGCGTGGACTTCCTGACGCGGCAGTTGCGATGTGCGAGACGCTGCGGGCTCAGGGACGCGCTGCGGTGATTGTGGATGATCCGCTTATTCCGGAAGGCTCGCTTGCTGGCGCTGTGCGTGCTTTGCAACTGGCGGATGTTACGGCAATTTCGGCCCGCAGTGAGTTGGGCGAGACAACGATTGCGGCATTGCGGGAAGCTGCGGGGGAAGCTTACTTCGAGGCGATGGATGAAGCTTTCTCGTGGCTTGGGTCATCTATGGAAGAGGAAAAGTGATGAACGACCTTTTGGAGAAATCGCTGGATGAGCCTGAAGTGCTTTCGGCCGAGGAGCTTGTGGCCGAGGTTGTGAGGCAGGAGAGCGCTGGCAAAGGCGTCTGCCTGACGAGCAGCTTTCAGACGGAAGATATGGTCGTGCTGCATATGCTCCGCGACCATCTGCCGCAGGTTGCGGTGATCTTCCTTGAGACGGGCTACCACTTTTCCGAGCTGATTGCGTATCGCGATCGGATGGTGCGCGAGTGGGGATTGAACCTGGTGAATGCGCTGCCGAAGACGACACTGGAGGAACACGAGAAAGAGTTCGGGTTGCTGCATATTGTCGAGCCGACGAAGTGCTGCGCGATCCGCAAGGTTGAGCCGTTGATGCGGTCGCTCGAGCCGTTCTCGTGGTGGTTCACGGGATTGCGTCGCGAGCAGTCTCCGACGCGGGCAGGTCTGAAGAAGATTGAAGACCATCGGTTGCCGACTGGAAAGATATTGAAGAAGGTGAGCGTGTTGGCGGATTGGGATTGGGCGCGGGTGGAAGGGTATGCGCGGGAGCATGGGATTCCGCGGCTGTCGCTGTATGACAGAGGGTACACCAGCATTGGGTGTGAGCCTTGCACGGCGGTTCCGGAGGCTGGGGCGGACGCCCGGAGTGGTCGTTGGGGTGGGAAGAAGCTGGAGTGCGGGATTCATACGTTCAGTGAGAAGCAGTAGAATCGGCTGTTGGGTTGGAGGTAGGATCGGATCATGCGGGAGCGGCGCAAGATCGTGGAGCTTTGGCGGCGAGGGAAGGCTGCGGCGCTGGTGACGCTGGTGCGAGTCGAGGGGTCGAGCTACCGGCAAGTTGGGGCGCGGTTGCTGGTTACCGTGGATGGAGAGTATGCGGGGTCGATCTCGGGCGGTTGCCTTGAGGCCGAGGTGGTGCGCAAAGCTGTCTGGATGACTCGTGCGGGAGCTGTGGTGGAGCGCTACTCGACGCTGTTCGACGACACGACGGAGATTCCTTATGGGTTGGGTTGCGGCGGAACGGTGGACCTGCTGGTTGAGCCTGCTGGAACGCCTGAGTTTGCGGCGCTGATGGAGGCTTTGGAGGCTTCGCTGCGGGGTGAGGAGCGGAGGGTTGTGACGTCGTTGCCGGAGGGCGGATTGCCGTTGCGGCGGGTTGTTGGCGATGCTGCTGTTGGGGGAATTGTGGAGTGGATTCAGGCTCCGCAGCGGTTGTATGTGTTCGGTGCAGGGGACGATGCGAAGCCGATGGTGCAGATGGCTGCATTGCTGGGATGGGATGTTTGGGTGGTCGATGGACGAGCGCAGTGGGCTCGCGCGGAGCGGTTTCCGGAGGCGAAGCGGGTGATTGCCGCGGAGTCGTTCGAGGGACTTGAGGGGCTGGTGATTGGGCCACGTGATGCTGCGGTGGTGATGACGCATCGTTATGAGCAGGATCGGGTTTGGCTGGGTGAGTTGCTGGAGCGAGGACCTCGTTACCTGGGGATGTTGGGAGCTCGGCATCGGAGTGCGCTGCTGGTGAGCGAAGCGGCGGCGAAGCTGGGATGGAGTGTCGATCGCGCTTGTGCAGGGCTGTTTGCTCCGGTTGGATTGGACCTGGGAGGCGATGGCGCAGAGGCGATTGCGCTGGCGGTGGTTGCGGAGATCCAGGCTTGCTGTGAGGGAAAGCTGGGAGTCTCGCGGCGAATGACTCCGGAGATGGTTGCGGAGCAGGTTGCGAAGGGTGGAGCTTCGCGGTATCTGCAGGCGCAGTGCGCGCTGTGAGGGTTGCAGCCGTGGTGTTGGCTGCGGGTGCTTCGCAGCGGTTGGGACGGCCGAAACAGACGGGGGTTCTGGGCGGAGAGACGCTGGTGGAGAGAGCGGCTCGGGTGGCGTTCGAGGCTGGACTTTCTCCGGTGATCGTGGTGCTTCGCGATGAGGGCGAGTTGTCTGCGCGATTGCTGGATCGAGGTTGTGTGGTGGTGATTAATAAGCAAGCTGAGGAGGGAATGGCGGGCGTCGATACGCTGCGGGGTGGAGCGTGCGGGGGAGACTGGGGTGGATGGGGTGGTGG
>DHWW01000078.1:0-190 GCA_002413385.1 Granulicella sp. UBA5172
GCATCGCCTGGGCCTCCGGCACCCACGGCACCATCCTCCGCACCACCGACAGCGGCCTCCACTGGCAACTCTGCACCATCCCTCCCAACGCCGCACCCCTCGACTTCCGCGGCATCCAGGCCTTCGACGCCACCACCGCCATCGCCATGTCCAGCGGCCCCGGCGACCAATCCCGCCTCTACAAAACCAT
>DHWW01000078.1:231-14536 GCA_002413385.1 Granulicella sp. UBA5172
GGCACGCACATGCTGGTGAAGCTTTCTTTGCGGCGAGCAATTCCGCCGCAGACGCAGTCGGCGATGCCGGCAACCTCGTCTTCGCTACGGGAGGAACAGGAGGGTCACGATTGTTCCATCTCGTAGGAGGCGGCTTGGTTTTAGACGAATGGATGACGATGCCATCATTCGAAAAGACAAAACTGAAGTTTCCTCACTCAACTCAAGCTCAGGGTGCATTCTCAGTAGCGCATCGCAAGGTCGATCAAGTCACGTTTGACGTCATGGTGGTCGGCGGAGACTACCAGAATGCCGACGCTCCGGGCGCGTCGGTCTTCCTGTCAGCTCCAACCTACAGTTTCTTCGTTCGACACCAAAAGGAGGTGTATCCCACCACCCCACCCCACGGCTACCGCAGCGCGGTAGCCTACGACGCCCCCACCCGCACCTGGATCACCGTAGGCCCCAACGGCACCGACATCTCCACCGACGACGGCCGCAACTGGCGCGCACTAGAGCCAAGCGCCAGCGAGGCTCCCGATACAGCACAGCACTGGAACGCCCTCTCCCTCCCCTACGTCGTAGGCCCCCATGGCCGCATCGGCATCCTAAACCCCTCCGCTCTCAGCTCCGACAGCAAGGCTCCATAGCTCTGCCGTACACTCTAATCACACCGGCCCATGACAACTCTCTACCCTGCCACCACCAACATCGGCAAATTCGCCGAGTTCAAAATCGCCGCACACGCCGAAGGCGTCGAGATCGACAAGCTCCCCGGCATCGACGAGATGCCCGAGCCCATCGAAGACGCCTCCACCTTCATGGGTAACGCCGAAATCAAGGCCCGAGCCTACTCCCGCCTCGCCCCCGGCCTCCTCGTCCTCGCCGATGACTCCGGCCTCGAAGTCGACGCCCTCGGTGGCGACCCCGGCGTCCACTCCGCTCGCTTCGCCGATCGGCTCGGCTTCGAACCCAACGCCGGCTACAAGGACATTCGCAACAACCTCTGCGTCCTCTCCCTCCTCGCCGCCCTCCCCAATCCCAGCCGCTCCGCTCGCTTCGTCTGCACCCTCGTCATCGCCCGCGATGGCGAAATCCTCCTCCGCTCCAACGGCACCGTCGAAGGCCAACTCCTCGACAAGCCCCGCGGCGCCTCCGGCTTCGGCTACGACCCCCTCTTCCTCATCCCCTCCCTCGGCCTCACCCTCGCCGAAATCTCAAAGGAACAGAAGGGGCAACTCTCCCATCGCGGCAATGCCTTCCGTTCTCTCCTCGCGCAACTCCACAACGCGCATTTTTAGCAATACCGCACATGTCTACCGATAATCGCCCGCCGAGGTCCCGTTTGCTTGACCATCGCTCTCCGCGAGCGGAATAATCGTTCTGCCTCTGGATTCGCAAATGCGCAACCCGAACAACCGTTCAGTCACGCCATTTGCAACATGAAACAGGGTTGAGGAGCACCTAAAATGGCCGCATCCGCACCTCCCACTCCACCTTCCACAAACCATCTACGCGGTGTGCATTTCCTCCGCGCCAACAAGGCTGGGGAGAATGAATGAGCACTACGCAAGTTATTTCGAATCAAGAACATCCGGTCACATTCTGGCAGTCCTCCAACGGCAAGAAGGTCGTCATGGCCGTCACCGGCGTGATGATGTTCGGCTTCGTCATCGGACACATGCTCGGCAACCTTCAGATGTACGAAGCCCCCGAGCACATCAACGCCTACAGCCATTTCCTGCACAATCTAGGGGAGTTACTCTGGATTGAGCGCGGCGTCATGCTCCTCGCCATCGCCCTGCACATCGTAGCCGCCGTCCAACTGGCCCTCCGCAGCAAGGCCGCCCGCCCCATAGGCTACTCCCGTAAAGAGGCCATCAACTCCTCCTACGCCTCCCGCACCATGTACTGGAGCGGCCCTATCGTCCTTGTTTTCATCATCCTCCACCTACTCCAGTTCACCGCCGGGTACATCCATCCGCACGCTCAATTCATCGCCGGCGACGTCTACGGCAACGTGGTCTCCGGCTTTCAGGTCTGGTGGGTCTCAGCCTGGTACATCTTTGCAATCAGCCTTTTAGGGCTTCATCTCAGCCACGGCCTTTGGAGCATGTTCCAATCAGTCGGCCTCGCCCATCCGCGCATCTCCCCTTACCTCAGGAAGGCTGCCGTAGCTGTCGCCACTCTCATCGTTCTGGGGTATATCTCCATTCCAATCAGCGTTTTACTGGGGTTCATAAAATAAGATGACACTCGACGCAAGAATTCCGTCCGGCCCGATCGAAGAAGCGTGGGCGAAGGCCTGCTTCGACATGAAGCTCGTCAACCCCTCAAATAAGCGTAAGCACAACCTCATCGTTGTAGGGTCAGGCCTCGCCGGTGGCTCGGCTGCAGCGTCGCTTGGCGAGCTCGGATACAACGTCAAATGCTTCTGCTTTCAGGATTCACCCCGGCGAGCCCATTCCATCGCAGCGCAAGGCGGCATTAACGCCGCAAAGAACTACCCAAACGACGGCGAAAGCGTCTTCCGCCTGTTTTATGACACGGTCAAGGGTGGCGACTTCCGCGCCCGCGAAGGAAATGTCTACCGACTCGCCCAGATCAGCGGGAAGATTATCGACCAGTGCGTCGCGCAGGGTGTCCCNNGGCGCGTATCAAGCGCTCGAGCGCCAGGTTCATGCGGGAACCGTAACGATGATCCCGCGCACTGAGATGCTGGACCTGATCGTGATCGACGGACAGGCGCGCGGTATCGTCGCCCGCAATCTTGTGACCGGCGAATTCAGCGTACATATCGCCGACGCTGTGATCCTTGCCAGCGGCGGGTATAGCAACGTCTACTATCTCTCCACCAACGCCAAAGGTTCCAACGCCACGGCCATCTGGCGTGCCTACAAGCGGGGAGCGCTCTTCGCCAATCCCTGCTTCACTCAGATCCATCCAACCTGCATTCCCGTCTCTGGAGACTATCAGTCGAAGCTCACGCTGATGAGCGAGTCGCTGCGTAACGATGGACGCATCTGGGTTCCGAAGAAGAAGGGCGATCCGCGGCCTCCGAACGAAATCCCGGAAGACGAGCGCGATTACTATCTCGAACGGCGCTATCCCAGCTTCGGCAATCTCGTTCCTCGCGATGTAGCCTCGCGCAATGCNNCGCCTCGGCGAAAAGACGGTTCGCGAGCGCTACGGCAACCTGTTCGACATGTATCAGCGCATTACGGACGAAAACCCTTACAAGGTCCCGATGCGCATCTACCCCGCCATTCACTACGCCATGGGCGGCCTTTGGGTGGATTACCAACTGCAGAGCACTATCCCTGGCTTGTTCGTACTTGGCGAGGCCAACTTCTCCGATCACGGCGCCAATCGACTCGGAGCAAGCGCATTGATGCAGGGACTTTCGGACGGCTACTTCATCATTCCGTACACTGTCGGAAATTATCTGGCGACCAACAAATTTTCGCAGGTCGACGAGTCCCATCCTGCCGTGCAGGAAGCCGTCGCTTCGGTCAAGACGAAGCTCGACAAGCTACTTTCCATCAAAGGCAATCGCACTGTGGATTCCTTCCATCGCGAACTCGGAAAGATCCTTTGGGACGATTGCGGGATGGCCCGTACCGCCGAGGGTCTCACCTTGGCCATCGGAAAGATCCGCGTCCTGCGCGATGAGTATTGGAAGAATGTCAATGTCCCCGGAAGTGGTGATGATCTGAATGCAAGCCTGGAGAAGGCAGGGCGCGTAGCCGACTTCTTTGAACTGGCTGAATTGTTGTGCATCGACGCTCTTGATCGCAATGAATCCTGCGGCGGTCACTTCCGTATGGAGTATCAAACTGCAGATGGCGAGGCACAACGCGACGATGAGCATTACTCCTACGTCGCGGCATGGGAATACAAAGGTCCCGATGCTGCCCCTGAACTCAACAAGGAACCCCTGGAGTTCCATTACGTTCACCCCAGCCAGAGGAGCTACAAGTAATGAAACTTACACTGAAGATCTGGCGGCAGAAAAACATTCGCGAAAAGGGTGCGTTTGTCTCCTACCCCATGGACGACGTGGATACTGAGATGTCGATTCTGGAATGTCTCGATGTTTTGAACGAGACGCTGATCCTGCGCGGCGAAATCCCTGTAGCGTTCGAGCATGACTGTCGCGAGGGTATCTGCGGGTCCTGCGGCTTCGTGATCAATGGTATGGCGCACGGCCCGGAACGAGGAACGACTGCGTGCCAGTTGACGATGCGGCACTTCAAGAACGGCGATGAGTTGACTCTCGAACCGTGGCGCGCGAAGGCCTTCCCACTGATCAAGGATCTCGTAGTAGACCGCAAAGCTCTGGATAACATCATCGAAGCAGGCGGTTATGTCTCGGTCTCAACCGGCCAGGCGCCCGACGGCAACGACATTCTGGTGGGCAAGGAAATCGCCGACGAAGCCATGGATGCTGCAGCCTGCATCGGTTGCGGAGCCTGCGTGGCTGCCTGTCCCAACGCGTCAGCGGCGCTCTTCACCGGCGCAAAGATCACGCATCTCGGAACCCTTCCCCAGGGCGAACCGGAACGCGAACGCCGCGCCCTCAGCATGGTTGCACAGATGAATGCCGAAGCCTTCGGCAACTGCACCAGCATCGGCGAATGTACGGGCGCGTGTCCCAAGGAAATTTCCCTGGAAGTGATCGCCAGGATGAACGGTGATTACGTATGCGCCAGTTTCAAACGACGCGACGACCTGCCTACGCCGGTTGCCCCCGCCACCCAGCGCGCCTAGAGGACGCAAGCGAGAGCATTTGGGGATGCGACTTAAAACAGAAAAGCCTCGCGCCAAGCGAGGCTCTTTCTGCTAACTGTCCACAGTTAAATTCCTGTTGTCCTATTTTGTAAAGATCGAAGTTCCGGGAACTTTTCCTTCATCGGCATGAATACGGTTCTGCGCGCGCTTCGCACTCTCCATGGCCGCTTGATCAAGGCGCCGCTCGGCCGTTTCACCGACCCCGGTTGCTTCTCCACCAGTACTCTCGATAGCTTCGTGGGAAGGACGACTTGCCATCTTTGTTGAATCGAGTCCGTTTGCCATAGTTCACCTCTGCATAGAGAGATGGCTTGAGTGCGCACCCGCGTTGTCTCGCGAAGGTTCATTGCTACAATCGAACTTCGCGGTATTTTGGAATCAACATGATGCAGAATCCAGAAGAGATTCACGCAGCAGCGGTGGTGATCGACGGCCACGCGGATACGCCACAGCGGTTTGTCGACGAGGGGTGGAACTTCAGCGATCCGCTGGGTGCGGGGATGCTGAATCTGGAGTCGGTGCGGACGGGCAACCTGGCTGCGGAGTTTTTTGCGATCTGGGCGGAGCCAACCGAGTGGCGCGGGCGCTACGCCCATCGCACCCTGCAGTTGATCGACGGCGTGTATGAGCAACTGCGAAGACATCCATCCACGATGCGCCTGGGGCTTGCGCCGGAGGATATTTTGCAGGCTCATAAAGACAAAGTGTTCTGTGTGCTGCTGGGGATTGAGGGTGGACACTCCATTGAGGCCAACCTGGGTCTGCTGCGCATGTATCACCGGTTGGGTGTGCGGTATATGACGCTGACATGGTCGAACACAAATGAGTGGGCGGATAGCTCTGGCGACATGGGCGATGAGACGGTGACGCATCATGGCGGGTTGACGGGCTTCGGGCGCGAGGTGGTGCGCGAGATGAATCGTCTGGGGATGATGGTGGATGTTTCGCACGTCGCGGACACGACGTTCTGGGATGTGCTGAAGACGACGCATGCGCCGGTGATTGCGTCACATTCCAGTGCTCGAGCGCTGACGGATGTGGCGCGGAATTTGACCGACGAACAGTTGCTGGCGATAGCGACGAATGATGGCGTGGTGATGGTGAATTTCTATCCGGCCTTCATCGATGACAGGTGGCGCGAAGGTTGGGCAGCAACGCGGGCAGAGCGCGAGAGTCTGTATACCGCCGCTGCAGAAGGGTTTCGAGAGCGTGGTGAGGCCGTACCCTACGACGTACCCCTTACGGTGGATCGAGCCTTTTATGCGGAGCGGCTGCGCGAGACATTACCGCGAGCGCCATTCAGGTCGCTGATCGACCATATCGATCATGTGGCGCAGGTGGCAGGAATCGAACATGTTGGGCTGGGATCGGACTTCGATGGATTTCCGATTCTGCCGGAGGGGCTCGAGAGTGCGGCCGACCTCCCAAAGATTACCTCAGCGCTGGCTGAGCGTGGGTATACCGCCGGGCAGTTGAAGAAGCTGCTCGGCGGAAATTTGCTGCGGGTGTTCGGACAGGTACAAGCGCACGCCACAAGAGAATAGCGGCTACTTGTTGGCGAGGATCTCCATCTTTTCGATCTGGAGTTCGTTCGAGAAAAGTGTGGAGGCATTGGCCATAAGGGCCTTCGCGATCTCACCTGTGAGATGGGCATCGCGGCCAGCTTCGTCGTCGAATGTATCGAAGACGCCGTAGATGCCAGGGCCCAGTTTGACGCCGTGCCAGGTGACGGTTTGCGGTTCGTCATTGCTCATCGCTGCGCCCTGTTGAGGAACGCCTCGACGTCGGCTTCCTTCCCGGGCTTGGCTTTCAACATGACCCAGATTGCTTGTTTTGCCATTGAACTTTCCTCTGTCNNCCGCCGTGCTTCTCGCAGCGAACACCGTTGCGCTGGTGGCGCAGTCCTGGGTGATTGGGCCGTTCACGCGTCCGACTGCGGGGCCGGTCATCGAGCCCAACAAGTTTTATTACTACACCGACCCAATCACCGATCAGAAGACCTACTGGGAGGCCCTCCATACCTTCAATCCGGCTGCAACGATTGCGCCGGATGGGAAGGTAGCAGTGGTGTTTCGGGCAGAGGATGCGTCGGGCAAGGATGAGATTGGCCAGCACGTTTCGCGGCTGGGCCTGGCAACGAGCATGGATGGGCTCCAGTTCACGACCGAGGGCGCTCCGGTGCTGTATATCAAAGACGACTATCAAAAAATCCACGAGTACCCGGGAGGGGTGGAAGACCCGCGGATCGTGGTGGCTCCAGATGGCACCTATGTGATGACGTATACGCAGTGGGCGCGGGGCGCTGGCCAGTATACGATCGGCATCGCGACGTCGAAGGATCTCGAGAAATGGACGAAGTGGGGGCCAGCGTTTGGCACGGCCACCAATGGGAAGTACGACAGCTTGCTCTACAAGTCCGGCGGGATTCTGACCGAGTTGCACAATGGGCGGGTGCAGGCGGTGAAGCTACACGGCAAGTATTGGATGTACTGGGGCGAGATCAAGGTGAGGCTGGCCACGTCGAAAGACCTGATCCACTGGACACCGGTTCTGAATCCGCAGACGCACCTGCCGCTGGTGGTGATGTCGGCACGTGCAGGGCATTTTGATAGCGGCTTTCCTGAGGTGGGTCCTCCGCCCTTGCTGACAAGGAAAGGGATTGTGCTGCTGTACAACGGGAAGAATTCGACCGGGACAGGCGATGAGACGCTGGCGAGTGACCCGAAGATTGCGCCGGGAGCGTATTCCGTAGGCGAGGCGCTATTCTCGGCGGCGAACCCTGCCAAGCTGCTGGATCGGACCGCTAAACCCGTCCTGACGCCCACCATGCCCTACGAGCGCAGCGGTCAATATACTGCTGGGACGACGTTTGCAGAGGGGTTGGTGGCGTTTCAGGGACAGTGGCTGCTGTATTACGGAGCGGCGGATTCGTCCGTAGGCGCAGCAAGGGCAGAGCTTCCACGGTAAGGCGCCTTGGACGATTTGACCTGATGGAGTAGCCTTAATCCGGAATGAAAATATCGAATTTTGCCCTCAGTACCCTGCTCTGCTCGCTTGCACTTTTCTCCACCGCGGCGATCGCGCAAACCACGACAACACAGCCTGCGACAACGGCACCAGCAACTTCGGCACCAGCGGCTACGGCACCAACGGCTACGGATGCGCTGCCTGACGCCCCTTCGGCGGTCGCACATGAGGCACCCCCACCGGTCCCAACAGGGCCAACGGTGGTCATCGATACGACGATGGGAAGGCTGACGTGCAAGCTGTTCGAAAAGGAGGCGCCGGTGACGGTGGCCAACTTTATCGGGCTTGCCACGGGGACAAAGACCTGGACGGATCCGGTGACGCTGCAGAAGATGACCGGCGTTCCCTTCTATGACGGCACGACGTTTCACCGCGTGATTCCCGGGTTCATGATTCAGGGGGGCGATCGACTGGGAACGGGCATGGGCGATGCCGGGTTCTACATCCCGGACGAGATCTCGCCGAGCTTGCGCTTCGATGTTCCGGGACGGATGGCGATGGCGAACTCTGGCCCGGGAACCGATGGCAGCCAGTTCTTCATCACACAAAATGCTGCGCCAGAGCTAAATGGCAATTACACGGTCTTTGGGCAGTGCGACCCGCATACGGTCTTGATGGTTACCGGAATTGCCCTGGTAGACCGCAATTCTGAGGACAAGCCGCTGACGCCGGTAGTGATGAACAAGGTGACAATCGTGCCGTCAGGGCAGCCGCTTCCACCGCTTCCGAGTGAGCCGGCACAGGGCGCACCGGCGAGCCCCCAGCCATAGCGAAAGTGGCGAGTGAGTCGAGGTCGGCATTGGGCGAGTTGGATGTCCGGATGAAGCTGTACCGCAGGCCTGAGCCTCAACAGCCAGAGCAAGAAGCGCTGGTAGAGCAAGAAGCGCTGGTTTGGATAGTCGCCGGGACGATGTATTCCAATTTGAATCATTGGATACCCGAGCCACCACGGGCAAAGAATGAAGGAGCATCCTCGCGTTGTCGGTTATCATTAATTGGATTTGATGTTCATCCCATCGATTGAGCACACCGGGGCCGAGAATCGACCCCATGCAGAATGAAATCCAGGCTCAGAGTAGTTCGCCTGACGCTGCAGCTATCCGATGGGATCAGGTTCGAGACCGAAGAGGAGCGCGAACCGGATCTAACAAGGATTTTATTTTTATTGTTTTGTTGCGCTTCTTTTTGCCGATGGAATATACAAGTTACCCAAATCGATGACGTTTCCCAGAAACATACGTCCTACTTTCAACGCAGCCGAGCATCTAAACGCATGAGCTACATGCAGCTTTAAGGAGATTCAATGTCTATGACCGCCACCTTCAAGACCACTGAAGGGACTATTGTTTGCAAGCTTTTTGAGGCCGAAGCACCCGAGACCGTAGCCAACTTTATTGGCCTTGCCGAAGGCACCAAGGAATGGAATTCGCGCTCCAAGAAGGGTTCGAAGCTGTACGACGGCACCGTCTTTCATCGCGTCATCCCGGAGTTCATGATCCAGGGCGGCGATCCTGAAGGTTCAGGCATGGGCGGCCCCGGGTATAAATTCGCCGACGAGACCAAGGGCAGCCCACATCACTTCAAGGAGCCGGGTAAGCTGGCGATGGCCAACTCCGGACCGAACACCAATGGAAGCCAGTTTTTCATTACGGTGACCGACACGAGCTGGCTGACAGGCAAGCACACCATCTTCGGCGAGGTGATCGAAGGCTATGAGGTTGCGGAGAAGATCAGCCGCCTCCCTCGCGGCCCGATGGACCAGCCCAAGACACCTGTCATGCTCGAGAGCGTAACCATCAACCGCAGCTAGTTTCGAACAGCACATCCCCCTGCAGGATGAAAACCCTGTAGGATGAAACCCAAAGCAGCAGAAGGCCCGTTCGATGAACGGGCCTTCTGCTGTTTTGTGCGGAAATGGATTATGCGACGCCGATCACCGTGCAGAGCTCCTTGACGGCATCTGCGCTCTTATTGAGTGCCGCCTGCTCCTCCGGCGTGAGCTTGATCTGGATGATCTGCTCGATGCCCTTGGCGCCAAGTTTGCAGGGAACGCCGATATAAAAACCGTTGATGCCATACTCCCCCTCGAGATAGGCAGCGCAGGGCAGGATCTTCTTCTTGTCCTTGAGGATGGCTTCCACCATCTCAGTCGTCGCAGCAGAGGGCGCGTAGTAAGCAGAGCCAGTCTTGAGGTGCTTGACAATCTCTGCACCACCGTTGGCTGTCCTGGCTTCGAGTTCCTTCAGGCGAGCCGGCTCAATCAGCTCCGTGATGGGGATACCAGCCACTGTGGAGTAGCGCGAGAGTGGAACCATCGTGTCACCGTGGCCGCCGAGCACGAAGGCCGTGACGTTTTCTACCGACACCTTCAGCTCTTCTGCGATGAACGTACGGAAGCGGGCGGAGTCCAGCACGCCGGCCATACCAATGACGCGCTCACGGGGGAATCCAGACTTCTTGAAGGCAGTCTGCACCATGGCGTCGAGCGGGTTCGCAACGATGATGAGGATGGCGTTAGGGCTTGCAGCTACGGCCTTGCCGATCACATCGCTCATGATTTTGAAGTTGGTGTTGAGGAGATCGTCGCGGCTCATCCCTGGCTTGCGTGCGATGCCTGCGGTGATGACCACGATGTCGGAGTTTGCCGTATCCGCGTAGTCGTTGGTACCCACGATCGAGACGTCGCGCTTTTCGATGGGCATAGCCTCAAGGAGGTCCAGCGCCTTACCCTGCGGGACGCCTTCAACGACATCAATCAAAACCACATCGGCGAGTTCCTTGGCAGCGATCCAATGGGCCGCCGTTGCGCCGACGTTGCCGGCACCGACGATCGTTACTTTCTTACGCATCTTGTTCTTAGCTCCTATCTCTTAGGCAATCTTTCTGCACCCCACGATGATATGCCGCGGGAATGAGGATGCGACAGGGACTCGCGCGATGATCGCACAAAGAATGCGGAAACCGGTTTATGGATGAGGGGGCTTATTCAAGCCTGACCTACCACGAGTGAATCCGGCCAACATTGAACGCTGTTTGTCCAGGGCAGTCTCAATGGTGAACTAGTCCTGGACGCAGGAGCCGATTCGTTCTCTGCTGCGCCTCATAGGCCATTCTGATGGCTCCTGATTGTTCGTATTGCAGGCAATACGAAGAGCGCCTCAACAAGGCCAAGGCGCTCTTCGTAAAGCTGAGTTTACCTTAGAACTGGCCCCAGAGGAGCTGGTTATAGACGTCGTGGTGGAACTGGACTTCGCAGTCCTTGACAATGGTGCCAAGCAGACGTGGGCAGCGGTCGGCTGAGGCCTGCTTCAGGTCAGCGTAGCGCTCCTTGACGCCGGAGCCGAGCATCTCGTCGACCCACTCGGCTCCGCGGAAGTTCTCGAGCGCGGTGTAGATATTGTCTGGAAGATAGCGCTCTGCCTGGCGCAGGTTCTTGATCTTCGAGGTCTGGCCACCGAGGCCCGTCTTGAAGATCGAGTAGAGCACCATGTAGGGGTTGGCGTCGGGGCCCACGGAACGAACTTCGACGCGCGCCGACTTCTCGTTGCCAATAGGAATGCGGACCATGGAGCCGCGATCCGTAGCCGAAGCCTTGATCTGATTGGGGGCTTCGAAGTGCGGGTCGAGGCGGCGATACGAATTCACGCTCGCATTGAGCAGCAGGCAGATGTCATTGCCATGGGTGAGGATCTTGTCGACGAATCCCCATGCGAGCTTTGAGATCTTTTCGTCGCCCTTGGGATCCCAGAAAAGGTTCTTGCCACCCTTGGTGATGGAGACATTGGTGTGCATGCCCGAGCCGTTGACGCCGGTGACGGGCTTGGGGAGGAAGCAGGCAGTCATGCCCATTTGGGTCGCGACCTGACGGCAGATCAGCTTGTAGAGCTGAATCTGGTCAGCGGCAGCGACGACATCGCCGTAGGAGTAATTAATCTCGAACTGCGACGGAGCGACTTCCGGGTGGTCCTTCTCGTTCTCGAAACCCATCGCGCGCTGCACTTCCGCGGTGGTGTCGATGAACTCGCGGAGCGGGTCACCGGGGAGAGAGTGGTAGTAGCCGCCCTGGTTGACGTACTCGAAGGTGCCAGTCTGGTGGTAGTTACGCTCGGCGTCGATGCCATCGAAGAGGAAGCCCTCAATCTCGTTGGCGGCGTTGAGGGTGTATCCGTTCTTCTCAAACTGCTGCTTGGCGAAGTCCTTGAGGACGCCACGAAGATCGCCGGAGTAGTGCCCGCCGTTCTTGTCGATCACCTCGCTGAAGACGAGGACCTTGCCGGAGCCGAAGATGTCGGCGGGAGTCCAGTAGAAGGCGCTCCAATCGAGGGCGAGGCGGAGATCACTCTCGCGCTGGGCCGTAAAGCCGCGGATCGAAGAGCCATCGAAGGTGAGATTATCGTAGCTCTTGACGAGGAATTTCTTGTCGTAGTCGAGCATGTGGAGCCGGCCTTCGAGATCCGAAAAGAGCACGGTCACGGCCTTGATGCCGGGCGTGTCGGCGAGGTACTTCAGACGTTCTTCCTGTAGAACGTCAGCGGCAACACGCCTCTTCCGCTGATCCTTGGCTCGCAGATTAAGCTCTTCCAGCTCCTCGTACGACAACTCCAGAAAATTACGAAATTCGGTCGACATGGCACTCCTTCATGGGCAGTCAGCTGCCGTGGTGATATGGTGAGGCTTTGACAACAAAAAACTACGTCTGAGGCAATTTTCGGTTTTCAGTTTAAAGGTAGCAGAAGCTGTCGTTAAAATTCCATAAAGACGTCGGGCTGATCGGCTTGCAAGGCTGTTTTCTCCGGGAGGCTGCGGGGGATGCATGGCGGCTTCACAATCCGGGCCCGCGACGTATGATAATTCCACTGGGAAAACGTGGCCTGGCAAAGTGCAGCCGGACACGTGTGCAACGTTGCGCACGGAGGATCGTCGGAATTGGGAAAAAATATGGTTCCAACACGTCTATTTTTCACCAAAGGCGTGGGTAAGCACAAGGAGCGGTTAACCTCTTTCGAGATGGCGCTGCGTGACGCGGGGGTAGCGGCGCAAAATCTGGTGCGGGTATCATCGATTTTCCCGCCGAACTGCAAGATGATCACGCGCAAGGAGGGTCTGAAATACCTGAACCCTGGCGAAGTGGTGTTTGCGGTCGTGGCCGAGAACTCCACACGCGAGGCGCACCGGCTGGTGGTCAGCTCGATCGGCGTCGCGATTCCGACGGACAGGAACATGTATGGCTACCTGTCCGAGCACCACAGCTTTGGTCAGACGGAGGACCAGGCCGGCGATTATGCCGAGGAGCTCGCGGCGGAGATGCTGGCTACGACGCTGGACGTGGACTTTGACCCGGATAAGAGCTGGGATGAAAAGAAGGAGATCTATAGGATCTCGAACAAGATTGTGCGGACGGCGAATGTGACGCAGTCGGCTGTAGGAGCGAGGAATGGGAATTGGACGACCACAATTGCGGCGGCGATTTTGCTGTTCGACGATAGGTAGGTAGCAGATAAAATAAAGCGATGTCATGGCGCTGGCTGATTCCAGCGCCTTTTGCTTGGGCGGAACCTGCACCCACAGGATGGAGGAATGTTATGGCTAGCACGCGCGTTGCGCTGATTCAGATGTCTTGTGAGGCTTCGACCCAGGCGAACTTGGAGAAGGCGGTGGCGCGTGTACGCGAAGCCGCTGAGGGCGGCGCGAAGTTGATTTGTCTGCCCGAGCTATTTCGCGCGCAGTACTTTTGCCAGCGCGAAGATCACGCGCTCTTCGCGACGGCGGAGTCGATCCCCGGACCTTCAACTGCTGCTCTGAGTGAGGTGGTGCGCGAGTTCAAACTGGTGCTGATTGCGAGCTTGTTCGAGCGGCGCGCCCCGGGCCTTTATCACAACACGGCAGCCATTCTGGACTATGCTTCGGATGCGGAGGACAACATTGCGGCGATCTATCGCAAGATGCACATCCCGGATGATCCGCTCTATTACGAGAAGTTCTATTTCACTCCCGGGGACCTTGGGTTCCTGGCTCAGAAGACGTCGGCTGGCCCAATCGGCACGCTCGTTTGCTGGGACCAGTGGTATCCGGAAGGCGCGCGCATCACGGCGTTGAAGGGCGCCGAGACGCTGTTCTTCCCTACCGCGATCGGCTGGCATCCGAGCGAGAAGGTCGAGTTTGGCGAGCGGCAATATGACGCGTGGCAGACCATCCAGCGAGCTCACGCAATTGCGAATGGCGTGTTTGTCTGCGCAGTGAATCGCGTTGGGCACGAGCATGGCGATGTACTGCACAACGGCGTGATGATGGAAGGCCCGGGCGACCATTCGGCTGCGAGTGGATTGGAGTTCTGGGGTGGTAGTTTTATTGCGGATCCGTTTGGGCGCGTGATCGCGAGGGCTTCGCATGACAAGGAAGAGATTTTGTACGCTGACCTCGATTCAACTGAGGTCGAGGTGACACGTCAGCATTGGCCGTTCCTGCGCGACCGACGTATCGATGCATACGGCGTCTCTTATACACATCT
>DHWW01000178.1:0-2890 GCA_002413385.1 Granulicella sp. UBA5172
CATGTTCTTGATGTAATCCGCGTGGCCCGGGCAGTCGACGTGAGCATAATGACGGTTCGCCGTCTCATACTCCACGTGCGAGGTCGCGATCGTAATACCGCGCTCACGCTCCTCAGGAGCGTTATCGATCGTGTCGAACGAGCGGAAGCTGTTCTTCGGGTTATGCTTCGACAACACCTTCGTGATCGCCGCCGTCAGCGTCGTCTTGCCATGATCGATATGACCAATCGTTCCAATGTTTACGTGCGGCTTGCTGCGATCAAATTTTTCCTTGCCCATGACTGCTCTCTTTCTTATCGAAATCGAAATCTGCTGCAAAACCCATCGCCGGAATCATCCCCAGCCGTTACGCACACCCATTGCTCTTAGTAGTACGCATACACCTTGAAATATTTATCGCGAAGCGCCAGCTCCACCTTCTCCGCCGACGCCAGGTAAAACTCGCGAATCTGCCCCTGATCGCCATTCGTCAACGTCGCATACCAGCTCGCCGTCGCGACTCCCAGCTTGCCACTCTTCAGCACCGCTTCAAAATCGCGAACCCGCATCCCCGAGCGTCCCACCGACTTCAAAAACTTCTCCACATTCCCCGGCGCATACACATCCGCAATCGCCTTCTTCACCTCGGTAAACGTCGCTACATCGACAATATTCATTGCCGGGCGCTCATACAGCGCCGTCGTGCGGTCTACCTGAAACTGGGGCTCTGCCATTGCGTACTTCCGTCCTTCGGGGTCTTCAAATCTGGAGCGGGAGACGGGAATCGGACCCGCGACCAACAGCTTGGAAGGCTGTGACTCTACCACTGAGTTACTCCCGCGCAAACCAGCAAAAATCTGGAGCTGATGATGGGGCTTGAACCCATGACCTCTCCCTTACCAAGGGAGTGCTCTACCACTGAGCTACATCAGCATTCCTACAACACATCTACTCTACCGCGATCGCATCCGTGTCAACACAACACGAAATGCGAAAAATCCCAGCAGCAGCCAACTCAACTCCTGCATCTTACCCGGCTCCATCGTTCGCCACACCAGCACCGCCAAAACCGCCAGCACTACCAGCGCAACAACCAGCCGCCCATCGCCCGAGGGAGCCATATCCATCTCAACCCTCGCACTACTCACCAACAACCAAAAACCAACAACCAAAAAGTGGTGCACAGGGGAGGATTCGAACCTCCGTAACTCGTAGAGTGGCAGATTTACAGTCTGCTGCCATTAACCGCTCGGCCACCTGTGCCCTGCGCTGCCTTCGCCCTCTTGCAATGCTCCATCCACCCCCACGCAACCGCCCACGCGATCCCTCGCACGAACCTCGCTCAGACTGTGGATGGTGAACGCTGCAAGGCGGGAACTTCAAGCAGGTACAACCAACATCAACTACAACCAACTCGTCTTGCTGCCCCAAAAAATCTGGAGCTGGCGAAGGGATTTGAACCCCCGACCGCCTGATTACAAATCAGGTGCTCTACCAGCTGAGCTACGCCAGCATCTGACAGCAAATGAGCTAATTTACGCTAACAGCAAACCGCGCTCGCAAACCTCTCGAGCGCTGTCTCAACTTTACCATAGCTCCCAGCCCCGCATCCAGACCCACATCCACCTGCCATTCCCCCTATCATCCCCGCGCCTCGTCCACTGTGACCAAAGTCCTATCGTCCTTCTCCTCCAGCCTCTACTGTCAACATCAGAAGGACGCATATGCCCCCCACATTCGAGCCTCCCGTCGCCCCCAAACTCTCCGTCGTACCCCCATCCAGGCCCAAAAAGCCCTTCGTCCGCCGCATCCTCCGCGACCGCTCTCAACGAATCCGCCACACCGTCCAACTCGCCTTCCTCGCCCTCAACGCCTGGCTCGGCCTCCAGTTCATCCTCTGGGTCCGCTACTACGAAACCAACGGCCAATCCCCTTACTTCAGCCGCCCCGCCGGCGTCGAAGGCTGGCTCCCCATCGCCGGCATCATGAACCTCAAGTACTTCCTCGTCACCCACCACATCTCCGCCATCCATCCCGCGGCGATGTTCCTCCTCGTCGCCTTCCTGCTCTCCAGCCTTCTACTCAAAAAGACCTTCTGCACCTGGCTCTGCCCGGTCGGCACGGTGTCCGAATACCTCTGGCGCCTCGGCCAGAAACTCTTCGGCCGCAATCTCACCCTCCCCCGCTGGCTCGACATCCCCCTGCGCAGCCTCAAGTACCTCCTCCTGGCCTTCTTCCTCTACGTCGTCCTCACCCTCTCCGCCGACGTCCTCCAGCAATTCCTCCTCGCCCCCTTCGGCATCATCGCCGACGTCAAGATGCTCAACTTCTTCCGCCACATGAGCGTCATCGGCATCGCCATCCTCGCCACCATCGTCCTGCTCTCCATGATGATCAAAAACTTCTGGTGCCATTTCCTCTGCCCTTACGGAGCGCTCATGGGCCTCGTCTCCATGCTCAGCCCCGTAAAAATCCGTCGCGACCCCGCCGCCTGCATCGACTGCGGCAAATGCAACAAAGCCTGCCCCTCCAACCTCCCCGTCGCCCAGCTCGTCACCATCCATTCGGCCGAGTGCGCCGGCTGCCTAAGCTGCATCGCCGCCTGCCCCGCCGAAAACGCCCTCAACTTCGCCCTCCCGCCACGCCGCACGCCCACCCTCTCGCTCCCCGCGGACGCCAGCCCCGCCGCACAATCCCTGGCCCAATCCAACGCCCGCTGGCACGGCCGCGCCCTCGGACCGCGCACCATCGTCGCCATCCTCGCCATCCTCTTCTTCAGCTTAATCGGCATCGCGCGCGTCACCGGCCACTGGCAAACCCACATCTCCCGCGACGTCTACATGCACCTGGTCCCCAACGCCGACAGCTACACCCACTAACCCACCCGCAACTGCTTGTGCGTTGCCTTTGC
>DHWW01000178.1:2940-4128 GCA_002413385.1 Granulicella sp. UBA5172
CCTCCACACGTAGGGATCTGCCGTTCCCAGGCAATAGCGATTACTCTTGCAGTTGCCCGTCATCCTCCAACAGCGAATCCTCCAACAGCAAATCCACCAACCACCCGAACACCGCTCCGCCCAACCAACTCATGCGCAAGCGAACCACCATCCCGCTCCTGATCGCCGTCCTCCTCTTCGCCGCTCTCGGCACCATGCTCTACCTCCGCGCCAAGGCCCCGCCCGAAGCCGCGCGCCTCCTCCCCGAATCCGACGCCATCCTCTACGTCCAGCTCCAGGCCATCCGCTCCGCCACCCACTTCGACCAGACCCCCGTCGTCCGCAGCCCCTACTTCCAGCACTTCATCGACGCCACCGGCATCGTCCCCGAGCGCGACATCGACGCCGTCGCCTTCGCCCTCCACCGCATGCCCAACCCCAGCGGTCCCAACGGCCCCATCGCCTACTCCGAGGTCTTCGTCGGCCACTTCGACGGCGACAAGCTCGCCCACTACCTCGCCTCCATCGCCACCTCCAAGGAGCTCTACACCGGCCGCACCATCTACACCATCCCCGTCGAAGGCCGCCAGCTCCGCATCACCCAGCTCGCCTACGACACCATCGCCGCCTCCAACATGCCCACCCCCGAGCAGATCCACTCCATGCTCGACCGCTCCCGNNGTCCCCCTCCTCTCCCAGGCCTGGGGCATCGGCCACATCGGCCTCCCCTTCTCCGACAACGGATTCATCTCCATCCTCGGCCTCCAACTCCCTCTCCCCGAAGACACCGACCTCGTCGCCAGCCTCCGCTACACCGGCACCGCCCACGTCCTCTCCGGAGGAGCCGTCCAGCTCCGCATCGAAGAGTTCGCCCCCAACCCCGCAGCCGCCGAGCACACCGTCGACACCCTCACCACCGTCCTCGGCATCCTCCGCGGCCTCAGTGCCGAGCAGGCTTCCGCACCGCAGCAGCCCCCCACCCCCGCAGCCGACGCCATGCGCTCCGTCCTCAACTCCATCACCCTCTCCCACAGCGACGACCGCGCCTTCCTCGACGCCACCGCCAGCCTCGACCAGATCAAAGCCCTCGCCTCCGCCCACAACCCCACCGCCGAGAACACTCCACCCTCGGCATCTCCACCCCCTCCACCAACGTCCAGGTAACATAACAACTTCGACAGCCACGTCCGCCGTTGCCGTTGCCGTTGC
>DHWW01000178.1:4314-6068 GCA_002413385.1 Granulicella sp. UBA5172
GTTGCCCTTACCTTCACCTCCAACCCCGCCCAAACTCTCGTCATCCTAGAGCAAAGCGAAGATACTCCCCGCACCACCAACACTTTGCACTTCCCCGCACCCAACGACACGCACCCCACAAGCCACCCCAACGAAGGACCCTCCATGACCTCTCCCATAAAAACCCTCAC
Source organism: Granulicella sp. UBA5172 (assembly GCA_002413385.1). Taxonomy (GTDB): domain Bacteria; phylum Acidobacteriota; class Terriglobia; order Terriglobales; family Acidobacteriaceae; genus Granulicella. The sequence goes on from DHWW01000178.1 coordinate 4,485, forward strand.
GCTCGCCGCCGCCGCCCTCTGCACCACCGCGGCCCTCGCCCAGCAGCCCCTCCTCACCGGCCAATCCGCCTTCACCGACTGGGCCCAACAGCATCCCGGCGTCCGCCACAAGATCACCCTCTCTGACCTCCCCCAGCCCAACCCCGCCGAAGCCGTCAGCAACGGTCCCCACGTCATCCCCCGCCCCACCAACGCCTGGCCCATCGCCCCCGTCGACTTCGACGTCACCCTCTACGCCGGTGGCGACTCCAAGCCTCTCGAGCGCGCCCAGGCCACCGAGCACATGAAGCTCAGCAACGGCACCTTCACCGAGCCCCGCCTCATCCGCACGGCCCCCAACGGCGACCTCTTCCTCTCCGACTCCGGCGCCGGAACCCTCTTCGTCCTCCGCGGAGTCGCCCCCAGCGGCAAGGCCGCCACCATCGAAAAATTCGCCACCGGCCTCGACCACCCCTTCGGCATCGCCTTCTACCCCGCCGGCCCCAACCCCAAGTACGTCTACGTCGGCAACGCCACCACCATCCAGCGCTTCCCCTACCACTCCGGAGACCTCCACTCCACCGGCAAACCCGAGACCATCGTCCCCAACATCCCCGGATACGCCCAGCTCACCGGAGGAGGCCACTGGACCCGCGACGTCGTCTTCACCAAAGACGGCTCCCACATGCTCGTGTCGGTAGGCTCGGGCTCAAATGTAGACGACGCCGACACCCACCCCAAAGAATTCCACCGCGCCGACGTCCTCGAGTTCACCCCCCAGGGCAAGTTCGTCGAGGTCTACGCCCACGGCATCCGCAACTGCGTCGGCGAGGCCATCAACCCCACCACCGGCTCCCTCTGGTGCTCCACCAACGAGCGCGACGACCTCGGCAACCACCTCGTCCCCGACTACGTCACCTCTGTTCCCGAGCACAGCTTCTTCGGCTGGCCCTGGTACTACATGGGAGGCCACCCCGACCCGCGCCTCCCCCAGCCCTGCGCCTACGGAACCGGCCCCAACCCGCAGCTATCCTCGCCCCTCACGCCCAACCAGGCCAAAAACTGCAAGCGCATCAACCTCTCCTCCAAAGTCGTCACCCCCGACGTCCTCGTCCAGCCCCACATGGCCTCCCTCGAAATGGTCTTCTACCCCTCCGCCGTAGTCACCGGGCATTCCAGCACCGGCGTCCACACCGACAAGCCCGCCTCCATGTTTCCGCATGAGTTCTGGGGTGGCGCCTTCGCCGCCGAGCACGGCTCCTGGAACCGCGCCAAGCGCGCCGGCTACGAGGTCATCTACATCCCCATGAAGGACGGCCACGCCACCGGAGAATACGACGACTTCCTCACCGGCTTCGTCACCCCCGACGGCAAGGTCTGGGGCCGTCCCGTCGGAGTAGCCGTAGCCAACGACGGCAGCCTCTTCGTCACCGACGACGGCAGCCGCTCCGTCTGGCACATCACCTACGTCCGGCTCCAAATAACCACCCTCACCCCCCGAACCGAACGCCCGCACCCCCACAGCAGCCCACGTCTCCCCTCTGAGCCATGGGCTGCCCGCACCCTCGCTCTTACTGTTGCACGTGCCGTTGCCCTTGCCCTTGC
>DHWW01000041.1:0-344 GCA_002413385.1 Granulicella sp. UBA5172
GTTCAGCGAGTGTACTGACGTCGGAACGGGTGGTCTTCAATATCAAAGGGAACGACTACCGGTTGATTGCGGCGATCAACTATGAGTATCAAATTTTGTTTGTGAAGTGGCTGGGGACGCACGAAGAGTACGACAAGATCGATGCGCGGGAGGTGAATTATGACGAAGACAGGTATCTTGGTTAGGCCGATCCGGACGAAAGCGGATTACAGCAAGGCGCTGGCGCGAGTGGAGCAACTGATGAGCGCAAAGGCGAACACGCCGGAAGGCGATGAACTGGATGTGCTGGCTACGCTGGTGGGCGCGTATGAGGGAAAACATTTTCCGATGGATGCCCCTGATCC
>DHWW01000041.1:429-3870 GCA_002413385.1 Granulicella sp. UBA5172
GATGACGGGGAAGCGGCGGTTGACGCTGCCGATGATCCGGCGGGTGAGAACGCGGTTGGGGATTTCGGCGGATTTGCTGGTGGGGATGGAGAAGGTGAGAGCGTCGCGCAGAGGATGAGATGGGCGGGAGTGGTCGGGCTGCGCCCGAGGCCCACTCATCGCAAAGAGCGCGATGAATGGGGCACCCGGGGGCTGCGGTCCTGCGCGGACGGCGGGAGTTGGAGGGTGGGGCCTGGTGGTTAAGAGGCGTTGGCTGTGTGGGGATGCTTGCCCAGTTGTTTCCAGTGGGTCTCCTGCATCTCGACGCCGAATTTCCGGGCTGCAGCTTTGATTCTGTGGAAGGCCTTCTCGCGGTCTTCGTCGGAGACGTCCTTGACCTGATCGAATCGCGCGATGGCGTTGCGGACGTGGGAGGCGTTTTCGAGGGGTTCTTTGCGTTGGTCGGGGAAGGCGTAGTCGGAGTCGTCGATCTGCTTGCGATCGTCGGCGGAGAGGGTGTGGGATTTGGTTGGCATGAGGTGCTCCGGGGGCAGACGTCCTGCGGCTCGCATCCAGCCGCCTTGGGGAGTTAGATGGCGGTTGGGCGGGAGGGTTTGGCTATGGGTTGGAAGGAAACTTGGGCTGGGTTGAGATGGGCGGGAGCGGTCGGGCTGCGCCCGAGGCCCACTCATCGCAAAGTGCGCGATGGGTGGGGCACCCGGCGTCTCGAGGAACGAGCTTTCCCCTTACCGATTTTGAGTTTGAAGAGGGTTCAAGGTATGGGTGGCGTGGAGTGCTGCGGGGTCCTTCGACTACGCGCTTCGCGCTCCGCTCAGGATGACGGCTGTGGTGGGTGAGGGTTCGGCGCGGAGGGCGAGAGTTGGAGTTGGGGGATTCGCTAGGCGATGGCGCTCGCTACGAGGGCTTTGGCTTCGGTTTGGATTTGGGTTAGGTGGGACTGGCCGTTGAAGCTTTCGGCGTAGATTTTGTAGACGTCTTCGGTGCCAGAGGGGCGGGCGGCGAACCAGCCGTTTTCGGTGGTGACTTTGAGGCCGCCGATGGGGGCGTGGTTGCCGGGGGCTTCGGTGAGGATGGCGGTGATGGGCTCTCCGGCGAGATGGGTGGCGGTGACTTGTGCGGGGCTGAGTTTGGAGAGCTTGGCCTTTTGTTCGGGCGTGGCNNGGCCGGGATCTTTGCCGGTGGTGGCGGTCATCTCCGCTGCAAGTAGACCCAGGATGAGGCCGTCTTTGTCGGTGGTCCAGACCGAGCCGTTGCGGCGGAGGAAGGTGGCGCCGGCGGACTCTTCGCCTACGAAGCCGAGGGTGCCGTCGATGAGGCCGTCTACGAACCACTTGAAGCCTACCGGGACTTCGAGCATGGGGCGGTTGAGGCCCTTGGCTACGCGGTCGATGATGCTGGAGGAGACGAGGGTTTTGCCGATGCCGACGCTGGCGGACCAGTCGGGGCGGTGGGTGAAGAGGTATTGAATGCAGACGGCTAGATAGTGGTTGGGGTTGAGCAGGCCGCTGCTGCGGGTGACGATGCCGTGGCGGTCGTGGTCGGTGTCGCAGGCCCAGGCTACGTCGTAGAGGTCTTTGTTGGCGATGAGGCTGGCCATGGCGAAGGGGGAGGAGCAGTCCATGCGGATGCGGCTGTCCCAGTCGAGGGTCATGAAGCGGAAGGTGGGGTCGGTGTAGGGGTTGAGGATGTGGAGGGGGAGTTTGTAGAAGTCGGCGATGCGGGGCCAGTAGGCTACGCCGGCGCCGCCGAGGGGGTCGACGGCGAGGGTGAGGCCCGTAGCTCCGGCGCAAGCGCTGCGGATGGCGTCCATGTCGACGACGTTGATGAGGTCGTGGACGTAGGCGGTGATGTAGTCGTGGCGGTGGGTGGTGTCGGCGGCGAGGGCTTTGGAGTAGGCGAGGCGCTTGAACCCCTGGAGCTTGTTGGTGATGAGCTCGTTGGCTCGGCTTTCGATCCACTTGGTGACGGCCGTGTCGGCGGGGCCGCCGTTGGGTGGGTTGTATTTGAAGCCGCCGTCTTCGGGAGGGTTGTGGCTGGGGGTGATGACGATGCCGTCGGCGGGGGTTTTGGCGCCGGAGGAGTTGTACTCGAGGATGGCGTGGGAGAGGACGGGGGTGGGGGTGTAGCCGAGCTGGTCGTCGATCATTACTGTGACGCCGTTGGCGGCGAGGACTTCGAGGGCCGTGGTGAAGGCGGGCTCGGAGAGGGCGTGGGTGTCCTGCGCGAGGAAGAGCGGGCCGGTGGTGTTCTGGGAGGCGCGGTACTCGACGATGGCTTGCGTGATGGCGAGGATGTGCGCGTAGTTGAAGCTGCTGTTGAGGGAGGAACCGCGATGGCCGGAGGTTCCGAAGCTGACGCGCTGGGCGGGGATGGCGGGGTCGGGGTGGTTGGCGTAGAAGGCTGTGACCAGGCGCGGGAGGTTGACGAGGCGGTCGGGGGTGGAGAGGTGGCCGGGGGTGTTGGCTAGCGGGTCGGTGTTGGCGTTCGTGGGCATGTGGGACAAGGATACGACTTGGAGGGGAGAAACGGAATGGGGTCGGTGGTGGGGTGGGGAAGAACGGAAGACTGCACAGGTTCCTCGGCTTCGCTCGGAATGACAGATAAAAGGGCGAGGGCGAGGGCACGGAATGTGGATTTTTTGTGAGGGATGGGAGGGAAGACGAGGGTGCTGGAGAGGTGTGTGTCAGGTTTGGACTTGTATTTTGGTTACTTTGTGACTACAACAAAGTAACTTCCTGTATTTGGTTTGGACGTTGATACGTAGTTGAATGAAATAAGTAGTTGTGTGACCGCGCGGCGCATTTCAAAAGGCCCTGCGGCAATGTGCATCTCTGAGCTGTGATCGTTGCTGTGATTTTTTGAGGGCAGGTGAAATTGGAATGCGAGCTCCGAAGACGGAGCAGGCTGCGCGCGGCGGTGTATCCGCTGTTGGCGAATCGCGGTGTTGTGCCCTGGGGTGGGAGCGTGGGGGCAGGATGCGACGCTGGTGGGCGATGCGCATGTATCGAGTGCGCAGCCGACGGTAAATTCTGGAACTCTGAGTAATTTGAATGTGGGCGGCGGGTATACGGCGCTGGTGCAGTTCGACCTGGGCGTGCTGCCGGCGGGGACGACGGCGGGACAGATTACGCGGGCTACGCTGCAGGTGTATTGCAATCGTGCAGATGTTCCGGGAGCGGTGGCGGTGCANNATGTGCCGGGAGCGGTGGCGGTGCAGATGGTGGGGGGAGCGTGGACAGAGCTGGGGGTGACGTATGCGACGCTTCCGGCGCTGGGAGCGACGGTGCAGACGGCGCAGGTGACAGGGCCAGGGGTGTTTGTGACGTTCGATGTGACGTCGGCGGTGCAGGGATGGGTGGGGGCTCCGGGAACGAACTTTGGGCTGGCGCTGACGGCGGGGGCGGGGGCGGTGGTGCAGTTTGATAGCAAGGAGAATGATCA
>DHWW01000183.1:0-172 GCA_002413385.1 Granulicella sp. UBA5172
CAGGTCAATCGCAGCATCCAGCCACGCCCGATTCTGCGCCGCCAGCAACTTCTTCGTCGCGCTCATCGACGCAGGACTATTCGCCACCAACCTCTCCGCCAGCGCCTTCACGCTCCCCGGCAAATCCTCCACCACCTGACTCACCAACCCCAGCCGAAACCCCTCCGCCGCA
>DHWW01000183.1:539-725 GCA_002413385.1 Granulicella sp. UBA5172
CCGCTCCGGCGAGCACCACCACCCGGCACTCGCCAGCCCCCGCCTTCTCCAGCGCTGCAATCAACTCCGTCTGCATCTCCGGAGTCATCGCATTCCGCCGCTCTGGCCGGTTCAGCGTAATCGTCCGCACCCACCCCTCATCCGCAACCAGGATCGTTCCGTAGCTCAATTCAATCCTCCGAACTC
>DHWW01000183.1:815-2871 GCA_002413385.1 Granulicella sp. UBA5172
CAGCCCCCCCATCGCCGCATCGAACCGCCTCGCGCCCCCCGCATACGCCGACCGAATCCTGTCGTCCGCCTCATCCGGCCTCGCATGAAGATGCACTCCAATCTCCAACTCCCCATGCTCTCCCACCACCTCGCCCACTACCTCGCCCACCACCTCCATCATCTGCAGCGACGTCGCCGCCCCCACCGTATCCGCCAGCGAAATCTGCGTGATCCCCATCGACTTCAACGTCTCGACCGCCTGCAACACCAGCGGCAAGCTCCACTTATCCCCATAAGGATTCCCAAAGGCCATAGACACATACGCCACTAAATTCAACCGCCCCTTGAAGGTTAGCCGATGAATTGCCTCCAGCGCCAGCAGCGCCTCCTGCGGCGTCTGCCGCTGATTTCTCCCCAGAAAACTCGGCGAAATCGAGTAAGGAAACCCCAGCGTCCGCACCGCGCCCGTCGCGATTGCCCGCTCCGCCCCCTTCGCATTCACCACAATCCCAATGACCTCCACACCCGGCACAGGCCCCAGCAACTCCAGCACCCGCTCCGAATCCGCCATCTGCGGGACCGCCGCCGGCGACACAAAACTCACCGCATCGATATGCCGGAACCCCGCATCCACCAGCCGCCGCAGATATTCCGCCTTCACCTCCGCCGGAATCATCTCCGGCAGCCCCTGCCACGCATCCCGCGGGCATTCGACAATCTTGACCACGTCTCCTCCTCCCATCTACCCGCGAGAAGGATGGACCTTCAAAATCTCCCTCGCGATCACCATCCGCTGAATCTCGCTCGTTCCCTCGCCAATCGTGCACAGTTTCACATCGCGGTAGTACTTCTCCGCAGGATAGTCCTTGATGAACCCATACCCGCCAAACAGTTGCACCGCCTCATCGCAGATCCGCACCGCGACCTCGCTCGCAAACAGCTTCGCCATGGCCGACTCCCGAGTCACGGTCCGCCCGGCATCCTTCAGCACAGCCGCCCGCTGCGTCAACAGCCGCGCCGCATCCAGCTCCGTCGCCATATCCGCCAGCTTCCACTGAATCCCCTGGAACTCCGCAATCGCCTTCCCAAACTGCCGCCGCTCCTTCACATACTTGGTCGCCGCATCCAGCGCGCCCCGCGCAATGCCCAAAGACAGCGCCGCAATCGAAATCCGCCCTCCATCCAGCACCCGCATCGCGTCGATAAATCCTTCGCCCTCAACTCCCAGCAGGTTTTCCGCCGGAATCTCGCAGTCCTCAAAGATCAACTCACTCGTATCGCTGGCCCGCAACCCCANNAACGCCGACAGCCCATGCACTCCCTTGCTCTTATCCGTCACCGCAATCACCACGGCCGTATCCGCATAGCTCCCATTGGTGATGAACGTCTTATTACCGTTCAGTACATAGGTGTCGCCCTTGCGCACCGCAGTCGTGCGAGCACTGCCCGCATCCGATCCCGACCCCGGCTCGGTCAGTCCCCACGCCCCCAGCCACTCGCCGCTCGCCAGCTTGGTCACATACTTCTTCTTCTGCGCCTCATTCCCCGCCAGAAAAATATGATTCGTCCCCAGCGAATTGTGCGCTGCCACGATAATCCCAATCGACCCATCTACCGCCGACAGCTCCTCGATCGCCAGCACATAATCCACATAGCCCATCCCGGCGCCGCCATACTCCGGAGGAAAAATCACGCCCAGCAGCCCCATCGCACCCAACTTCTTCACCACCGCGGCAGGGAACTCACTCGCCTCATCCCACTCCATCACATGCGGAGCAATCTCCCTCGCCGCAAACTGCCGAATCTCCTTCCGCAGAGACTCCTGGTCCTCCGTCAGCACAAACGGATATAAGCTATCAACCGCCTCGTTCGCACTACCCATACATCCAACTCCTCAGCGCGCCTGCGCGAAGCGAATCATACAGTCCGGCACTCACCATTGTCCCTTAGCACCGCCTCGCACTCCTTAGCACCGCCAAAAAATCCCGTTATCCTGACCCTGAGCTTGCCGAAGGGGAACGGACCCCTGTATTTGTTCTTGCAGTTGCAGTTGCAGTTGCAGTTGCAGTTGCTCT
>DHWW01000119.1:0-2975 GCA_002413385.1 Granulicella sp. UBA5172
GGGCGGCGGCCGATCAAGCAGGGAGCGTTTGTGCATGGCGAGTCGATCTTGTTTATTCCGCGAGAAGGGGCGAAGGCGGAGCCGGTGATGCCGGTGGCTGAGATTCCGCTGGCTGGGGCTCACAACGTGGAGAATGTGCTGGCGGCGGTGTGCGCGGCGCGGCTGGCGGGTGTGGAGAGTGAGACGATTCGCGGCGCGGTGCGGGCGTTCAAGGCGGTGGAGCATCGGTTGGAGTTTGTGCGGGAGGTGGAAGCGGTCCGGTATTACAACGACTCGAAGGCGACGAACGTGGACGCGACGATGAAGGCGATGGAGGCGTTTGCGGGGGGAATTCACTTGATTCTGGGGGGAAAAGATAAGGACTCGGACTACAGGGTGCTGGCACCGCTGCTGCGCGAACGGGTGAAGACGGTTATCACGATTGGTTCAGCGGCAGAAAAGATTGAGCGCCAGCTCGATGGGGTCGTGAAGATAGAGAGTGCGGAGACGCTGGCGCGCGCTGTGGCGTTTGCGCAGGCGACGGCGGTGGCTGGCGATACGGTGCTGCTGGCTCCGGCGTGTTCGAGCTTCGATCAGTTTGAGAATTATGAGCAGCGTGGACGCGTGTTCAAAGAACTCGTAACGGCATTGCCGTAGCGAATGGGTGTAGTGGATGGCGAAGCGGGTTGGCGTCGATAAATGGCTGTTCGGTACGGTGCTGCTGCTGGTGCTGTTTGGATTGGTGTCGGTATTTTCGGCGTCGGCGGTGCTGGCGAAGGCTACGATGGGGTCGCCGTATGCGTATGTGATTAAGCAGGCGATCTGGGCAGGGCTGGGGATGGTGGCGCTGTTTGTGCTGATGCGGGTGGACTACAGGAAGTACAACAACCCGAAGCTGATTTTTCCGCTGATGGCGATTACGGGGATGCTGCTGCTGGCGGTGTTTGCGTGGGGCGGAATGAATGGGGCGCACCGGTGGGTGCGGCTTCCGGGGATTACGCTTGAACCTTCGGAGCTGGCCAAGCCGATGATTGTGCTGTTTCTGGCGTGGTATCTGCAGACGCGCATTCATACGATCGACAACTTCAAGGAGACGATTCTGCCGGCGGTGATTCCTCCGCTGGTGTTTATTGCACTGATCCTGAAGGAGCCGGACCTGGGCACGGCGCTGGTGTGCGCGGGGGTGATGATCCTGATGCTGTTCCTGGCGGGAATGCCGATCAAGTGGCTGGTGGTGGGAGGGGCGGCTGCGTCGCCGGTGCTGTATTACATGCTGTTCCATGTGGCGTGGAGAGCGAAGAGGATGTTCGTCTTCCTGCATCCTGAGGCCGATCCTCGCGGGGCTGGATTTCATATTCTGCAGTCGTTGATTGCGGTGGGCACGGGCGGAATCCGCGGGCTGGGATTGATGGAGGGCCGGCAGAAGCTGTTCTATCTGCCGGAGCCGCATACGGATTTTATCTTTGCGAATATCGCGGAAGAGCTGGGGTTGATTGGGGCGCTGTGCGTGGTGGCGGCGTTCTGCATCCTGGGGTATCGCGGGCTGCGTGCGGCGTTTCTTTCGACCGACCCGTTTGCGCGGTTCCTGGCGTTTGGGTTGACGACGATCATCCTGGTGCAGGCGTTCTTCAATATGAGCGTGGTGCTGGCGCTGCTGCCGACGAAGGGGCTGCCGCTGCCGCTGATCTCTTCGGGAGGAACGAGCGTGTTTGTGACGCTTGCGAGTATGGGCGTGCTGCTGAACGTGACGCGCGAGATCGATTGATGGAGCAGGGATCAGGACGAGCGAATTTGCGGGTGATGATCGCTGGGGGTGGAACGGGCGGGCATGTGATTCCGGCGCTTGCGATTGGGCGGGAGTTGCGGGATGCGCATGGGGCAGAGGTGCGATTTATCGGGACGGCGCGTGGGATTGAGACGCGGCTGGTGCCGGAGGCGGGGTTTCGGCTGGAGCTGGTGCGGTCGGGGCAGTTGAAGAATGTGAGTCTGGCGACGCGGTTGCGCACGATGCTGGATTTGCCGGTGGGTGTGGCGCGGTGTGTGTCGCTGATGCGGGCGTTCAAGCCGGATGTGGTGGTGGGCGTGGGCGGGTATGCGAGCGGGCCGGCGATGATCGCCGCGATTTTGTTGCGCCTGCCGACGATGGCGTATGAGCCGAATGCGGTGCCGGGAATGACGAATCGGCTGGGTGGGAAAGAGGGTGCGTGCGGCGGCGGTGAATTTTGCGCAGACGGCGNNGAGGCCGGTGGGTGCTGCTCCCAATTTGGCTCCCAGGCTGCTGGTGACGGCTGGGAGCAATGGGGCGCAGGTGTTCAATGAGACGATGCCGCTGATTGTGGCGCAGTTGCTGGAGGAAGTGCAGGGACTGACGATTGTGCATCAGGCGGGGCCGCGGCGTCTTGAAGAGACGAGAGAGGCGTACGCGAAGAGCGGGGCGGATGCGTCGCGCTGGTCGGTGGAGGCGTTTTTGACGGACATGCCAGCGCAGTATGCGGCGGCGGATTTGGTGCTGGCGCGATCGGGGAGTACGGTGGCGGAGCTGTGTGCGGCGGGTAAGCCGTCGTTGCTGGTTCCATTTGCGGCGGCGGCGGATGATCATCAGCGGAAGAATGCCGAGGTGCTGGTCGAGGCCGGAGCTGCGGCGATGTTGCTGCAGCGCGACGTGACCGCAGAGACGCTGGGGACGGCGCTGGTGGAGCTGCTGAACGATGGTCCGCGACGTGCGGTGATGGCGGAACGGGCGCGGTCGTTGGGAAGGCCGGGAGCGTTGCAACGGATTGCGGAGATGGTGTTGCGGTTGGCGGGGCGGTAGAGCGCAGGGCAAAGAAGGAGGGCTGAGGATTTCTCCTCAGCCCTGATTTGTTGATGGTCAGTGGACGCGCTGGTTAGTGATGACCGCCGCCGCCGCCGCCGACATGACCGCCACCGCCGCCGCCTGCATGACCACCGCCGCCGCCGCCACCACCGAAGTGACCACCACCGCCACCGCCGCCGAA
>DHWW01000119.1:3046-4075 GCA_002413385.1 Granulicella sp. UBA5172
TTGACGACCGCCGTTGAAGTTGCCGCCAGTAGCGCGGGCAGCGCCGAAGTTGCCGCCGCGTCCAGATCCGAAGCGCTCGCCGCCGCCGTTGATGGAGGAGCCACGGAAGCCACGGCCACCGCGGTTACCGTCAAATCCGCCTCTGGCGAAGGAGGCTCCGCCGGGACGACCGTTGAAGCCGGCATAGCGGCGGTCGTAGAAGCTGCCACGGAAGTCGCGATCGAAGTGGCCGTATTCGCGGTTGTACCAGAAGCGGCCACCGTTCCAATAGCCGCCGTAGAAGCCGGTACCGAAGTAGCCGAAGCCGTAGTTGATGCCGCCATAGTATCCGATGTTCAGGCCCCAATAACCGGGGCTCCAGCCGTAGTCGTCGTCATCCCAACCCCAGTAGCCGGGGGTCCAGAGAGCATCGGTGTAGGGAGGAAGGACCCATGCGCCGTCTACCCAGTAGTAGCCTCCGTCACCCCAGGCCCAATAGCCGGGAGTCCAGATGTAGCCGTCGCCGGGGCATTCAGGCTGCTCGTAGTCGGGGATGGGAGGGGGTGCATAGCCGGCGGTGATGCCGACGGAGACCTGGGCGTGAAGTGCGGGCACAGCTGCGAATGCGGCTGCCGCGATGGCGGAGGCTGCGAGAAGGTTGCGAATTGCGCGATTGAATTGCATGGTGATTGCCCTTCCAGCCGCCCCTTCGCACCGTTCGAGCGGGTTGCGAGTGCGGCGAAGAGAGTCCCGGTCTCGAAGGCTGCTCGGGATCCGGCTCTCAATCAGATTAGACCCAGACTCTCATCCTTTTGTTGCGGTCTCTCTGGTGACGGTTTCATCCTCTGGAAAGAGTTGCCTATGGTTGGGGCGTCGATCTGGGGCCGGTAAAGAGGGCTTTCGGCCAGATGACGTGAACACCATCTTTGGTATCAACGAGTTGGGTGATGTCGACGTCGCAGGCGGTGGGGGTTTCGGCGCGGGGCCAGAGGAGGTGCTGGTCGGCGCAGGGGTTAGTTGGCATGGGGTGGGGGCCTCCCCCCGGGTACT
>DHWW01000119.1:4092-6522 GCA_002413385.1 Granulicella sp. UBA5172
GCGGGGTTTGGTGGTTTTGGGTGGTTCAGGGGGCTTGACAGGTTTTAGCTGACGGCTCGGAGCAGAATTAGTTTGAAAGCTCGGCCTTGACGCTTTCGCGCTCGCTCCATGGGATAGGCACGACATCGTAGCTACGGAACGCATCCATGACGTCGGACCTTACCGGTCGTTCGGTGTCGTTCAATAACGCATAGGCCTTGGACTCCTGTGGACGGTGAGGACGGGCTTGGCGTGCGCGGAGTAGGAGTAGTAGCCCCAAGCTACGGTGGTGGGGGTTGGCGAGGAGGGTTTGCGTGGTCTGGGCGAGCAGTGAGGCATCGAGCCCAAGGCGGAACGGCACTTCACCAAAGTGACGCCTGCGCGAGAGAAAGAGGTGAGGGCGGAGACTTGAACGCACGGGGAACGAGGATGGTCCCGCAGTACCAGTCAGAACCGCGAAATTCGCGGTTCTGACTGGCGGCGTAGGGGGAACAAGTCCGTGCTATTTTTTCCCCTTACCATTACCATTACCATTTCCATTAGTTGACGTGCTTACTGGCAAGATAACATCGTCGGTTGCAGCGAATGAAACGACGGTTTCCGCCAGCGCTCTGCCATACAGCGTTGTCACCGGCGACGTGCTCCCCGTCGCGGTAAACGTAACGCTGGTAGTAGACAAGATGTTTCCATAGAATACATCGGTCGAGCCCAGCGTAGCTTGCTTGGTTACCCAAAAGACGTCGGCCGCTGTGGCGTTGTCTGTCAGGACAACCGTGCCGCCAGGTTTTACGGTCAGTCCGCCAGCAAACTGGAAGATATAGACGCCGTTGCCCTTCAGATAGACAGGCCCCGATACGGTAGCCACGCCTGCGTATATATACACGCCAGGGGTGAAGGTCAGCCCCCCCAACTCAGCAGATGGGAGCACGCAAGGTATTTTTTGCCCCGCTGGGCATTTCACTCCTAGGGCGTACGTAATGGCGGTGCCCAAGCTGGCTTGCGCCTGTAGTGCGGCGGTGTTGCCGATGTCTGTAGTTCCTATCACGACTCCGGGCGGAAACCCAGTGAACGAAGTGCCTGGGTATTCCCCAAGATCCCCGGTAATAGTGGTAGCGCCGCCGGCGTTGGTAACCCCGGTCCCGCCCAGAACAGCGAACGGCGCCGCTGCTCCGAGGTTTACAGTTGCAGGCCCCGCTTGTGCTTTAGGCCCCGGTTGTGCCGTGAGATTTGCAGCCGTTAGAGTGAACGTCGCGCAGAGAAGAAATGAGCTGAGTTTCATCATGGACCTACCCTTCATTGAATCATTGAACCGATGCCTGTGACGCCTGCCGTGTGGTTGGGTTGGTGCCGGAACGCCGGCCCGAATTGGGTTCACCCGGGCGACAGCAAGCTTCGCGCCGGGGAAACGTTCATATTGTTCTCATCTTTATCGCACTATTATCAACATCAACGAAGCTCGAACATGCTGGCTAGGATGCTACTCTGCAAGCCCAGGATGCTCCCGCTTGGGAAGATCATGGCAGCTTATGCGGCGGGCAAAGGTTCGCAGCTTGAGTTGGCGCAGTTGTTTGGGGAGGCAGAGAATTGCGGCGGCGAGGAGGAGTCGGCTGGGGCGCATTCTGGAGGTGGAGGTATAGCACGCACAGGGCTTTGGAATGGGACAATACAGGTGAATGGGTATGCAAGGTTTACCGGAACACGCTATGTTTGCGCCGTCGCAGAGGGTGCATTTTATTGGGATTGGTGGGATTGGGATGAGTGGGATCGCGGAGATCCTGCTGACGATGGGGTATGCGGTTTCGGGGTCGGACCTGCGGGGGTCGGCGACTACGGAACGGCTGGCGGGGTTGGGCGCGACGATCTATGTGGGACACGCGGCGGGGAATGCTGCGGCCAGTGATGTGGTGGTGACGAGCTCGGCGGTGGCGAAGGATAATCCCGAGGTGCTGGAGGCGCGGGCGCGGAAGATTCCGGTGATCCAGCGGGCGGAGATGCTGGCGGAGTTGATGCGGCTGAAGTACGGCATTGCGATTGCCGGGATGCATGGGAAGACGACGACTACGACGATGGTGGCGGCGGTGCTGGCGGGCGGCGGGCTGGATCCGACGATTGTGGTGGGCGGACGGGTGGATGCGCTGGGGTCGAATGCGCGGCTGGGCAAGTCGCAATACCTGGTGGCGGAGGCGGACGAGAGTGACCGCAGCTTTCTGAAGCTGTCGCCGATTCTGGCGGTGGTGACGAACCTCGATCGCGAGCATATGGAGGCTTATGCCGACATGGCCGATGTCGAGGATTGCTTCGTGGAGTTTATGGATGAGGTGCCGTTCTACGGGGCGGTGACGGCGTGCGTCGATGATCCGAGGCTGCGGGCGATTCTGCCTCGGGTGACGCGGCGTGTGTACACGTATGGCGTGAGCGCGGACGCGGATTTTCGGCTGCGGATGCTGCCTG
>DHWW01000119.1:6575-8311 GCA_002413385.1 Granulicella sp. UBA5172
GTGGTGGATGATTACGGGCATCATCCGACGGAGATTCGGGCGACGCTGCAGGCGGCTCGGGAGTGCGGGTATGGGAGGGTGCTGGTGCTGTTCCAGCCGCATCGTTATACGCGGACGAGGGATTTAATGGAGGACTTTGCGGGGGCGTTTGGCGATGCGGACGCCGTGCAGGTGCTGGATATCTATGCCGCGAGCGAGCAGCCGATCGAGGGAATTAGCGGGGAGGTACTGGCTGGGGCGATTCAGAAGAAGGGCGGCGGGCGCGTGATGTATGCGAGCTCGATGGCGGAGGCGGTAGAGCGGCTGGGGGAGGATGCGAGGCCGGGGGAGATGATTTTGACGCTGGGGGCGGGAAGCGTGTCGCAGGCAGGGCCGATGCTGCTGGAGGTCCTACGCGGACGGCGGTCCTGCGCGGACGGCGGGAGTTGGGATTGAGGCGGGGTGTTCCAGAAGTGGGGCGTGGGGAGCGTTCCTGAAGCGATACCTGCCTGCGGAGTGTTGGGGCGGCGGCGGCGGTGGACAGTATAGTTATGGTAACGGCGATTCTTCCGCGGCCTTGCTCAGGGCCAGGCGGAGATGAAGAAGACAGGTTCCAAGCGCGTGTCCGGGTACGATAGCGGGCTGGGCTCGGCGGTGCTGGATGCGCCGGAGGAGAACTATGCCCGGGAGACCGAGGCACGTTCTCCGTGGCAGGGGCGTGGACCTGCGCCGGCGGGAACCTTGCACCGTGGCTATAGCAGTGACGAGTATGACGGCGCGCCTGCGTCCGGATACGATGCGGCGGACGAGCCTGCGTATGTGCCGAAGAGGGGAAATTACCGGCTGCGGTTTCGTGGAATACCACGCAGTGTGGCGGGGCGGATCGTGTTCGGCGTCGTGGTGTTTGGGGTGCTGGGAGCGATGGTGGTTGCGGTGGCGGGGGTGCGCTCGTACCTGCTGCACGATCCTCTATTTATGCTTGCGACTTCCGACGATATTGGGATCGATGGTGCGCAACATCTGACGCGCGACCAGGTGCTGAGCGTGTTTGGAGCGGACCTGGAGCGGAATATTTTTCGGGCGTCGCTTCCGGAACGCAAGGCAGATTTGGAACGGCTGCCGTGGGTTGAACATGCGACGGTGATGCGGTTGCTGCCGAATCGCATACGGGTGCAGATCAGGGAGCGGACGCCGGTGGCGTTTGTGCGGCAAGGGACGCAGATCGGATTGGTGGATGCTGGCGGGGTGTTGCTGGATATGACTCCGGAGGCGGCGGGCGATCCACACTATTCGTTTCCGGTGCTGACAGGGTTGTCGGCGGACTTGCCGCTGGANNGCGGACGAGCATCTGACGGACTCGCTGAGCGAGGTGGATATGTCGAACCCGGAGGATGTGAAGGCGCTGATTGCGTCGGGGAGTTCGGACATCCTGGTGCACTTTGGGGAACAGAATTATCTGAAGCGGTATCAGGAGTTCAAGCAGCATCTGCCGGAGTGGAAACAGCAGTATCCGAAGCTGGCGTCGGCGGATATGCGGTATGACGGCCAGGTGGTGCTGGAGATGCAGAACGGCATGGGAGTGACTCCCGTTGTGGATGGAAATGCAGCGGCGTCAGGCGCAACGGCAGCGGCACCAGCGGCGGCGATTGCTGCGGATGCAGGGGCCAAGTCGAACCCGAAGTTGAAGCCTGCAAGTTTGAAGCTGGTGGGTGCAGATGAGACGAAGGCGGTCGCGACGAAGTGGACTGCGAAGCAAT
>DHWW01000343.1:0-4434 GCA_002413385.1 Granulicella sp. UBA5172
GGCACTTTGATAAATAGGCTAGAAAAAATCTCGATAAATTACTGATCGATCTCGAAACTCACTCCCTGCGCGAGCGGCAAGTCGGTTCCATAGTTGATCGTGTTCGTAGCTCGACGCATGTACTGCTTCCAAGCATCGGACCCCGACTCTCGACCACCACCCGTCTCCTTCTCCCCTCCAAACGCACCGCCTATCTCCGCGCCCGACGTCCCGATATTGACATTGGCAATTCCACAATCTGACCCCGTCGCCGACAAAAATCGCTCCGCCTCGCGCACATTCAACGTGAAGATCGAAGACGACAGTCCCTGCGGAACATCATTCTGCAACCCAATCGCCTCTTCAAGCTCGCGATACTTCAGCACATACAGAATCGGCGCAAACGTCTCACGCTTGACTACCCCTACCTGCTCCGCAATCTCTACCAGCGCAGGCCGAACATAGAACGCATCCTCCGCACCCTCAACGACAACACGCTCTCCACCAGTAACCGTTGCTCCAGCACCTCTCGCTTCCTCCAGCGAAGCCTGCATTCCCGTAAATGACCGCGCATCGATCAACGGGCCAACGAGCGTTCCGCTATCGCGCGGATCGCCCACTCCCACCGACAAATACACCCGCTTCAAGCGAGCAACCAGGTCGTCGTAAATCGTCTCGTGCACTATCAGGCGCCGCAGCGATGTACACCGCTGCCCCGCCGTTCCCATCGCAGAAAATGCAATCCCTCGCAACGCCAGATCAAGATCCGCGCTCGGACAAACAATCGCCGCGTTGTTCCCTCCCAGCTCCAGAATCGATCGAGCAAACCGCTTCGCCAGCCGCGGCCCAACCGCACGTCCCATCGCAGTCGAACCCGTAGCCGATACCAGCGGCACCTGCGCAGAATCCACCAGCATCTCGCCCAGCTGCACATCGCCAACCAGCAACGCCGACAACCCCGCCGGCACATTCCCCACCTTTACCGCCGCGCGTTCAAACAGCGCCTGCGTCGCAAGCGCTGTCAGCGGTGTTTTCTCCGAAGGCTTCCACACCACAGCGTTGCCGCACACCAGCGCCAGTGCCGCGTTCCACGACCATACAGCCACAGGAAAATTGAACGCCGAAATCACACCCACCACACCCAGCGGATGCCACGTCTCCATCATCCGGTGATGCGCACGTTCAGACGCAATCGTCAGCCCCGCTAGCTGTCGCGAAAGCCCCGCCGCAAACACGCAGATGTCGATCATCTCCTGCACTTCGCCGAAGCCCTCCGACAGCAGCTTCCCCGTCTCAATCGTCACCAGCCTTCCCAGCGTCGATATCTCCGCGCGCAGCTCTTCCCCCAACACGCGCACCAGTTCTCCACGTCGCGGAGCCGGCACGCTGCGCCACTCCAAAAACGCACGCCGCGCAGCAGCGATCGACTCACGCGCGGCCGACTCTGTCGTCTTCGCCACATGCGCAATCACCTGCCCCGTGATCGGAGAACGCACCACCAACTCGCCCTCCGTATACCTGCTCTCGTGCACACCCAGCCGCGCCAGCAACTCGCGCACCTCATGATCCAACGCCGTCGTATCCGTAGCCATTCCCATCTCCTTCACAACTCCTTCGACACCACGCACCGCGCTCAACTACCGAGTCGCCAGCACCACGCACTCTTCCAGCAGATCGAGCGCCACATCCATCTCTGCCTGTGTCACAACCAGCGGCGGGCATAGCCGAACCGTGTTCTCACCGCAACCCAGCAACAGCAGTCCGCGCTCAAACGCGAGATCGACGATCCTGTCCCGCAGTACACCCGCCATCGCGCGCGTCTGCTTGTTCTCGACAATCTCCACACCGATCATCAGCCCGCGTCCGCGCACTTCGCCGACAATCTCATGCTTCGCAACCCACGTTCCGAGCCGCTCCAGCGCAGCGCCTCCCACTGTCGCAGCATTGGCCATCGCCTCGCGCTCGATAATGTCGATCGTCGCCAGCGCAGCTGCCAGGCTCAGCGGATTCCCGCCAAACGTACTCGCATGCGATCCCGGAACCCAATCCATCACCTCTGCCTTCGACATGCACACACTCAGAGGCATCCCCGAAGCAATACCCTTCGCCATGCAAACAATATCCGGCTGCACATCCGAGTGCTCGATCGCACACCACTTACCCGTGCGTCCCGCGCCCGACTGAATCTCATCCACAACCATCAAAATTCCATGACGATCGCAGATCCGCCGAATCTCCTGCAGAAAAATATTCGGCGCAACCACGTACCGCCCCTCACCCTGAATCGCCTCGACAAAAATCGCTGCAACCTCCTCCGGCGCAAGGATCGTCTTGAACAGCTTCTCTTCGATATACCGCGCACATCCCAGCGCAAATGCCTCCTGCTCCTGCGGCCCACCGCTGCATCCGCGATACGTATACGGATAGCGAACATGCGTCACGCCCGGAACAAACGGCGCGAACCTCCGCTTCTGCTGCACCTTCGAAGCGGTCAGCGAAAGCGCGCCCATCGTTCGTCCGTGGAAGCTCCCCAGGAAGCTGATAATGTTCTGCCGACCCGTGTGATACCGCGCCAGCTTCATCGCGCACTCCACCGCCTCCGCGCCAGAGTTCCCGTAGTAAATCTTGTGTGGCCCCGCCATCGGAGCCAGCGCACTCAACCGCGCCGCGACCTTCGGCATCAGGTCATAGTAAAAATCCGTCCCCGACATATGAATCAGCTTCGCCGCCTGATCCTGGATTGCCTTCACCACCTCTGGATGACAATGCCCCGTCGACGTCACCGCAATCCCCGCCGTGAAATCGACAAACTCATTCCCATCGACGTCTTCGATACGACAACCCTTGCCGCTCTTCACCACCAGCGGATAGCCGCGCGTATAGCTCGGCGACATGTACACGTTGTCCTCAGCCACAATCGCCTTCGCACGCGGGCCGGGCACTGCACCAACAAACTTCGGACCAAAACGCGCATGCATCTCGGGTGTAGCCACGCGGCTCAACTCCTGCATCAATGTGCTCATAAACTTTCTCCTTGGGTTCTGCAACGGATCGTTAGCCTTGACCTCTGAATAGACATGCACGCCACGCTCACCTTGAATAAATCAAAGGAGCGAACACCTGCACAGCATCAACGGATCGTTGTAGAAAGCTAATCGCCGGAGAAAAGATTGGGCCGCAGGCTGCTCGGCAGAGCACGCGACTGCACGCGCGTCCGGGAATCCATCCCGGCCATCTGGTGGTCGATCGTCGAATTGCAAAGTATCGACATACGTTCACCCCACTCGTTACGGGTGATTATAGCGCGCGACCCGCACCGCCCGTCGGCTACCGCTCCGCTCCCACCACATCGACAGCCTCGCCCGTCGTGTACCCAACCGCTGCCCCCGTATGCGTCAGCTTCTTCGCCGCATCATCCCAATGCAGGTGCGACACCTCAAACGCGCCCTTCTCATACGCATACGTCGTACCATCGTCGCGATACAGATCGAACTCTCCATTCGCGCCCGGATACACCCGAACCTTCGCAATCTTCTGCACCTCGTTCGTACTCTCCACCACCGTCCCCAGCGGCAGAATCGAACCCGCCCGCACAAACAGCGGGATCTGATCAATCGGCGCACTCACCGTCAGCGACTGCCCACCATGCACCCGCTCGTTCGTCCAGAAGTTGTACCAATCCGTTCCCGCCGGCAAGTACACTTCCCGCGATGTCATGCCCTGATCCGTCACCGGAGCCACCAGCAGCGCCGGCCCAAACATATACTCATCCCCAATATTCGCGACCTTCGGATCATCGCCGAAGTCCATAAATAACCCACGCATAAACGGAGCACTCGTCTGATTCACGCGATAGCCAAGCGAATAAATGTAGGGCATCAACTCATACCGCAGCCTCAAGAATTTCTCCAGGATCGGCTCAGCCTGTTTGCCATAGCTCCACACCTCATTCTCCGGACGAGTCCCATGCGTGCGGAAGTTCGGCTGAAACGCACCATACTCAAACCACCGCACATACAGCTCCGGATAGTCGTCATAGTGCCCCACCTCGGCCCGCGCATCCGACGGATCAATCAGCACCGGCCGCTCCGGAGTATGCGAGTACGGCAGACCCTGCCATCCCCCAATATCGGTGCTCCAATACGGCATACCCGACGCCACAAAATTAATCCCCGTCGGCACCTGCCGCTTCATCACATCCCACGTAGGGCTAATATCCGACGACCAGAAAATCGCCCCATTGTGCTGCGCCCCCGGATACGCATCGCGCGCCAGAATCAGCGCCCGCTCCTTCATGTCCTTGCGCATCCCGTTGTAGAACGCCGCCGTATGAAATAGCGGATACGTATTGAAGTACTCCGTCCCCGGCCCCACATGAAAGTAGCTCTCATTCGGCGACAAGTCCGGCTCCGTCTCATCCGCCCAGAACGCGTCGAACCCCTTGTCCACATAGTT
>DHWW01000343.1:4496-5590 GCA_002413385.1 Granulicella sp. UBA5172
CATCCCCACCGGGTCCGGCCACTTCGCCGGATCCATATCCATCTGCCCCATCTTCGTATACGTAAACCAGTCAATCACCAGGTCATCGATCGGCAGATGCCGCTCGCGATATCCCTTCGCCACACCCATCAACTCCGCCTGGCTCGAGTACCGCTGCTTGCACTGAATATACCCGTACGCCGACTTCGGCAGCATCGCCACATCGCCCGTCAGCGTCCTGAAGCCTTCATAGATCTCGTCGTACGTCTTTCCCGCGATCACAAAAAATGAAACCCTCTGCCCCACATCGCTCGTCCACTTCGTCGCATTCCCAATCGCAAACGCCACCGTCGTCCGCGACGGGTTATCCCACAAAATCCCATAGCCCTTATTCGTCACCACGAACGGAACGCACACACTCTGCCCACCCGGCGCGTTGTAATCATGCGCGCAACGCACCACCCGTCCCCGCCGATCGAAGTACCCTTCCTGGTTCTGCCCCAGCCCGTAATAGTGCTCATCCTTCGGCGCAGCAAACGTAGCCCCCACCTCGTAGTACGGATCATCCCCCGGCCGCCGCTCGTTCAGAATGGCGTGGTTGCCATCCTTGTAATTCGGCACCGACATCTCCCAACCCCGCATATCCAGCAGCGTTTCGCCCTCGGGCGTCTTAATCGACAGCCCCACATGCGGAGTAGACCCATTGAAAAACTTCGCCGTGTCCGGCAGCTTTCCCGTATAAGGCTTCCCCTGCCCCTGCACATCCACCACCATCCGCGACGACCGCAGCACATCCCCATGCTCGTTCGTCTCTGCGGTCCACCCCGCCGCATCCGACTTCGCAATCACCCCATACCCCGGCCCCATCATCGCCCGAGCCTTATCCAAACTCATCGTCACGCGCACAATATTCGGCGCATAAGCCTCCACCACAACATTCGCCTTCCCCCGCTCCAGCGTCAACTGCTGCGCCCCAGCAACACCACTCACCACCATCAGGCAAGCCATCAAACCCAAGCCACGAACATCCACAATCTTCCAATTCATATCCAACTCCTCAATCCCCTACCACTGCTCTTGCACTTGCACTTGCACTTGCCGTTGCCCTTGCCCTT
>DHWW01000034.1:0-9919 GCA_002413385.1 Granulicella sp. UBA5172
CTCAACCGGCATCGAGAACAGATCGAGATCCTGCGATACCGAACCAACCGTGCGGAATCCTTTGCCTTTGCCCAGCCGGAACACGCTGTAGTTGTCCGTAAATTCAGGTGCCCCGGTCCCATCCAGCCACTGTGAAAAGAACGCAGTCAACTGCAGCTTGGAAACATTTTCAGCGACCGTCTCCACATTCGATGTGCGAACTCCCTTGTCCGCATACTGCGTCAGCAGCGCCTGAAGAAACTGCTGAAAGACTTCATCGCCCATCTCCCACCGCAGCATGTGGAAGACCATCGCGCCCTTCTCCAGCGTCATCGATTGAAACTGCGGCGAGAACGGATCGAGCCGCCCCATCGTAGTCAACGGGTCTGTATCGTAGGCCAGGGCTCCAGCCTCGACATCCGTAATCGCGTTCTGCAAACCCGCCTTGCCGTCCTGATCCTCCACATACATCAGCTCCGCATAGCGGCTCATGCCGTTGGTGATCCACGCATCATTCAGCGTTGCAGGAGAAATCTTTGATCCCCACCACTGATGTGCCACCGTGTTTGCCAGCAGCCGTGCGTTCCCATGACTGGGTTTGATAGCAACAATTTCTGGCGCCCACNNAGACTCCGCCGGTCCAAACTTATCCGTCATGAACTCGAACTCTTTGGCAACGTTGATCGCGAAGTCATGCCCCTTCGCCTTGTTCGCCTCGGTCAGAAATACCCGGATATTTGGAATTCCAGGAGCCGTAATCGGTGGCAGAAACTTGCCCGCAATCATGGTTCCGGGGAACCCCGGTTTGTCCCAGTTGAAGTCGAACTGCGTCCGCCCATCGGCAAGATCATGTTCATTCGCTTTTCCAGCGTCACTGCCCACAACGGTCTCGCCCTTCGGAACCGTCACATGAATCTCCGCCGTGAAGCGGTCGGTGAACAAGCCAGGCAACGCAATCGGAAACCAGCGCCCCGGATACAGTAATATGCTGACCGGATCGCTCACCCGCACAAACGTGATCCCATCCACAGGACTCGTGTCGACGGTCGGCACGCCCGCGTACTTGAAGGTCCACGTCGCGCTGCTTCCTTTGCTGATGATCGCCGCAGGAGTCACACGCACGGTCGAGTCCGTCACGTTGCGTTCGAACGGCAGGTTAGGATGGGTCGCATCGCTCACCGTCGCAACCTGCAACGCATTGTTCAACCCGAAGACAGCTACACTCAGGTCTTCGAGCGCTGTAAAGGTGACCACCGCCGTGGCGCTCAACTTGCCCGTTGAGGGGTCAAGGTCAGCATGAAGAACATAGCCCGTTACATCGATCTGCGGCCGCAGCGGGATTGCCGCATGAGCATGTGCGATCGCAAGTACGGCCACCAGGACGACGGAAAGACGCTTCAGCATGCTGCGAGACCTCGGAGATTCAACAGTGTCACGTTTCACCCAATTCATACAACAATTTAGACGATTAGTTTACGGCTTTGGATTGAGACGCAGGAGGCCGTTCCAACAGCATCAAAATTGCCTCGGCAACGCGGCCAACCGGCGACCCACCCAGCAATCCACTCGTCGAGCCGGTTGCTTCGAGACTGCTCCTGACCTCGGCCAGGCCTGCAATCTGGGCTTCGCGCTCAGGCCCCTCGACCAGCAATCGTCCCAACTCCGTGGCGACATTGGCAGCCGTGAAGCGCCCCTGCAGCAGCTCCGGTACGACCCGCCGTCCAGCAATCAGATTCACCATGGCCACCGGCAAATTACCAGCATCGTCTTCGATCCCCGCTAACTCCTCCGGATATTCAATGAGCTTTTTCGCCAGCGCAAACGTCAGCGCTGAAACCCGGTATACCACCACGAACGGATTGCCCACAATCGCCGCCAGCACAGTCGCCGTCCCACTCGCAACCACGGAAGCCCGCGCGTGAAACAGTGCCTCTGGAGCATCCGGCACCAGGGTCAGCCGCAGGCTTGAGGCCTCCGGCCCAAAATACTTCAAGTGCTCTGCATTCAGCTCCCCAATGTACCGGTGCAGTGCATCCGCATCGATCGTCGACGCCACGGGCAGCAAAAATTCGTAGCGCGTATGCGCCGCCGGATCGGTCGGCTGCATCGTCGTATCTCCGTCAAACGTCGTATACGCCGCGGAACTTGTAATCAGGTCGCTCATTGCCAGTTCATGCATCGCAGGCAGGTTGCTGCGGATCTCTTTCCAGCGGCTTCCCGGCAACAGCGCAATCCACGTCTTCGCGGGGTCAAGCCTGTGGACCTCCGCATACGCCTCGCGCGACATCGACAACTGCAGCGTCCCCGCCAGCGGATGCCCCACAAACTCTGCATCGACGCCGCGCTCGCGATAGAAGCGCTCCTCAAACGGAAAAATAACCAGCATCTTGTCGACGCGCTCCTGCACCCAGCGCAGTCGTCCACGCTTCCACGCCCACAGCTGCGGACTCACGAACCACACCACCGGAACACCTGCACGCCGCAGATGCTTTGCCAGCCGAAAGTTCACGTCAGGGAAGTCGATCAGCACCGCAATATCCGGACGCTTGCGGCGTATGCTCGCGACGAGCTTGCGATAGCTTCCATAAATGCGTGGAATATGTCGCAGAATTTCGGTCAAGCCCATCACCGCGACGTCCTCCGCCTTCACCACGCGCTCCTGCCCGGCATCTTCCATCTGGCTCCCGCCGAGCCCTGTAAAACTTGCCACAGGCAGACGCTCGCGCAGCGCCGCGATCAGCGTCGCGCCGTACGCATCTCCGGATGCTTCTCCGGCAGAAAGAAAGACTCGCGGGTTGGACTTCATAGCGATAACAATAGGCTATACGGAGATGCGCATCGAAAGCGCATTCGAATCACATAGACGCTCGGAGTTTGACGTGATGTGCGCATGCGACCGGGAAATATCTCGATAAACTCGCTGAATCAGTGAAAAGCGCTGAACCTAATTTGATCTATGCTGGCACCGTAGCTGCCGCTGCATCTTCGCTCAGTTCCTGATCCTTGTACTGCAGTTGATACAGCTTGAAGTACAGCCCGTGCATCGCCAGCAACTCCTGGTGTGTGCCTTGCTCGCGCAGCCTGCCTTTATGCATCACCAGGATCGTGTCCGCGCGCTGAATCGTCGACAGCCGATGCGCGATCAGCACCGACGTACGCCCCGTAATCATCCGCTCCAACGCCAGCCGAACCCGGAACTCCGTCTCCGTGTCCACCGAGCTTGTCGCTTCGTCCAGAATCAAAATCCCCGGCCGGTGCGCCAGCGCCCTTGCAAAGCTGATCAACTGTTTCTGTCCCGTCGACAGCGTCGATCCGCGTTCCAGCACCGGCTCCGCAAAGCCCAGTGGCAGCGTCCTGATGAAGTCCGCGACGTTCACTTCCTCGGCAGCGTTGGCGACCTCATCCTCCGTAATCCAGTTCGACCCCAGCCGAATATTCTGTGCAATCGTCCCCGAGAAGAGGAACGGGTCCTGCAGCACGACTCCAAACCGCCGCCGCAGTGTCTGGAGATCCTGCTCGCGAACATCGACTCCATCCACCATCACTGCACCGCGCTGGACATCGTAAAACCTCATCATCAGCGCCGTAATGGTCGTTTTGCCCGCGCCTGTGTGCCCGACAATCGCCGCAGTGGTATCCGGCTCAACGCTAAAACTCACACCGCGAAGAATCCATTCAATGTCACTGCAGCGACCCAGTTCATCGTCGGGCAACGTGCGCACCCGCTCCTTCTGCTCAGCCGTAAGGTGCTGATACGTGAACCAGACATCGCGAAACTCAATCCGTCCGCTACCGTCGCCATGCACTGGCTGAGCGAGGATGTTCTTCACCTCGGACTCCGTATCCAGCAGCTTGAAGATACGCTCCGACGCTGCCATGGCAGCCTGCAGGATGTTGTATTTATCGCTGAGATCCTGGATTGGCCGAAAGAACCTCTGCGCATACTGGACGAACGCGATCAGGATGCCAAGCGTCACCACCGGGTGCAGAAAGCCAGCATGTGCTACCAGCGCGGGCGTCGCACGCATCACGGCCAGCCCGCCGCGCCAGATCACCAACGCAATCGCCACCGAACTCAGAAACTCCACCACCGGGTAGTACAGAGCATAGGCGAAAATTGCGTCGGTCCAGGCCTGCTTGTTTTCGTCGTTCACCGCAGAGAATTCGTTGAATGCCCGCTTCTCCCGGTTGAACAGTTGCACCACGCTCATGCCCGAGACATACTCCTGCGTGAACGCATTGATCTTCGCCGTCGCAGCTCTCTGCCGTCTGTAACTATCGCGCACATGCCGCCGGAACAGATGCGTCGCATACAGAATCCCCGGAATCACCGAGAGCGTCAGCAGCGCCAGCAGCCAGCTCATCTTCACCATGATCGCGACAATGAAGCTCAGCACAAAGACGTCTTCAAAGATCGCCAGCACTCCCGACGTAAACATGTCGTTCAGTGCATCCACATCCGAAGTCAGCCGCGTCACCAGGCGCCCTACCGGATTCCGATCGAAGAACCCCACATGCATCTGCTGAATGTGCCGGAAGATCTGGCTCCGTAGATCGAACATGATCTTCTGCCCGGTCCACTGCATCATGTACGTCTGCACGAACTCCAGCCCAAAGATCAGACCCAGCGAAGAAAGATACATCAAAGCAATTTCTGTAACGCCCCGAACCGGATCGGGGCTCAGCTTTGTGGCTAGCCAGGAATGCTTTTCGTGCGTGGGAGCAAAATAAGTATCCACCGCGACTTTGACGAAATACGGCCCAAGAACATCGCTCCCCGCCTTCAGCACAATCGCCACCGCGGAGATGGACACCTGCAGCTTATAAGGAGTCAGATAGCGAAACAGCCGCCGCATCAGCCGGCCATCGTAGGCCTTGCCTACAACGTCATCGTCCCCGCCCGCCCGCTTGGAATCTTCCGGCGTGGTCTTTCGGGGTGCTGCCGCGGTCTTCGGTTGCTCGTCGGCCATCTCCCTATTTTAGAGGCTTTAAGCCTCCAGAAGCAGGTTCGTCCATCAACACAGTCGCCCCATGAAACAATTACTTGATGGCTTTGCATTCATTGAGAACGTCGTCGCAGGATTCGACGCTGGGCGTCTACGTCTCCGTGCCGTTTTGCCGAGCCAAATGCAGCTTCTGCAACTTCGCCTCGGGAGTCTCTTCCCCCGCAGCCATCGAAAGCTACGTGACCAGCCTCTGCGCCGAAATCGATGCCGCCGCCGCCTCTGCCGCGAGCCTCAGCGCCCATCTCCCCCGCACCGTCGACACCCTCTACTTCGGCGGAGGAACCCCCAGCCTCCTCGAACCCGCCCAACTTCGCCGCATCTTCGCCGCGCTTCATAAGAATTTCGACCTCACCCCCGACGCCGAAATCACCCTCGAGGCCGCGCCCGGGCAGATCGCCGACCTCGTACTCGACCAAGCCCAGCGCCTCGGTGTCAATCGCATCAGCCTCGGCGTCCAGTCCTTCGTCGATCGCGAAAGCGCTGCCGTCGGGCGCTCCCACACCGAGCGCGACTGCATCCGCGAGATCGTTCGCCTCCAATCGGCGGGAGTCCCTGAAGTGTGCGCAGACCTCATCGCCGGCCTTCCGTATCAAACCGCCGTCACCTGGCAGCACTCGCTCGACGTCGCAACCAGCATCGGCCTCACCCACCTCAGCGTCTACATGCTCGAAATTGACGAAGATTCGCGCCTTGGCCGCGAGGTCATCGCCGGCGGTCCGCGCTTCCACGCCAAAGAAGTTCCCGCCGACGAATCTTCAGCAGAATCCTATGAGGCGGCCTGCGCCTGGCTCCCACAGCATGGCTTTCCACAATACGAAATCTCAAACTTCGCCGCCATGCAACATCAGTCACGACACAACCGCAAATACTGGCTGCGTGCGCCGTACATCGGCTTCGGTCTCGACGCACACTCCATGTTGCTGCGTGAAAATGGAGCCGTGCGCTTCGCCAATCCCGATGAACTCTCGCACTACGCCATCGCTGCCAGCCCTCTAACTCCCCTCAATGTCTCCGGTCGCGAAGCCTTCGAAGAAACTCTCTTTCTCGGTCTGCGCCTCAACGAAGGCCTATCGATATCGGAGCTGCGACGAAACTTCTCGAACGAGTTTCTTGCTCCTGTCGAAGTGGCGGTGAAAGAGCTCATCCGCGATGGCCTCATGCTCGACAACGAGGGCCGCTGGCAACTTACACTACATGGGCGTCTAGTCTCGAACGATGTATTCACAAATCTATTGATGGGCATTGCGGCGTAAGCGTCGCTGGAGGATAAAGAGTTGGCAACGAGTTCAAGCATCATCGATCTGCGCAGTGACACCGTCACGCGTCCCACTCCCGCGATGCGTGCAGCCATGGCTTCTGCTGAAGTAGGCGATGACGTCTACGGCGAAGATCCAACCATCAACCGCCTCGAAGCACGTGCTGCAGAGATCTTCGGCCGCGAAGCCTCCATCTACGTTCCTACCGGAACGATGGGCAACCAGATCGCCATTCGCCTTCACACCGATCACGGCCAGGAAGTCATCTGCGAGGCGCGTTCGCACGTCCTCGATTGGGAGATGGCGATGATGTCGGCCTTCTCGGGCTGCTCCCCGCGGACGATTCCCGGCGAACGCGGCATCCTCACCTGGCAGCAGATCAGCCGCGCCATCGCGCCAAAGCTCTACTACCGCGCATCCACCGGCCTCATCTGCCTCGAGAACTCGCACAACATGGCCGGCGGCACGGTCACGCCCCTGCCGGTCTACGAAGAAATCTGGCAAGGCGCCGCTCAAGCCGGCCTGCCCACACATCTCGATGGGGCGCGCGTCTTCAACGCCGCAACGGCGCTCGGCATCAGCGTTGCAGAACTCACGAGCGGCTTTGACACCGTAAACTTTTGCCTGTCGAAGGGTCTTGGCGCGCCCGTCGGTTCGATCCTCGTTGGCTCCCGCGATGCGATCGACCGCGCCCGTGGCTTCCGTAAAGCGCTCGGCGGCGGCATGCGTCAGGCGGGCATTCTCGCCGCTGCCGGATTGATTGCGCTTGAAGAGGGTCCATCGCGTCTTCACGAAGATCACGCCAACGCGCGGCTCCTCGCAGAGGCCGTTGCAACCTGCGACAGTGTGGAGCTTGATCTGCCGTCGGTTCAAACCAACATCGTTCTGTTCACCCTCAAAGACGGCGGCGACGCGCCCAGGGTTGTTGCGAGCCTGAAGAGCGAGGGCATCCTGTCCAGCGCCATTGGTCCGCACGCGATTCGGCTCGTCACCCACTTTGATGTCAGCCGCGAGCAGTGCGAACGCTGCGCTGCCACCTTGGTTCAGCTGCTTGAAAAAGTGCCCTCTTAGGACAGCGTAGCTGCCCCAGACGCGTCGCTCAACCAGTGGATGAAACGCGGCACCAGTGGATAGAAGAGCCCCAGCCGGATGGGCAGATGTCCATCCGGCATTGCCCGTCGCAGCGTTGCATACGCTTCAAGCTGCGCCCGGTACTTGGCCACCTCCGCCGCCTCAAACTCCGCGACCGAGCGAGAACCCCGCTCGGTCGTCTTGAAATCGACGATCCAGATGCACCCATTGCCCAGCGACATCGGCTCATCTCCGGCAAGAAAGGTGCGGTCGACACGCAGGCTGCGAGCATCCGGAGACCCCATCGTGAGCGCGCGTTCACTTGCAGCCGCCTCTCGTGGCGACAGTATCCACCGCCCAACCGGATCGCCCAGCGCCAACGAAAGTGCGCGACCCGCACGGATCGCCTCTCGTGCTACCAGCGCCGGAGGAAGCCCCTCTCCCCGCAGGCTCGCAATCAGTCGCGGCTCCCACGTTGGCAGTTCCGAGATCAAATCCTCACACGTCCCACCCCTCTCCAAGCGTACCACCAGCATCTGAAGATAACGATGCACCACATTTCCGAACGCTCGCACTGCAAAGGATCCTTCCGGCCGCTCAAACACCGCAGTCTGACGCAGCGCCGACGCGACGGGATACTCCAATCGGTGATCCGCAGCACTCCTGAACCGCTCCTTCGGAATGTAGCTCAGGGGCAGCCGTTGAATCATTGCGGGCATCGCCCCCGAAGTGCTCTCGCCTTCGCCTGAAGCCGCCAGAGCTAACTCTTCGTCCCCGGTTTCGTCCCCAGCTTCGTCCTCGCTCAGCGAACCAATGAATTGTTCCTCCTCCGCCGAAGAGCGAGCAGTCGCCGCTTCAAAATGCACATGCGCCGCCGGCCAGCAAGCCCCGAGCAGACTATCGTATCGCGGTCGTGCAAGCTCTCCCTTCACCGTGAGCGCAATCGCACCGAAGAGATGCAGTTCTTCACGCGCTCGCGTCGTCGCAACATAGAACACCCGTTTGCGCTCGGCCGCCTCACGTCTTGCTCGCACCCCCGTCAGCCAACGGCTCAGCTTATCGGAATCCGTACCCTTCTCCCAGATCGGCGCCAGTACCACGCTCGCAGATCCATCCCCTCCATCACCGCCGATCGCTCCATCAAACTCCACCCAGTTCAGCAGCACGTTCTGCGGTTTCACATCGCGGTGCACGAGCCCGTGCGCGTGGGCGAACGCCAGCGCCTCCGCGATCGCGATCGCGAGCTCGACTGCCCGACGCGCCGGCAGCGGGCCGGTGCGGTTGACGAGCTCCTTGAGGTTCTCTCCGTCGATGAACTCGAAGACGATGAACTGGCGATCGTCGTGCTCGCCGCGGTCGATCACCGTGACGATGTTCGGGTGTGAGAGCTGCGCGACGGCCCGCGCCTCACGCCGGAAGCGCTCGACGTACTCCTCGTCGCCGCCGTAGTGCGGATGGAGCACCTTGAGCGCGACATTCCGCTCGAGGAGCTGGTCGTGCGCCTTGTAGACGCTCGACATGCCTCCCGTGCCCACGAGCTCGAGGAGCTCGTAGCGCTCGGCGATCAGATCACCGATCATCGGGCCGCGCGCCCGCGCAGAGGCAGCGGTCGGGAGAGCGGGTCGCCACAGGGGTAGAACGCGGGACAGCCCCTCGCGGCTACGCGAGGACCGCGTCGAGTGCGTCTTCCCAGGCGTCCAGGGCCTCGTCCAGCTCGGGATCCGTGATCACGAGCGGGCAGAGGACGCGGTTGCAGTTCGAGTAGGTGCCCGCCTTCAGGAGCAGCAGGCCCCGCTGGGCGGCCTCCTCGGCCACCCTGGACGCGAGCGCGGGAGCCGGTTCCTTCGTCGCGGGGTCCCGGACGTACTCGATCGCGAGCATCGCCCCGAGGCCGCGGACGTCGCCGATCTGCGGATGGAGCTCCTGCCATGCCAGCATCCTGCCCCGAATGGTCTCGCCGATGCGCTCGGCGCGCTCGACGAGGCCCTCCTCCTCGAACACGTCGAGGACGGCGAGCGCGGCGGCCTGGGCGACCGGGATTGCCGACGTAGGTCCCCCCGACGGCCGAGTCGCTGGGCGCGTCCATGATCTCCGCCTTGCCGAGGACGCCCGAGAGCGGCAGGCCGGCGGCGATCGACTTGGCGACCGTCATCAGATCGGGCTCGACACCGTAGTGCTCGATCGCGAACATGCGGCCCGTGCGGCCGAACCCGGTCTGCACCTCGTCGACGACGAGCACGATCTCGTGCCGGTCGCAGATCGCGCGCACGCCCGCGACGAACTCCTGCGGCGCGACGATGAACCCGCCCTCGCCCTGCACGGGCTCGAGCACGATCGCGGCGACGTCGTCCGCCGCAACCTGGGTGAGAAAGGCCCGCTCGAGGGCGGCGAGCGCCTCGTCGCTCGTGATGCCGCGGTACTCGTTCGGGAACGGAACGCGGTAGACCTCGGGCGCGAACGGGCCGAGGCCTGCCTTGTACGGGTGCGTCTTCGAGGTGAGTGAGAGCGACAGCAGCGTGCGTCCGTGAAAGCCGCCCTCGAAGCCGATCACCGCGGGGCGCCTCGTGTAGGCGCGTGCGAACTTGACGGCGTTCTCGACCGCCTCGG
>DHWW01000034.1:9935-10670 GCA_002413385.1 Granulicella sp. UBA5172
CCTCGACGATCTGGCGGGAGCGGGGGCCGGGCACCTCGGTGCCCAGATGGATTGCGCGCGTCGTGGCCATGCCTCCCACGATAGCGGGACGCATAGACGCATAGGGCCGATACAGCGCTACAGCTGCGGCGCCGGGAGCGACGGCAGCGGCGGCGGCGCGCCGCCACGGAGCGCTTCGGGGGTGTAGACCCCGCCCGCGTTCCAGAGCATGAAGCCGGCGGTGTGGTGCGCGCGCGCCGCCGCGACCTGGGCGGCGACGTCGGCCGGCGAATACGTGCGCCCGAGCGAGAAGTCCTGGAGCCACGGGATGATCACCGCGCGTCCGCCGCTGAGCTGTGTCTGAAAGTCGGTGAGCGAGTGCGCGACCGTCGTCCCCGGCACGGCGTTCGGGTCGGGCAGGTTGTACTCGCCCGAGGTGTAGTGCGACGGGTACACCATCGGGTAGATCGCGTCGACCACCTCGCCGACCTGGCCGGGGTGCTGCCCGATGCCGAGGTCGTGCGTCGCCGAGAGCCCGAAGACGTCCGCGGAGACGCGCACGCCGAGCGGGTGCAGCCGGCTGACTGCGTAGCGGAGGTAGGCGGCGACCGTCTCGTTCATCGGCTGGGCGTGCCTGCCCGGGTAGCGGATGAGCGAAAGGTCCCCGTCGCTCGGGAAGCGGACGTAGTCGAACTGGATCTCGTCGAACCCGGCCTGCACGGCGGCGGCGGCCAGGTCGACGTTGTAGCGCCAGAC
>DHWW01000034.1:10717-11535 GCA_002413385.1 Granulicella sp. UBA5172
TCACCACGCCGGCTTTGTGGACCTTCGCGACGACCTCGCGCGTGTCGAAGTAGCGCAGCGCCGCGCCGTCTTTCACGGCGATGGACGGCGCGTTCCTCGTGAACGTCACGTTGCCGGTCTCGTCCTTCAGGTCGAGCTCGATCGTGTTCAGGCCGTCCTTCTTCAGGGCGATGTACGAGTCGAGCTTCCCGGTGAGGGTCATCAGCGGGCCGGTCAGGTGGATGCCGCGGATCTCCTCTGGAGCGGGCGAGCGGAACGGGCTCACCGGGGCCGCCGAGCTGACCGGGGTGAGCGTCACCGAGGCAGAGCCCGTTCCGACGAGCAGCTGGCTGAGGCCGAAGATCGCGGCCGCTCCGAGGAGCGACGAGCACGCCGAGCGCGGCCAGGCGCCGGCGCCGGACCTGCCGTCGGCGGGCCTCTCGCTGCTGCCGGCGGAGCTCGGTGACCTCGATGTTGGTTGCGGTCGCCATTTGGGGGGACCGGATCGTAGATGCTCGCGCCGCGATCCGTGAGCGTCGGGGGCCTGGAGGCCTCCCCGCACGCACGTCTAATCCACATCAAGCCTCTAGAATCGCCTTGTGGTCCTCTCCGACGCGTCGATCGCCCGCGCCCTGGTCGAGGGCAGGATCGAGATCGACCCGTATGACGAGGCGCTCCTGCAGCCCTCGAGCGTCGACGTGCGCGTCGACCGGTTGTTCCGGGTCTTCCACAACAACCGCTACCCGTTCATCGACGTGCGCGAGGAGCAGGAGGATCTGACCGAGCTCGTCGAGGTGGAGGACGACTCACCGTTTGTGCTGCACCCGGGCGAGTTCGTG
>DHWW01000182.1 GCA_002413385.1 Granulicella sp. UBA5172
GACGGCACGATATTTTGCGGGACGAACGGATGGGTTGATGTTGCGCGGGAAGGGCGGCAGGATGTGTGTGGCTGCATCGGTTGGGGCGGAAGTGCGAGACTGATGGATGTGATGACGTACGAAGAGGCATTGGATCGTTTGGCGGCTTTGGGGCCGGAGTTGCGCGTGGGTCGCGCTGGTGGCGGGAGTGCGAGTGGGAGTGCGCCGCGAAAGTTTTCGCTGGAACATATTCGCGCGCTGCTGAAGGCGCTGGGTGAGCCGCAGAAGAAGTTTGCGTCGGTGCTGATTGCGGGTACCAATGGCAAGGGGTCGACGGCGGCGACGCTGGCGGCGATTGCGCAGGCTGCGGGGTTGAGGACGGGGCTGTATACGTCGCCGCATTTGGTGAGGGTGAATGAGCGGGTGCGGGTTTCGGGCCCGCAAGAGGCTGGGCTGCAAGAGGCTGGCTCGCGCGGGCTGGAAGAGATTCCGGATGAGGATTTTGGGCGCGTGCTGGGGATCGTGGATGAGGCGGCCAAGCGGCTGGTTGCGGGCGGAGAGCTGCCGCATTATCCGAGCTACTTTGAGTTGCTGACGGCGATTGGGTTCGTTTGGTTTGCGGAGCAGGGTGTGGAGCTGGCGGTGCTGGAAGTGGGGTTGGGTGGGCGGCTGGATGCGACCAACTCGGTGGAGCCGCTGGTGAGCGTGATTACGGATATCGGGATGGATCACACGGAGTTTCTGGGGCACACGCTGCGTGAGATTGCGGGCGAGAAGGCGGGGATTCTGCGGCAGGATGGCGTTCTGGTGACGCTGTCGCAGCATCCCGAGGCCAATGCCGCGATTGGCGAGGCTGCGATGCGGCTGGGCGTGCGGGGCGTGGATGCGGCGCGGTGTCTGCCGGGAGAGAGAGAGGGCTCAGGGCCCAGGGCTCAGGGCTCA
Source organism: Granulicella sp. UBA5172 (assembly GCA_002413385.1). Lineage (GTDB taxonomy): Bacteria > Acidobacteriota > Terriglobia > Terriglobales > Acidobacteriaceae > Granulicella. The sequence goes on from DHWW01000182.1 coordinate 922, forward strand.
GGGATAGGATCGCCGCTGGCTCGGAATCGGTATGAGTTGAGTATCGGTGGTGAGGTGCTGCGGGTGGACTCGCCGTTGGCGGGGCAGCATCAGCAGCGGAATCTGGCGCTGGCGATTGCTGCGGCGATTGAGTTGCGGACGAATCATCTTCACAACGGGCGAAGTTTCGCGATCAGTAATGCGGCGATTGAGCAGGGGGTGAAGGCGACGGTGTGGCCGGGACGGCTGGAATGGATTGCTTCGCGGGCGGGCCATGCGCCGCTGCTGCTGGATGTGGCGCATAATCCGGCGGGCGCGTGGACGCTGCGGGCGGCGCTGGCGCAGCTGCCGGAGGAGATGCCGCGGACGCTGATCTTCAGTTGCATGGCGGATAAGCCGATCGATGAGATGGCGCAGGTGTTGCTGCCGCTGTTCGATTCGACTTCAGGCGATCCGGCGCGGGTGCGGGACCATGTGATCCTCGCGCCGATCCAGAATCCGCGAGCGGCGACGGTGGAGGAGTTGCTGGCGGCGGCGCATCGGCTGGATGTGCCGGCGCATGCTGCTCCGCATCTGCCGGGGGCGCTGGCGGAGGCGAAGGCGGTGACGCCGAGGGATGGAGTGATCGTGGCGACGGGGTCGGTATATCTGGTGGGCGAGTTGAGGGAGCTGGCGCTGGGCGAAGCGCGATAGCATAGGGGAAGATGCCGGCAACGAATGAGACCCTGAAGACGGAAGAGACGATTGCGCAGCCAGAGGCGCCGCTCAACGCGCCGCCGGAACTGCCGAGGCCGACTGTGTCGCTGGCTATGCGCTGGGTGAACTACCTCTTCTTTGCGCCGCTGGTGGGGCTGGCGACGGTGTTGTTTGGGACGATCTCGCTGGCGTGCGGCGTGTGGGATGAGAATGGCAGGCAACAGCATGCGCTGGCGCGGGTGTGGGCACGGGTGCTGCTGCGGGTGGCGCTTTCGCCGGTGAAGCTGGAGCATGGGGAGAGGCTGGTGCAGGGAGCGGCGGTGTATGCGAGTAATCATCTGAGCTACTACGACACGCCGGTGCTGTATGCGAAGCTGCCGTTTCAGTTTCGGATTCTGGCGAAGGTGGCGTTGTGGAAGTTGCCGTTTATTGGGTGGTATCTGCAGCGGTCGGGGCAGGTGCCGATCGATCAGAGCTCGTCGCGCACGGGGGTGGTGAGCCTGGGGCGTGGAGCGAAGACGCTGGAGTCTGGGATGCCGATGGTGATCTTTCCGGAGGGTGGACGGGCGTTCAATGGCGAGCTGCAGGTGATGGCCGCGGGTGCCGCGTGGATGGCCATCAAGGCGCAGGTGCCGGTGGTGCCGCTGACGCTGGTAGGGACGTACGAGCTGCTGCCGATCCATGTGTATGCGCTGCGGCCAAGGCCACTGAAGCTGATTGTGGGCGAGCCGATCCCGACGGTGGGGATGACGACGCGCGATGCGGAGGCGCTGACCGAGAGAGTTCGTGCGGTGATTTATGAGACGTATGTGGCGGAACACCAAGACTGAGAAGGTTGTGGCGGCCCCACCCATGCGCGATAAAGCCGACGCATGAAGGGGGCACCCGGATTTCGCTGCGGTTGGCAAGGTAGAATCGCGCTGTGATCGCACATCTTCGTGGACAAATTCTGAGTAAGTCGCCTAACGCTGTGGTGGTTGACTGCGGCGGCGTTGGGTATGAGCTGGCGATTTCGGTGACGACGTATACCGAGATTGGCAACGTGGGCGCAGAGGCGCGGCTGCATGTGCATACGCATGTGCGCGAGGATGCGTTTCAGCTGTTTGGGTTTGCGGAGATGACGGAGAAGCGGCTGTTTGAGAAGCTGCTGACGATCTCTGGCATTGGGCCGAAGCTGGCGATTACGGTGCTGAGCGGGATTTCGGCGGAGCGCTTGGTGGGTGCGATCCGCGGCGGCGATCATGCAACGCTGACGAGGATTCCGGGCATTGGCAAGAAGACGGCTGAGCGCGTGGTGCTGGAGCTGAAGGACAAGCTGGATGATCTGGCCGGGTTTGTGGCTGGTGGGGTTTCGGCGACACCGTCGCTGGGCGTGACCGCGGAGGATGTGTTGAGTGCGCTCGTGAATTTGGGGTATCCGCGACCGATTGCGCAGAAGGCCGTGGAGAGCGCGGCGAAGGATGCTGCGGTGAGTGGGGATTTCGAGCGGCTGTTTCGAGCGGCGATGTCGGCGGTGCGGTAAAAAGGCATCCCTGCAGGTAGCTCTCTGCCACCGTTCCCTTTGGAGTTGTCATCCTGAGCGCAGTGAAGGATCTGCTTCTCGTTTATGCTGGCGATCATGCCTCGCGAACACCACTACTACGTCTATATCCTGTCCAACAAGCCACGGACCCTCTACGTAGGCGTGACCAACAAGTTGCTATTCCGGGTGGAGCAGCACCGCAATGGTGAATTTGAAGGCTTCACGAAGAAGTACAACATTCACCGTCTCGTTTACTTCGAGCGATTTCAGCATGTAGGGAATGCGATTGCACGCGAGAAAGAGATCAAGGGCTGGTTGCGCGAAAAGAAGATTGCTCTGATTACAGAGGAGAATCCAACGTGGGAGGATCTGTTCCCCGGACTGGTTCGTGGCGCAACGAGCTGAAAGCAGATCCTTCGCTGCGCTCAGGATGACAATCCTGAAAGTAAGATGGGCACACTTAACAGCGAGCTAGGCGCGGCGGCGGTAGCGGACGGCGAATTCGTAGGTGGGGTTGGGTGGGAAGAGGTCGGCTATGAGGCGGAGGCGCGCGGCCAGGGCGGTGGGGGCGAGGAGCGGGTACTCGCGCTCGCGGAGTTCGCTGTAGTCGAAGTCGAGAGCCAGGGAGAGTAGATAGATCGCAACCGCGTCGGAGAAGGCGGCCTCGAGATACTGGTTGCGCTCTTTCTCGTCGATGGCGGGTTGCGCTTCGGAGCCTTGCTGGATGGAGGCGTTGAGTTGCGCGATGGGGGAGGACGCGTTCGAGAAGGAGCGTTGCCGGGCGGAGAGACTCGCCAGGGCGCTGCGATTGCGGCGCGAGGAGGGCTGCAGGGGCTCAGGTTGGGCGTTGGCGGGACGTCCGAAGGCGAGGTTGCGGGACTCCCATGCATCGACGCTGGTCTCGCCGCGAACGTTGGCGAGGGCCTGCTTCCAGACGAGGCCGGAGAAGGTTTCGGGGACGCCGGCCTGATCGACGAAGGCGTGTGCGACGTTGATGAAGAACTCGAAGCTGAGGGCGAAGCGGTCGCCCATGAGGCGGGTGGAGATGAAGACGCCTCGCTTGCCGTGGCCGAGCTCGACGTTACGGTGACAGATGGCGGAGTGGGAGAACTCGTCGGTGTAGGCGCTGGCGACCATGGCGGGCTCGGGTATTTCGGGCTTGGGGTCGGCAGTGGCGTCGAGGCTGGCGTCACCGTTTTCGGTGGCCTCGTGCAGAGCGAGTGGGACGAAGTAGTAGGTGTTGGCGTTGAGGGCGGCGGTGATGGGGGTGGGGACGGCCTCGAGCATGCGGTCGAGATCGAGGTCGGCGACGCCGGTCTCGCCGTAGGTGGCGAAGCGAACGCCATTGGGGGACTGCCGGACCGCGGTATCGTGCGCCACTTCGATGGCACGCACAAGATACGAGGCGGGTTGAGGCAGGCCGGTCTGCAGATTCTCTGCCATTGCCTTATTCTAAATGAGTATGGCTACAGCAAACGATGTTGAACGGGCGCGGCGTGAGGGTGAGTTGTTTGGGATACCGCTGGGCGACCTGGGCTGGTTCCAGTCGCTGCTGATGGGCGTTGCCACGGGAATGGCGGCGTTCTTTGGTACGACGTTCCTCGCGATTGTGGGGATGCTGGTCTACATGATGGCGACCGGATCGCACCCTGACTTTGCGCTGGCGTACCGCGTGGTGGGGTTTCCGGCGGGCGTGGTGGTGATGGCGCTGGCGCTGGGATTTCTGGGCGTGCAGTGGGCGCGGCGGATGGCACGGAAGTCGCGGAAGCAGTAGAGCCAGCGCGTCCCGCATCCTAAGCGGGCTCAGAAGCTGTCTGAGTCGCTGAAGGGGATTTATCCGAACGCGGTGCAGTAAAGTTTTGGTGCGGTATTGATTTGGTGCGGTGAATAAAGCGGCGGCGAAGACTTCGGGCTTCGCCGTTGTGCATTGTGGTGAGGATGGATGTTGGATAGCATCGAGGAGCGATGGCGACACACTTTACCCCTGAGGCGATGAAGTTTCTGCGCGGACTGGCGCGCAACAATGACCGCGTTTGGTTTGAGGCGCGGCGCGCTGTGTATGAGCGCTCGTTGAAGGCTCCCATGCTGGCGCTGGTGGAGGAGATCAACTTGGCGATGGAGAGTTTTGCGCCGGAGCATGTGCGGCCTCCGCACAAGATTATGATGCGCATCTATCGCGACATTCGGTTCAGCAAAAATAAGCAGCCGTACAAGACGCATCTGTCGGCGTGGTGGGCGCGGCGCGGGATGGAGAAGACGTCGGGTGGTGGATATTATTTGCAGGTGAGTCCGCAGGGGGTGATGGTGGCGGCGGGCGTGTATATGCCGGAGCGCGAACAGTTGCTGACGATTCGTCGATGGATGAGCGAGAACCATGCAGGCTATCGCGTGATGGTGAAGAAGGTGATGAAGGCGAAGGGTGCGGGGTTTGAGGGGATTGACGCGCAGGGATTGACGCGGATGCCCAAGGGCTTCGCCGCGGATGATCCGGCGGATGAGTTGGTGCGAGCAAAAAACTGGGGAGTGCACGCGGAGCTGCCGGCTGAGATTGCGTTGGAGCCCGCATTGGCACGAGAAATTGTTCGCCGGTTCAAGTTGGCGGCGCCGGTGGTCGATGCGCTGAATGGAGCGATTCTGAAGGGTAGCGAGGGGATGGAGAAGAATCGTTCCACATTGGGACGGAAGCCGTTATTTTGACTTGACGACGAAAAAATCCGGTGAAACCGGGCCTAAAAGGGAACATATCCTCAAGAAACCTGTAAATATCTGTGGAAATGGCTGATTTGACGTTGACAAAGGGCTCTGGAAGGTTGAAGGTGGACATCGGCGCGGTACTCTGCACCCGCGTGAACACTGGCGATTGTCGCTTCATGAAGCTTCTGGCAGGTTGCAGGAAGACGCATGAGGTGTGTCGTCAGGGGCAGGATGCGGAGATGGGCTGAGATCCATGCTTCATCCGCTTTACCAATTTATTTATCGAACAAAGGAGATACAACATGGCAAAGGGAATTACAAAGACACAGCTGGTTCGCCTACTCGCGGAGAAGCTCGAACTCACCAACAAGCAGACCGCTGCGTTCCTCGAGACGCTGGCGGAGACCGCAGTGAAGGAAACCAAGAAGACTGGTGAGTTCACGATCCCCGGCATCGGCAAGCTGGTGAAGGCAGAGCGCAAGGCGCGCATCGGCCGCAACCCCCAGACCGGCGAGGCCATCAAGATCAAGGCCAAGACTGTCGTCAAGTTCCGCGTGGCCAAGGTCGCGAAGGACACAATCGCTCCGCCAAAGAAGTAGTTCGGGCCCTTCAGGAGTCCAGTGAGAAGAGCCGGAGAGTCGACGCGATGTGCGTCGAGGCTCCGGCCCTGACGTTGTGGCGGTGGGTTGCGATTACGCGGGGTTGGGGGTGTCCTGCGATGTGTTGGGCAGCAGCGCGCGCACGATCAGCCAGACGCCAACCGAGATGAGCAGACCCTGACGAATGGGTTGTGCGTTGAAGCTCCATCCGAAGACGGCGAGGACAAGGAAGGCTGCGGGGAAGTAGAGCTCGCCGAGCAGAGACTGGAGCCAGTGTGGTTGCGCACCAGCGGCGGGAACCTGTGGCGTGAGTGCCGGCAGGAAGCGCGGAACGGCTGCTTTGTAGTCGAGATAGGGCTGGCCAAAGCGCGCGGCCAGGAAGGGCTCTTCCGCTAAGGCGAGGCGCACCTGGAAGATCCAGATCAGAATGATGGTGAAGAGAGCTCCGCTGGGAGGCATGAGGAGGACGATGCCAAAGGTGTGGAGCAGCGTTCCGAGATAGAGCGGATTGCGCGTGCGGCGATACGGGCCGTCGGCGAGCATGGCCGCTCCGTGCATTGCGGGCGATTTGACGACGTTGGAGCCGACGTATGCGGAACCCCAGATGCGCAGGAAGGCACCGAGCGCTGTGAAGGCGAGGGCGATCACGAGCAGCACGACCGTCGCAGCACTGAAGGTGAGCCAGCCCTGGCGCGAAAGCATCGACGAAACGATGAGCCAGGTGGATTGTGTGCTGAAGCCGGGAACGTCGGCTAGGGCGGGGATGAAGAGCCACGGTGCTGTGAAGCCCAGGATGTAGATGAGCGCATGGATCGCGAAGCGGAATCTGTATTCGAAGCGTGAGGCCTGCATTAGAAGCTGTTCTCCGAGAGGGCGGGTTCGTGGGATGGAGCTGAGGCGACGAGCTTGTCGACGGCTGCGGGTTGGGCTTCGTCCTTGTAGATGACGCCGGACTTCATGACGAAGGGAACGTGTTCGAGGATGCGCACGTCGGCGAGGGGATCACCCTGGACGGCGATGATGTCCGCCCACTTGCCCGCGTCGAGCGAGCCGACCTTGTCGGTCCAGCCCATGAGGTCGGCGGCGTTGAGGGTTCCGGTCTGGATGGCGGCGAGCGGCGTCATGCCGTACTGGTTCACGTAGACGTCTAGCTCATGCGCATTGAGGCCGTGAGGGTAGACGGCGGCGTCGGTGCCCAGCGCGACCTTCACGCCGGCAGCGATCGCGTGTTTATGGTTGGCCTTCATCGCGCTGCCGACGTCGGTCATCTTCTGCTGGTAGAGAGCGGGGAGATGGCCGTACTCTTTCACCCAGTCGACGAGGTAGGCGGTGGGGACGAGGTAGGTGCCGTGCTTCTTCATCATGGCGATTCCTGCGTCGTCTAGATAGCTGCCGTGCTCGATGGAGTCGACGCCGGCTTCGGAGGCCCAGAGGATGGCCTGAGCGCCATGGGCGTGGGCGGCGACCTTGCGGCCGAGGCGGTGCGCATCGGCTACGATGGCCTGCATCTCTTCGAGCGTGTATTGGCTGGCCTGCGGGTCGTCGCCCTTGGAGAGAACACCGCCGGAAGCGCCGATTTTGATCAGGTCAGCGCCGTACTTAATGTTTTGGCGAACCATGTGCTGCACGGCGGGAATGCCGTCGGCTACGCCTTCTCCGACGACGTGGTACGGCTCGGGGAGGAGGTTCTCGTCCATGTGACCGCCGGTGATGCCGAGCGCCGGGCCGGAGACCTGCATGTGTGGGCCGGGGATGTGGCCGGCGTTGATCTCGTCGCGCAGGGCAACGTCAGTGAAGCCGTTGGCGCCCACGTTGCGGACGGTGGTGAAGCCTGCTTCGAGCGTGGTTTTGGCGTTCTCGACACCGAGGATGGCCTCTTTCGCAGGAGTCATGGAGAGCTCGAAGTAGGGATCGAAGTTGGTGGCCATGGTGAGGTGCGTGTGCACGTCGATGAGGCCGGGAAGCAGGGTGTAGGCGGTGAGGTCGACGACGCGGTCGCCGGGATTCGCGGGGGTGGTGGCGGTGGGCGCGATGGCGGTGATGCGGTCGCCTTCGACGATGATGGTCTCGGCGGGGGTTTCCTTGCCGGTGTGGACGTCGAGGACGTGGCCGGCGCGGAGCAGCGTGCGCGAGGCAGCGGGCTTGTAGGTTGGTTGGGCGATAGCGGTGGCGGCGAGGAGGAGGACGGCGAGGATGGGGACGTGCTTCATGATGTGACCTCGGTGGCTGTTTGGAATGTGCTACTTAGCTAGGGCCGAAAGGATGGCGTCGAAGTCCTCGACGCCGGAGTACTCGATGATGACTTTGCCCTTGCCCTTCTTGTCCTCGATGGTGACCTTGAGGCCGAGGGTGCGGCGCAGGTTGTCCTGTGCTTCGCGGACGTTGGGGTCGACGGGGAGGACGGCTTTGGATTCTTTGGCTCGGGATTCGGGGTTGAGGAGGCCCTGGACGTAGTTTTCGGTGGCGCGGACGGAGAGGTGGAGCGCGAGAACCTTTTGCGCGGCGGCGGTGATGGCCTCGGGGTTTTCGAGCGCGAGGAGGGCGCGGGCGTGGCCGAAGCTGAGCTCGCCAAGCTCTACGTGGCGCTGGACGGACTCTGGTAACTTCAACAAACGAAGGAAGTTAGATACGCTGGCGCGGTCTTTGCCGGTGCGCTCGGCCATCTGCTCCTGGGTCATGTGGAAGTCGCGGCTGAGGCGCACATAGGCGTGGGCCTGCTCCATCGGGTTGAGGTCGGCGCGCTGCAGGTTTTCGACGATGGTCATCTCCATCGCCTGCAGGTTGGAGACCTCGCGGATGATGGCGGGAATGGTCTCCTTGCCGGCTTTTTTGCTGGCCAGGAGGCGGCGTTCGCCGGTGATGAGGGTGTAGCGGCCGTCCTGCTGGAAAGTGTGGCCGTGGCGTACGACGATGGGCTGGACGACTCCGGAGGCGGTGATGGAGATGGCGAGTTCGTTGAGTTTGACTTCGTCAAAGTTGGTGCGGGTTTGAAAGGGGTTGCGGTCGATGAGTTCGAGGGCAATTTCGAGCGGTTTGCCCGTGGATTCTGCCGTGGCCGAGATGCTGACCGGCGCGGGGGCGGCGGGCCGGGAGGGCAGGAGGGATTCAAGGCCCTTGCCGAGAGCGCGGGGCTTGGGCTTAGTGTCGGAATGGGGAGGTATTGGCATTCTTGGTTCCTTGTCTAGTTCTTAGCGAAAGGCCTAGTTCTTAGCTAAAAGCAAGAGAATAAAGGCTATTTCTTGCTTTTGAAGGGCCAGATCCCTTTGGATTCGCCCATGCTTTCGAGTACGGGGAAGGTGGGGGCTGGGCCGGGCTTTCTGGCGGGTTTCATGCCGTTGCGTTCGAGGAGTTCGAGGGCGAGGGCGCGATAGGCCTCGGCTCCCCTGGAGCGAGGGTCATAGAGCGCAACGGGTTTGCCGTGGCTAGGGGCTTCGGCGAGCCGGATATTGCGGGGGATGGTGGTCTTAAAGATGCGCTCGTTGAAGAAGCCGACGAGGTTGTCGCGGACCTGCTGGGAGAGATTGGTGCGGTCGTCGAACATGGTGAGGAGGACGCCTTCGAGGGAGAGGCCGGGGTTGAAGCTGGCGGCGACGCTGTCGAGGGTGGCCATGAGTTCGGAGATGCCCTCGAGGGCGAAGTACTCGGCCTGCATGGGGACGAGGAGGGTGTCGGCGGCGACGAGGGAGTTGAGGGTGAGGAGGTCGAGGGCGGGGGGGCAATCGAGGAGGATGAAGGGGTATTCGGTGCGGACGGGCTCGAGTGCCTCGCGGAGGCGGGATTCGCGGCGTTCGACGGAGACGAGTTCGAGGTTCGCTCCGATCATGTTGCGGGTTCCGGGGATGAGGGAGAGTTTCGGGACGTCCGTGGGGAGAATAACCTCGCGGGCGGTGGCGTTGCCGAGGAGGAGGTCGTAGACGGAGAGGCGGGATTCGTCGATGAGGGCGCGGGTGGCGGCTCGCTCGGCTTCGATGGAAGCGACGGCGGCGGTGTGGTGGGTGGAGATGTCGGCGGCCCGGCTGCGCTCGGCGGCGAGGGCGGAAGTGGTGGTTTCGAGGGTGGAGGTAGCGGTGTCGCGGGCAATTTCGTACTGCTCGGTACGCTCCATGGAGGCTAGCTCTTCGTCTTCGAGTTTGGAGATGGTTTGTTCGGAGAAGGCGATCTCGTGCTCGAGGGCGGCGATCTGGGCGGCGGAGGTGGCGGACTCCATCTGCTTGCGGAGGCGGGAGATCTTGCCGTGGCGGTCCTTGACGTCGAGCTCCTGGAGGCGGCGGAGGGTCTCCTCTTTGGTGAGGGATTTGTTGGCTTCGGCGAGGGCTACTTCGGCTTTGGCGCGCGCGGTCTGGGCGGCGGCGACGCGGAGAGGAGCGTCGGCCAGCTCGGCGCGGAGGCGGCGGAGCTCGAGGTCCTGAGCCTGGAGGACGATGAGATGTTCGAGATCGGCGTTCATCGGATGGGCTCTCCTTTCGCTGGAACGACTGTGGAAAGGCTAGCACGGCAGGAGCGGGGATGCAGGGTGCGGGTGCGGCTGGCGGAGTTGGCTGGAGTGTCGTGGGGCGAAGGAAGGAGCAGGCAAATTCATGAATCCCTGGGTGGGCGCAGGGCGTCTGAATACAACCTGAATGTCAGCAGCTACAACAATTGAAATGACGCCAGCAGAAATTGAGGCGCCGTGGCGGCCTAGTATCAACCCGTGGATTGTGGCCATGACGGTGACGCTGGCTACGTTCATGGAGGTGCTGGACAGCTCCATTGCGAATGTGGCGCTGCCGCATATTGCGGGTGGGCTGGGAGCGACGCAGGAGGAGGCTACGTGGGTGCTGACCGCGTACCTGGTGGCGAACGCGATTGTGCTGCCGGCGGGCGCGTACTTGACGACGTTCATCGGGCGGAAGAAGTTTTACATGATCTGCGTGGGCCTGTTCGGGATCTCGTCGGCGCTGTGCGGGCTGGCTCCAACGCTGCCGCTGCTGGTGTTTTGCCGGGTGCTGCAGGGAATTGGCNNAATTGGCGGCGGTGGACTGGCTCCGAGCGAGCAGGCGATTCTGGCGGATACGTTTCCTCCGGAGAAACGCGGGCAGGCGTTTGCGATGTATGGGCTGGCGGTGGTGTGCGCTCCGGCGATTGGACCGACGCTGGGCGGATACATTACCGGACAACTTCAACTGGCGATGGATTTTTTATCTGAATGTGCCCATTTGTCTGTTGAGTTTGTATTTGACTTCGCGGATTGTTGAGGACCCTCCGTATGTGAAGGAGCAGGTGAAGAAGACGCAGCAGGGCGGGATGAAGCTGGATCTGCTGGGCTTCGGGCTGCTGGCGACGACGTTTGGATCGCTGGAATTTGTGCTGGATAAGGGACAGGAAGATGACTGGCTGGGATCGCATCTGATTGTGTTCTTCATCGTTGCGACCGTGCTGGCGTTTGGGTTGATGATCTGGTGGGAGCTGAAGCAGCTGGACGAAGGACATCGACCGATTTTGAATTTGACGCTGTTCAAGCGGCGGCAGTTTGCGATCAGCTTTGTGCTGATGTTTGTGCTGGGGTTTGCACTGTATGGGACGACGATTTTGATTCCGCAGTTTGTGCAGACGCTGCTGGGATATACGGCGGAGCTGGCGGGGCTGGTGCTGTCGCCGGCCGGGTTCATGATGATGTGCATGATGCCGGTGGTGGGTGTGCTTTCCGGTAAGGTGGATCCGCGGAAGTTGATTGGGTATGGATTTTTGATGCTGACGATGAGCCTGGTGTGGATGGCGAATTTGAATCTACAGCTGAGTTATGGGCAGCTGGTGTTTATGCGTATGTTCCAGGCTTCGGGGCTGGCGTTCCTGTTTATTCCGATCAATACGATTGCGTATATCGGGGTGAAGCAGAGCGAGAATAACGATGTGTCGGGGTTGACGAACCTGGCGAGAAATATTGGCGGGTCGTGCGGGACGGCGTTTATGGCGACGATGCTGACGCGGCGGACGGCGGCGCATGAGAGCTCGATGGTGAGGGCGTTGGGGCCGCAGAATGCGGGGTATCGAGGCTGGCTGGGATCGTTGGAGGGGGCGTTCAGGAGCGGGAATGGGACGGCGCCACAAGGCGGTGGGGCTGCGCTGGGAGCGACGCATCAGGCGCAGGCGTATATCTACGGGATGCTGCATCGGCAGGCGGCGACGCTGGCGTATGTGGACATCATCCGGTACCTGACGATTTTTTGCGCGTGCATGATTCCGCTGCTGTTTTTTATTCCCCGGTCGCCGAAGCATGTGCAGGCGGGACATTAGGGGCAGAGTGTAGAGGATAGAGAAGGGCGTGTGCGCCAGGGCTCGTGCTGGTGTGCTAGACTTCCGCGCATGCTGATTATCCTGATTATTCTTCTGTTACTACTGGGCGGGGGCGGGTACTATATGGGCCCCGGTGTTGGGTATTATGGCGGCGGAATGGGCAGCCTGATTATTTTGCTCGTGATCTTGTGGCTGGTGTTTGGGCGTGGGCGGCGACGGCTTTAGAGGTAGTGGGTGCCGTGGATGAATGGAGAGAGGGCTCGCCGAAGAGGGCGGGCCTTTGTGGCGTGGGCGTTATTTGCAGATGAGGGTGGCGGCTGTTTGAGGTAGATGGCGGCGATGCATGAGAACGCGAGCGTGCCGTGACGAAGGCTTCGCATAAGTGAGAGTTCAGGCTTCGCGCGATTGGGCTGACGATATTTTTTGAGCGCGCGAAGAATGTGTTGACGGGCGGTTGGTTGCGGGAGGAGAATGTTTCGCAGTCTCTTCAGGCCCCCGTCTCGGAAGGTTCACTGTAGCCGCTTTACCGGCCCCCCAAACAATTTGCTGATGCCCCCGTTGCTGCTGCGATGCTTGCGTGACGGGATGACCCGTGACGGTCGATGGCTTTGGCCGCCTCTTGTAAACCCGAACTTTGACAGCCGGAGGAGGCTGCAACGTATGACGCTAATCCTGAAATCGCGAATGATTTTTCTCCCCTTGATTTTGTGTGTTGTGAGCGTTGCGCCGATGGTCGTTCGTGCGCAGGAGGATGGAACGAATGGGCCGCCGAAGGTGTTGGTGGTGATTCGGGAGATGACCAAGCCGGGTAGAGGCGGGATGATGCATGAGAAGAGCGAGGGAGCGTTTGCGCAGACGCTGAAGGCGAATCATGTGGCCTTTCATTATTTTGCGATGACGTCGATGAGCGGGCCGGACCGGGCGCTGTTCTTGGCGGGGTATCCGTCGCTGGCAGCATGGGAGACGGCGAATAAGGCGATGTATGGGAATGCGGCGACTGCGGGGGTGCTGGACCGCGCGAATGTGGCGGATGGGGATCTGCTGGCGGAGAGCAGCGAGAGTGTGTGGCTGCTTCGCAGGGACATGAGCATGAACAGCCATGGCCTGATGGGCGACCGGTATATGCAGATCTCGCAGTACAGGGTGAAGCCGGGGCACGTGGCGGAGTGGGAGAAGCTGGTGAAGATGGTGAAGGAGGGCTATGCGAAGGGTGTTCCCGAGGCTGCTTGGGACATGTTTGAGGAGCGATATGGAGCGAATGGGAATGCGTATATTGTGGTGACTCCGCTGAAGGCGCTGGGTGAAGTGGACGGGATGCTGGGGTCGGGCAAGGCGTTTGCGGACGCGATGGGCCAAGAGGGAATGAAGAAGATGGGAGAGCTGGAGGCGGAGTGTGTTGCGTCGTGGCAGATGAATTTGTTTTCGTTCAATCCGCGGATGAGCAATCCTCCGGAGTCGTGGGTGAAGGCAGAGCCGGACTTCTGGAAGGCGAAGGAGGCTCCGGCGAAGAAGGTGGAGGCGAAGCCTGCGCAGTAGGGTTGGGGCACCCTCGATTGCTGCGCGATCGAGGGTGCCCTTTACTTTCTTTGTGGGGAGAGCGTGGTGGGCTCCGAGGGATGCGGTGGAAGCCCACTCATGACGATGGAACTGTCATGGGTGGGGCACCCGGGTCCTGTGGTGGGGGGTTAGCTGGTGTGGGTTTGGGGGACGGGGAAGGGGTTGCGTTCGTCGAACTGGATCTGGTGCCAGTAGGGGTAGGCGAGGGGGACGGCACTGGCTGCGTCGAGTTTGGCGATTTGGTCGGGGGTTAGGTTCCAGCCGGTGCTGGCTAGGTTGGCGCGGAGTTGCTTTTCGTCGCGGGCTCCGATGATGAGGGTGCTGATGGTGGGACGCTGGAGGAGCCAGTTGAGGGCTAGCTGCGGGATGGTCTTTCCGGTTTCGAGGGCGAGGGCGTCGAGGGCGTCGACTACTTTGTAGACGTGCTCCCAGTCGGGGGTGGGGCCGGCGTCGACTACGGATTTGTTCTGCAGGCGGGAGTTCTCGGGGAGGGGTTGGCCGCGGCGGATTTTGCCGGTGAGGCGGCCCCAGCCTAGCGGGCTCCAGATGAGAGCGCCGACGCCCTGATCGAGGGCGAGGGGCATGAGTTCCCACTCGTAGTCGCGGCCGATGAGGGAGTAGTAGACCTGGTGGCCGACGTAGCGCGACCAGCCGTAGCGCTCGGAGACGGAGAGGGACTTCATGAGGTGCCAGCCGGAGAAGTTGGAGCAGGCGATGTAACGGACTTTGCCTTCGCGCACCATCTTGTCGAGGGTGTTGAGGGTCTCTTCGACGGGGGTGGTGGCGTCGAAGCCGTGGAGGTGGTAGACGTCGATGTAGTCGGTGTTGAGGCGCGTGAGGGAACGCTCGAGGGCCTGGATGAGGTGGTAGCGGGAGCTGCCGACGTTGTTGGGGCCGAGGTTGTTGCCGCGGAAGGTGGCCTTGGTGGAGAGGAGGACGTCCTGGCGGGGAAGGTGGGCGATGGCTTTGCCGAGGACGGATTCGCTGTGGCCGTCGGAGTAGATGTCGGCGGTGTCGAAGAAGTTGCAGCCGGCTTCCATGCAGATGTCGATGAGATGGGCGGCTTCGGCGTCCTGGGTGGAGCCCCAGGATTTGAAGAATTCGTTGGCGCCGCCGAAGGTGCCGGTGCCGAAGCAGAGCTCGGGGACTTTGAGGCCAGAGCGGCCGAGAGAGCGGTAGTTCATGGGGGACTCCAGGGTGGGGATGGTGGTGAGAGTTGTAAGTTGTAAGTTCTAAGTTGTAAGTGTAGGACTCAAAACCAAGGCGCTGCCGGGCTCTACTGACAACTTAGAACTTACAACCGCCTGGGAGTGGTTGGATGCGGAGGGTGCGGCGAAGTTGCGGCTGAGGCCTAGGTTTGTGACGGCGGCGTTGAGGGTGGGTGGGGTCTCCGGTGGAAGTAGTGGAAGCCCACTTATGACGATAGACCAGTGATGGGTGGGGCAGCTGGGTGTCCTGCGAACCCATGTCTCAGAAGCGAGACATGGGGCACCCGATTTTATTGCGGATAAGATTTTGGATTCTGTTGCTGGGGGGGGCTTGGATGAGGCCTCAAGGTTTTCGGCTGGCAGCCGAAGAAGTAAGAGTCATTCCGCGGGAGTGGTTAGATGCGGGATTTGAGGAGCAAGGATGGCTGGAAGTGCGATTGATTTTAAGTTTTTGACGGAGAACAGCGTGGATGTGATCTGTCGCATTGGATTGGATCGGATCATTCACTATATTTCGCCGGCGTGTCTTACGGGGTACGGTTGGGACCCGGCTGAGATCGTAGGCGGGACGATGGATCGTTTCGTTGTTGCTGAAGATATGCCGAAGATCATGGCGTCTATCGAGGACGCACTGATCCCTGGCACGGAGCAACAGACCGTGACGATTCGGATTCTGCGCAAGAACGGGTCCATCGCGTGGACCGAGGGAAACTCGCGGATTATCCGGGATGCTTCCACGGGGGAGGCTCTTGAGTTTGTCATCGTGTGGCGGAACATTACGGAGCGCAAATTGCTGGAAGAGAAGTTGTCTGCGATGGCGATGATGGATGGGCTGACGGGGCTGGCGAATCGGCGGGCGTTTGACGAGGCTCTGGAGCGCGAATGGAAGCGCACGCTGCGCGAGGGGACACAGATCTCGTTGCTGCTGCTGGATGTTGACCACTTCAAGCGGTTCAATGATTTCTATGGCCATCAGGTTGGGGATGACTGCCTGCGCGCCGTGGCGCAGGCGGCGGTGGGCGCGGTCCGGCAGACGGATACGGTGGCACGGTATGGCGGGGAGGAGATTGCGATCATTCTTCCTTTGGTCGATACGCCGGGCGCGGCAGAGGCGGCAGAGAAGGTTCGAGCGGCGATTGAAGCGCTGCGGTTGACACATGCGGGGAATCCGGAGGGTGGAGGATGGCTGACGGTGAGTATCGGCGCGGCGACTGCGCTGGCTCGCTTTGGAGGAACGATGCGGATGCCGGAGAGTTTGCTGCTGGCGGCGGACAATGCGCTGTATAAGGCGAAGCATGGGGGGAAGAATTGCGTGAGGACTGGGTTGCTGATTGCGCCGCAGGAGGCGTTGAGCGCCTAGTACTACAGTTGTATTTCGTTCAAACCTTTGAGAAACGGCAAGAGCCCGGGCCTGAAGGCCACGTAGATTCGCTCTGTTTCAGGGGGTTAAAATCCCCTGCTCCCTCCGAGATTTTCGATCTACAACTGTAGTACATAGGATAGAGAGAGCGGTTGTCTACGCTCTATCCTCTGTTGTTTTGTGCAGGCGGCCCGTAAGCCGAATTTTGTTTTAGACGATCATTCCTCTAGGCCATGCCTTGCGGCATGGCTCAAGCAACCTACCCGCAGGTTTCGGTGAAAGCTCCACTATCCTGGGCGTGACGGGCCGTCGCGCGCTCGCCGCAAAAGTGGTTGCGGCGAAACTCCCTGCCTATTTGGTCTTGCTCCGTGTGGGGTTTACCGTGCCGTCCGCATTACTGCGTCCGCGGTGGGCTCTTACCCCGCCGTTTCACCCTTACCGCAGACCGCTTGCATGGGCCGCTCGCTTGCGCTTGCGGCTCATCAGTCTGAGGCGGTTTCTTTTCTGTTGCACTGGCCGTCCGGTGGACTTGCGTCCACCGTCCCGGACGTTATCCGGCACACTGCCCTGCGGAGTTCGGACTTTCCTCCCCCCTTCGACGCTTGCGCGCGAAGGGCAGCGATCATCCAGCCGCCTGCACAGGTTTAGTGTAGCAGCGGAGAGGCAGGGACTAGGGATGGTAGGGAACCGGAGTGGCTTGGGTTGCGTAGAGGACTGTGGAGGGGTGTGTGCGGTGGAGGCGAAAGGGTTGATTTGGATTCCGCCGCTTTAATTCCAGCGCTTTTGGGAGGAGGCCGAGAGTAAGGGCAAAATGCAGGGGTCCTTCGCCTTCGACAAGCTCAGGGTCAGGATGACGAGATTTTGGGCGGTGTTGGAGAGGGCAAGGGCAAGAGCAACTGCAGATCCC
>DHWW01000035.1:0-4553 GCA_002413385.1 Granulicella sp. UBA5172
TTGGGTCCAATGCTGTGACCCTCGACAGCGGGATTCAGGGGACGTTCCGTCGCGACTCTCTTTCTCCTGTTCAATTGAATCAAAACATATTTCGTGTCTTCACCTATGTCACGACGACTTCCTTCTTCAACGCTGTCTCAGCCGACGGATTCTTCACCTACGAAACCGGTCCTTTTACGAAAATCTCCCTCAAAGGGCAGGCCCTCGCGGGCGATATCAACTTCCGCGTCGGTGCGCCCTGGGGAAAGACGTCGCTGGTCACGGGGTGGGGTATGAATGATCAAAAGTTCACCTCGCAGCAGCTAGGGAACAGCGAAGATTATTTCACCTCGTCCTACATCGGGCTTACCCACCGGTTCTCGAAATATTTGAATACGGAGGCGATTATGGAGGATCGGCGCGCATGGCGAGTGGTCCCATTCTCTCCCCTCCATTCAGCGATTTCCCAGGCCATACGACCTGCGGGAACAATTGACTTCTCCCCGACGCCGTACTGGGACGTTCAGGCAACCAGTTCGTACGAGAGCACGCGAGGCTTCCACGTCTACGACGCCGTACAAAATGGGTTCTCCGTGTCCTATACCCACCCGATCAGTCGTTCGTTCGCGGACAGCAAACGGAAGCTCCTCCTGAAATATCCCATCCGCTTCTCAGCGGGGATTCAGGAAGAAACCTTCCTCAACTTCACGCAGGGAAAGAATCAGATTCGGCCATATGTGAGCATCACGATCTTCTAGGGAAGCTCTAGGCAGGGTGCTCTGTACCCAACCTTGCCGGAGCTGAAAGCCCATTTTGAGATGCGGGACACATGCTCCAGCCTGAGTCGCCAAGCTGGACTTACTCCGGTTCTTCTTCTGTAACTCATCCCCATAGTTCCTGCACGTCGTTCGGTTACAGGTCATGTTCTGAGCCTTCGGAGTGGCCTCCATGGTCGTCTCGGTCTTGCTGTGATGGCTGCCAACACCCCACCCCGGGGTGGCACGGCTTGGCTCTTCGCTGTGCAGCAGCTCGGCAGGAGCAGTCCCGGCCGGTATCGATCCATTAGCCCTGGGTTGCCTCAGCCCGCAGCAAAACAATGGACAAAATAAATTTCAATCTGAGCAAAACTTGCTTGGTCTGTAAGCTCAGGAACTGCCACTATCAAACCCCCGAGGGGCATAAGCCTCCGGTACGATCTAATGCATTTTGTCCGGGTATCTATCCAGCCGAAAACATCATCACAATAACCATTATGACGAAGATTTGTTTGATTGCAGCATTTCCTCCCAGCATCGGACCACTGAGTGAAT
Organism: Granulicella sp. UBA5172; assembly: GCA_002413385.1. Taxonomy (GTDB): domain Bacteria; phylum Acidobacteriota; class Terriglobia; order Terriglobales; family Acidobacteriaceae; genus Granulicella. Next base: position 1,290 of record DHWW01000035.1, read on the forward strand.
ATTCCTACCATATAGCCCGCGAGCTTCAACGCCATAAGAATGTGGAGTTGACGATTCTGGCGGACGAATTGGAGGAAGATGAGCTCGACACGGTTGCCCACGGCAATCCGGTCCATGCTTCGTGTTCGCCGCAATTGCCCGGGGTGAACGTCATACGCTGCTGGAAGTTCGGCAGCCTATCAACTCCGCTTCGGCTGCTCAACATGGTTCGCCACTTGAAGCCAGATGTGGTTTGGTTCAATCTCGTCTTCTCGAGTTTTGGTGCCCCGGATAGTCCTTTTGCTGCATTCTCAGGCCTCACTGCGCCTGCGCTGACGAGAGCCGCCGGTTTCTATACGCACATCACTCTCCACCATATCGTCGAGCATGTCGACTTTTCCAGCAACGGAGTCTCCCGCGAGAAGTTGTATCGCAAGGGTACCGATCTGGCGACGCGCTCGCTTCTGCGAGCAAATTCAGTATCTGTTCTGCTCTCGGATTACAGGCGCACGTTGATGACAAAGTATGCGGCGGAGAACATCATCGTCGGTACGCACGGGACCTTTGCGACGATCCCCAGTCCGCCGGACTTCACCAAGCGTGGCAATCCCGACCAGCGCATTCTGGCCTTCGGAAACTGGGGCACTTACAAGCGTCTGGACAAGTTGATCGCCGCATTCCCGTCCGTGCTGGAGAAGCTTCCAGGTGCACGCCTGATTATCGCCGGTGGCAACCACCCAGCCGCCGCCGGATATTGGGAGTCCATCCGCGACTCGGTACCTGCAGGCTTGCCGATCGAATTCCTCGGCTATGTCCCAGAGGAAGATGTCCCGAACCTGTTTGCGACAAGCTCTCTTTTGGTCATGCCCTACGATTCGTCGACGGGTTCCAGTGGTCCGGCCCATCAGGCCTGCGAATTCGGAGTGCCCATCGTGTGCGCAGATATCCCCGACTTTCGGTGTATGGTCGCAGACGATGACATGGCGATACTCTTCTATAAAAAGAATGATGCCGCGGATCTTGCAGACAAGTTGTTGGCCGTGTTGCAGTCTCCAGAACTGCAGCGCAAAATGTCGGAGTACAACTACGAGGCTGGCGTGCAGATGACCATGGCCAACGTCTCACACAACTATCTCCGTTGGTTTGAACTCCATAAGTTCAAACGTACGATCGCTGGGGAGGGTTCATTCGCTCGACTTCGTAACCGCTGGTTCGGGTCCTTCTTACCGCAGCGCGGCAAGTCCCCGGACCCATGGAGGCAGGGAACCGCGCTTCTATCTAAAGTTGCGATCAGGGATGTCAGTCGCGGCCAGCCCGGCTAAACCGAAGTTGTCGTGAGCGTAGAATCCTTGTCTTGTGAGAATGCCGTTCAATAATAATTCGTATGTCACCATTCCGAAGTTACGTCGAGCACGACAGATAATGTTGCGCATCCCCGATCGATTCACGAGGCTGCTTCCCGGGGCACAGGGTTTGTACTCCTGTGTCCCGGTCTATGCACCAACTTTGTCTGAGGGCCAGCGGAGGGAGTCGAAGGCTCTACCTCCCGGAACTCCCGTGCTAACCAGAGAATTTCGTGCATGCGCGGCTCTTACCTTCAGCTTGACCTTCCTTTGGGTGTTTGCAGGATGCGGTGCGAACGGCACTACGAATCAGCTCCCTCCGCCACCCGCGACCCCAACCATCACCGTCAGCGCCAACCCCACCTCGATCGCTTCGGGTAGTTCATCCACGCTGACCGTCACCGCAACCAATGCAACGCAGGTGACGGTGAGTGGAACGGACAGCAGCCGCTTCAGCCTGTCGTCGACCGGCGGCACCCAGGTGGTAAGCCCGACCTCAACGACCACCTACACCACAACGGCGACTGGTACGGGTGGCACGGCATCCGCAACTGCAACCGTGACGGTCGTTCCACCCACAAAGCCGACCGTGACCATCACCGCCAATCCTGCCTCGATCGCTTCGGGCAGTTCATCCACGCTGACCGTCACCGCAACCAATGCGACGCAGGTGACGGTAAGTGGAACAGACAGCAGCAGCTACACCCTGTCAACGACTGGCGGTACGCAATCTGTAAGCCTGACCACAACGACCACTTACACAGCAACGGCGACGGGCCCTGGTGGCTCTGCATCCGCTGCGGTCACCGTCAACGTATCACCGCCGGGTAGTTTGCAATCGATCGACCACGTGATCTTCATGCTGCAGGAGAACCACACCTTCGATAATTACTTCGGCATGCTGAATCCGTACCGCGCGGCGAAGGGCTGGAACACCGGCTCTGATGGAAACACCTACAGCGTCGATGGTATCGACGACAAACTAACGAAGATCAGCAATCAGAGCGACGAGGGCACGTCTTACCCACTCTTCAAGTTCACCAGCACCTGCATCGACGATGAAACCTCTTCATGGCTGGAGAGCTACGGGGACGTCAGTCGCTACGATTTCAGCCCCACCCGCCCCATTGTCATGGATGGCTTTGTTCACACGGCGGAGAACTACGCCAAGAATTGCGCGGCTTCCGGCGGTACAAGGTGTTCGGGCTCCTTTACCGATTTCACCGGCCAACGCTCCATGGGCTACTACGATCAGGATTTTCTGAATTACTACTACTACATGGCGTCACAATTCGCCGTCTCCGATCGCTGGTTTTCGCCGGTGTCCAGCAAGAGTGTCTCCAATCGCATCGCGACCTTTACAGGAGGCACGACTCAGGGCCTGGCCTTTGATCCTGGCAACGATGACCACCTTCCGCAGCTGAATATCTCAAATATCTTCGAAGAGCTTGACCAGGCGAATGTCCCTGTCTCGTGGCGGATTTATTACACCGTTACCCAGGGCGCCTGTCTCAACCCCGCTAATTGTCCGGGCGACGCCGCTGCTCAGTTCCCAGAGACGGAATTCTCCTATCTCACTTACTCCTATAAGTACCTCTATGAGAACCCAACGGGCGCCGCCTGCGTAGCTCCGACGCAGGCCTCAAGCGTGGTGGGAGATACATCGAACTCGTTCTGCATCGATCCAAATCATATTGCACCCTTATCGACCTACTACACCGATCTGACCAACAGTACATTACCCAGCTTCGCCTTCATTGAAGCTGGGTACGGAAATAACGACGAGCATCCGGGGTCAGGCCAATCCATCCTCGCAGGGCAGCAGCAAGTTGCAGCGGTCGTGAACGCTTTTATGACGAGCCCCGAGTGGAAGGACTCGGTATTCTTCCTCTCCTACGATGAGGGTGGCGGGCCCTACGACCATGTTCCCCCCGTCCCGCGG
>DHWW01000035.1:4637-8066 GCA_002413385.1 Granulicella sp. UBA5172
GCCCAACCTGATCATCTCGCCATTCACGCGCAAGCACTATGTCTCGCACATACCGATGGACCACACCGCGATACTCAAGTTCGTTGAAAACCGGTTCATCGGGCCAGCCGCGCATCTCACCGCACGCGATGCCGCCCAACCGAACCTTCTGGATTTCTTCGACTTTACAACAGTCCCATGGGCCACCCCGCCAACGCCGCCTACTCCTGTGTCGGCAACTAACTCCTGCACTCCGCAGTCCTTTGGGCCCTGAGATTCTGTGGGCGATCCTGCTCAGCAAGGGGTGGACCCGCTTTGTGCTTTCACCTACGGAACGACGACCTCGTTGGCTGTATATCGTATGCCATCATAATTCGTGGTCACCTTCACGGTCATTCCTTCGTGGAGGGTGCGTGCCACCGGAAGAAGCGAAGGATCGAACGTGATCGGATAGGCCTTGTTATCCCGCGGATCAGTAATCACCATGCGGCCGGCGGGTAAATTCAACAAGGATAATCTGCCGCTAAATACAAAACTCGAACCGGGGACAGCGAGTACGTCGATGCCGGTGGCGATGCCCTGGCCAGTCTTGCTCCCCTTGAACCGTACGTCGAGCAGTGTGCCCGGAACGAAATGGATCGATCCGCTTTGCGGTGTCGAGATCCCGTCTGGGCTGATGCTCACCACGGGTATTCCTGCCGGTACGTGCACCGTGATTGGCTCATGAGACAGGTTCGACTGAACGGTGAGACTGCCTGTCTTCGCGTTATAGGTGGATACCTGACCTCGAAACTCATCCCCAGCAAGGTGCGATAACATGTGAATTCTCAAAGCGAAGACCGTAGTCCCGTCCAGTGCAGTCTCGACGGACGCGTGTTCGTCCGGATGTAGATCGAAAAGTGGGATCCTGGCTCCGTTGCGATACACTTTGGTGCGTTCATCAAAGAGGATTGTGGTCGTGTGCCCCCCGAAGACCTTCAAGGTAAGCTGATCGCGCACCGGATCAACCGCCGTGATCTCCCCGCCGATCACGGTACTCCTGCCCTTTGGGTCTGGCGGCAGTGCCGCAGCAGGGGTCGACGCATTTGCAGACGTGAGGGGCTTTCCCTCTGGATGCTGTGCTGGTGAAGACTGGGCCATCGCCAGGTTGCCGAGTAGAAATAGAGTAGCTAGGTAGATCATTGATATGGGATGCTTAGATAACAAATGTAGAAGCCTCAGATTTCTTGATAGTTAGCAATACACGGTCCATAATCAGCGGGCGATAGGAAACCAATCCACCCACGCACCACTCTAACCACCATGTGGAACGAAACAAATAGCTCTGCAAGTTTAGCCGGCTATTTGGGGAAGGTAGCTCGTCCATCTATGGTGTCTTTGTCTTATTTTTCTCTCAATCGTGCTGTGCTGTTCGTTGCGTTCGGGTTCGTTCTTTGCTCAGCGTCTCCTGCTGTAGCGGCAAAGAATCTCCGGATTACGATCCCGCGGTATGGCGAACTCACACCCGTGCAGCGGCTGAATCGTGAAGGTGTCAATGCGATCCTAAAACATCGGTACGAAAATGCCGAGGGATTATTCTACAAAGCTTATCTATACGATCCCGCCGACCCCTTTACCCTGAACAATCTTGGGTATGTTGCAGAGTTGCGTGGTCAGGTGGATCGCGCTGAAAAATTCTATAAGCTCGCCGCGGAGCAGGGCTGCTATGCCGCCATCGACCGCAGCACCGCCAAGGAGCTAGAGGGTAAGCCGATGATCGATGCCCTGGGCCTCCTCAACGACGTGCCCATGCGCATTAATCGCATGAACGTTCTAGGTATGGAGTTGCTCGCACAGGACAGGTATGCCGAGGCTGAATCTCTGCTGAGGGAAGCATTGCTTCTGGATCCAAGGAATCCCTTCACGCTGAATAATCTCGGTGTCGCTCAGGAAGCTACGGGAGACCTGGAGTCAGCGTTGAACTACTACGACGAGGCTGCGGCATCGCACTCAATGGATCCAGTGATCGTCACGCTCGACGTCTCTTGGCGAGGCAAGCCTGTTAGCGAGATGGCAGCTGAAAGTTCCCGTAATTTACGCAAGCAAATGCAAACCATGACGCACAGTCAGATTCGTGCCGCGATGCTGGCAATACGAGGGGTCTCGGCTACGAATCAAAATAACTGGGCACAGGCCAAAAAGGATTTCATCGAGGCGTATGCGCTCGACCCTCAAAGTGCCTTCGCTCTGAATAATCTGGGCTACGTTGCGGAACGGGAAGGCGACTTCGAGACGGCCAAGTCGTACTATGCGAGAGCTCGAAGTGCGGAAGATGCCGATGCTCGAGTAGGCCTGACGACCCAATTCTCCGCACCGGGTCAGCATCTACTCGCCATTGCCGACGAAAATCACCGGGATATGGACCTTGCATTAGACGCTCAATCCCGGGGGCGTTTAGAGCAAAAAAATTCCTTCGAATTGAGACGCAGAGGCGAGCCAGCGGGTAAGCCTGACAACTCTCCGACGAGTCCCACGTTGAAGACCCGCACCCCACCAGATTCTTCGACCCAGCCAGCTCCGCAATAGTCCGAAGGAAGGTTTCATCATGTCCCTGCCACCCGCTTCGCCAGTCTCGAATGAGGCGATGATGACGACGCTCTCTGTCCTGCTCCTCTCGCAGGACGCTGTCGCTCAGCACACGTCTCTGGCAACAGAGCTTCGGAACCTCAGTAAGGAACAGTTCGACGATCTTGTAGCGCTGGCCCACCGCAACCACGTCATCGTGCGAGCAATGGAGGTCTATCGCGAGATCATGGTTGCCAGACAGGACGACCTCCATGCGGAATGGGCTGCGACGGCCATCGCTGAAGAACAAGCGCGGATCGCGCATGCGACTTCATTTCTGCGCATCATCTGCGACGCCTTCGAGGAAGAGAAGCTCGATCTCACGGTCATCAAAACACTCGACCACTGGCCGGATTTTGGTAGCGACATCGATATGTACACCAATACTCCCGCACCGGTTGTTTGTGCCCTGATGGAGAAACGTTTCGGTGCGCGCCTCGATGTTAGAAGCTGGGGAGACAGGCTCGCGTCCAAATGGAACTTCCTCATTCCCGGACTGGCAGAATCCGTAGAAGTGCATTCAGGCCGGCTCGGACAGACCGGCGAGCAACTGGTGTTAGCGTCGAAACTGCCAGGGCGTGCTCGCGTGTTGGAGTATGAAGGCCAGACATTTCGCGTGCCAGCCGTCTCCGATCGCATCATGATCTCCACCCTGCAACGCATGTATCGCCACTTCTACTTCCGGTTGTGCGACATCATCGATTCTGCTTCGCTCGTCGATTCCGGAGCCATCGACTACGACGATCTCAAGTCCTCCGCACAGGCAGCCGGCATATGGGAAGGAGTGGCGACCTACCTCGTCCTCGTTTCGGATTACGTCCGTCGCTTCCGCGGCACCGGCCTGCC
>DHWW01000116.1 GCA_002413385.1 Granulicella sp. UBA5172
AAGCCGGCTACAGCACCTCAACCTGACAGCTATGGCGCTGGGTTGAGAAGTGCCCTCACGAGAGCTTCAAGTACGTCGTATAAGCAGCCTCGCCAACATCGGTGAACGGCACCAGATGAAGCGGTTCCTTATCCGTGTCAATCACCCACTCCGATCCACCGCTGCGACGAGCCTCCAACACCTGCGTCCTTGTCAGTGGGGGTTGCTCGTCCGTTTTCGCAAACAGCACGAGCGGCCCGTACATCAAAGCCACCACGTCAGGGTGCGCCTCATCGATCGCCTCCACGGGTCTGTCCTGTGCCATCCGGGGCCTCGACCGATCGACACACGGCAACTCGATAGCATCGCAAGTGATTGAATACAAGGACTTCTTCCCCGGTCCAAGCCTCCTCGATGTATCCTCAACAAGGCCTATGAAGCGAATCCTTACCGCTATCGTCCTCATCGCACTTGTCGCTGCTCTCATCTTCTTCGGCAAGATGTGGATGGTCACTATCGCTGCCGCACTGGTCGCCGGACTGGCAGCCATGGAGTTCCGCGGCTTCGCGGAGTCCGGTGGATGCCCCATCCCACTGTGGTGGACTATTTCCGCCGTTGCGCTTTTCTTTCTTGCGACGTTCTTCCGGCCGCTCGATACGATTACGGTGGTGGCGTTCGTTACGCTGGTGCTTTTCGCTGTCGCTGCTTTCCGGATGTCGTTGGAGCGGGTGCTTTTGCAGACCGCGGTGGGTCTGCTGATGCTGGTGTACATTGCCTACCCGTTGACGCTTATACCGCAGATTCTAAACGAAGAAAACGGCACGGCGCTGCTACTGTTCCTGTTCGTTTGCGTGTGGTCAGGGGACATTGCGGCGCTTTATATTGGGAAGCGGTTTGGGCGGCACAAGTTCTCGCCGCGGCTTTCGCCAAACAAGACGTGGGAGGGCGCGGTTGCATCGATCGTCGCCTCATGCGTGTTCGGTATGTCGCTGATTCTGTTGGGGGACTGGCTCACACAGCAGAATTCAAGCTTCATGCGGCTGCATACCAGCGAGCCCTGGTGGGTGTTCCTGATCCTGGCTGCCATGCTCAACGCGGCGGCGCAATTTGGCGACCTTTTGGAGTCAGCGCTCAAGCGCGGCGCAGGGGTGAAGGACTCAGGTACCATGCTGCCGGGGCACGGGGGTATTCTCGACCGGATCGACGCCTTGCTGGTTGCAGCGCCGGTTCTGTGGTTTGTCATCGTGCTGCGTGACTATTTTTCGCTTGGAAGCTTGTAGATTCAGCCCTGTTTCGGGCTGCAAATCGCGTGACTTAAGCTACTTTCGGGACGCACCTGTGCGTTGCAGGCTGGCGGAACGCGCGAGGTTGGGATGAGGCCGGGACGAGGCTCGGAGGAGGGCCTTGCCGGGTCAAGAACGGGTGCGACCCAGCCACTGGGAGGCACTATAGATTCGGCTTCTTTGGGCCCCCAGGTGTGAAGGTCGTAGGGGAAGACCGGGGTCGATGCTTTGAGGACGGGATCGACGATGCGCCAGGCCTCTTCGACATAATCCTGTCGTGCGAAGATACTCTCGTCTCCGGACATGGCATCGGTGAGGACGCGCTCGTAGGCTTCGATCTGTTCGGGTTGGGGGTAACGGGTGGCAATCAGTTCTTCCAGTTCCCTTCCTCCGCTGCCGTCCTGTGCCAGCACGGAGACGCACATGGCGATGGTCATGTCGGGACTGATGCGGAAGCGGATCTGATTTTGGGGAAGCTCGCCCTCCATAAACCTGGTGGCTGGCGGACGGCGCAACNNCCCTTCTCGTCGAGATAGCCCTTGAACTGACCTCGGACGAGATCCTTCGGCATGATGGGAGAGATGGCCTTGAGGACTTTCACCTTCTCGTCGCGGATGGATTCGCTGTCGTTGCGTGCGGGGGATTCCATGGCGAGGTTGCACATCAACTGGAAGAGGTGGTTCTGAATGACGTCGCGGACGGTTCCGGTCTGGTCATAGAAAGAACCCCTGCCCTGCACGCCGAAGTCTTCCGCCATGGTGATCTGAACGCTCTCGACATGGTTGCGATTCCAGAGCGGCTCCATGAACGAGTTGGAGAAGCGGAAGGACATCATGTTCTGCACAGGACCCTTGGCGAGGTAGTGGTCGATGCGGAAGATGGAGGACTCGGGGAAGGCTTTGAGCAGGATGCGGTCCAATTCTTCGGCGGTGGCGAGGTCGTGGCCGAAGGGCTTCTCGACAATCATGCGTGCACCTTTGGCAGCGCCGGAGTGGACGAGTTGGTCGACGACTTCTTCAAAGAGCGAGGGCGGAATGGCGAGGTAGTGGGCGGGGTGCTGCGCGGTGCCGAGTGCCTTCTTGACGGCGGCGAAGGTTGCGGGGTCGGAGTAGTCACCGTCCACGTAGTGCAGCAGCGAACTCAGTTTTTCCCACGCGGAGTCGTCGAGACCACCATGCTCGCGAAGACTGTCCTGCGCTCGCGCTTTGAGTTGATCGAGATTCCATCCAGCCTTGGCAACGCCGATGACGGGAACGGAGAGCCTTCCGCGCTTCACCATGGACTGCAATGCGGGGAAGATTTTTTTGTAGGCAAGGTCGCCGGTTGCGCCAAAAAAGACGAGTGCGTCGGAATGAATCTGAGTCACGAATGTTCCTTTTCGATACGCCGTTGCTGGGTTAACTTCACCCTTACCCTTACGTAGATGCTTGCTTTAGTCCCATCGCGGTGCCGATACCAGTGTATTTGCGAAGTGGCTGCATGCGGCTCACTTTCCAAGAGGCTGCGACAAGTCGTAAGATTCTGCGACGGGCAAGGACCGAAGTGTTGGCGCTGAGATGCAGCGCCTGCGGATCGAGACGCGCCGGACACACTCAAGTTGAGAAGGAAGAAGCAACCAATGTCTTTAAGCCGCAACTCCATCTGCCGCCTGCTGTGCGCTACTGCACTTTTACCCTTGTTGATGGCTGCTCCGGCCTTCGCGCAGGCTCCGCATCCGCTGACGACTGCGGACCAGCAGAAGATTGACTCGCTGGTACACAGCATGACGCTGGACCAGAAGCTGGACTACATCGGCGGAACGGGGTTTGCAATTCGCGCTGTGCCTTCGCTGCATCTGCCAGCGTTTGAGATGTCGGATGGGCCGTACGGAACTCGGTCGAATGCTGGATTTCCTTCGACGACGTATGCGGCAGGCATTGGGCTGGCGGCATCGTGGGACCGCGATCTTGCGGAGCGTGTGGGTGCAGGGATTGGCCGCGACGCACGCGCGCGTGGCGTGCATTACATGCTGGGGCCGGGCGTGAATATTTATCGCTCGCCACGCAATGGCCGCAACTTTGAATACTTCGGCGAAGACCCCTTCCTCACGTCGGCGATTGTGGTGGGGTACATCACCGGCATGCAGGAGCAGGGTGTGAGCGCGACGATCAAGCATTTCGCCGGCAACAACTCGGAGGACCTGCGGCATGATTCGGATTCGATCATCGGCGAGCGGGCGCTGCGGGAGATTTATCTGCCGTCGTTCGAAGCTGCGGTGAAGAAGGCGCATGTGGGCGCGATGATGGACTCGTACAACCTGGTGAACGGAGAGCACTCAACGCAGAACAGCTTTTTGAATATCGAGCTGGTTCGCAAGGAGTGGGGCTTCACGGGCGTGATGATGTCCGACTGGGATGCGACGTACGACGGCGTTGCGGCGGCGAACGGCGGGCTCGACCTGGAGATGCCAACGGGCAGGTTTATGAATCGCGCGACGCTGCTGCCGGCGATCAAGGCGGGCAAGGTGACGGAGGCGACGATCGATGAGAAGGTGAAGCATATTCTTTCGACTGCGTTTGCGTTCGACTGGCTGGACCGGCCGCAGACGGATGCGTCGATCTCGTTTCTGGATGGGCAGAATAATCAGGTGGCGCTGGACTCGGCGCGCGAGTCGGCTGTGCTGCTGAAAAATGAAGGGCACCTGC
>DHWW01000221.1 GCA_002413385.1 Granulicella sp. UBA5172
GCCGGAATCACCATCCTTCATCAACACACGAAAGGAATGCAATTGAAAATGCTCCGGTTCATCGCCCCAGTCCTCCCCCTGTTCTTATTCTTTTCGTCTTCGGTCGGCATTGCTCAGGTCGCAGGTGAGCATATTGCGACATCGACAGCACATCCCGTCGCAGCGATCCAGGACACGGAAACTCCCGCGCAGCACGACGCCCGTATGGCATCGTGGCGGGAGGCGCGCTTTGGAATGTTCATCCATTGGGGACTTTACTCAGAGCTTGCAGGCACCTGGAATGGCAAGCAAATCCCAGGAATCGGAGAGTGGATCATGAACAACGCCTCAATTCCCGTGGCGGATTACAAAGCTCTTGCAAACCATTTCAATCCGACAGCATTCAATGCCCACGACATCGTCGCCCTCGCCAAGTCTGCCGGAATGAAGTACATCGTCATTACCGCGAAGCATCATGACGGCTTTGCAATGTTTGATTCGAAAGTTAACTCCTTCAATATTGTCAAGGCAACACCCTTTCACCGTGACCCCATTCGCGAGTTGGCCGTGGAGTGCCGCAAACAGGGGATAAAGCTTGGCTTCTACTATTCTCAGGATCAGGACTGGACCGCTCCGGGCGGCGCGGCCTATAAAACCGGCAATCATGATCTACCCTCTCATCACTGGGATAAAGCGCAGGACGGAGACTTCGCCACGTACCTGCACACCAAGGCTATTCCGCAACTGAAAGAGCTCCTTTCGAACTATGGCGACTTCCCTGTCGTGATTTGGTTCGATACCCCGACCGCGGATATGACGCCAAAGCTCGCAGGCGAAATCGTAGCGCTGCTCAACCAGCATCCAAATCTGATCTGGAATAATCGGCTCGGGGGAGACTACGAAGGCGACACCAATACGCCGGAGCAATATATCCCCGCGAAAGGCTACCCTGGCCGCGACTGGGAAGCATGTATGACCATGAACGACACGTGGGGATACAAATCCCATGACAATAATTTCAAAAGCACAGAGACGCTGCTTCGGAATCTCATCGACATAGCCAGCAAGGGAGGCAACTACCTCCTCAACATCGGTCCTGATGCGAAAGGCAATGTGCCGCTACCGGAAGTCGAACGCCTCCACCAGGTGGGTAAGTGGCTCGCCGTCAATGGTCAGGCTATCTACGGCACGCAAGCAACTCTCTTCGGAGCCGAAGATGGCAGCTTCAGCAAAACCGAAAAGGACAAAGACGGAAAGCCCAAATTCATTCCCGCATGGAGTTGGCGTTCCACGACTACCCCTCACAAGATCTACATTGAGATCTTCAGCTGGCCCGGCCGCAACTTCCACCTGGATAACGTTCCCAGGCACGTCACGAGCGCCTACTTCCTCGCGGACCCCGCGCACAAGCCACTGAAATTCGAGGAAAAATCGAATAAGCTTGACGTCCACCTTCCAGCCGCGGCCTTAGATCCAATCGCAACCGTTCTCGTGCTTAACACTGATTGACAGCTGAACTCCACATGGCCCACTCACATCCGCTATGTGGAGTCCGGTTGCTCGGCTGCTTTTCTAGCAGCATTGTGAATAGCTTGTTGGCGAAGCACTACTGGTAAATGGATCAGCCCCACGCGACGGCCATGGACAGCCGCGTGGGGTCTGGACTCCGCATCAGGAGCACGCTAATGGGTGAGCAGATACGGCGCACGTTGAAACGTAGGAGCTTTCTCAAGGGCGCGGCCGCTTTCAGTGCGGGGGAAGCGCGCATCTACGGCAACATTATTTTGAAGAAGGGCGTCATTGCTTGACCGTGACCTTTGGCGACTCCCCGATGTGTTCCATAAGAGCTTTCCGTAACATCTGTACAAAAGAATTCTTGCAGCCATAGAATCACATGCACGATGAATCTGATCTAAGGAGAAGCACGTATGCGTCGAAGAGATTTTTGCAAGCTGATTGCAGCAACGGCTGCAACAGCTGCCGTGCCGGCTGTTGCGGAGACAGTCGAAGCGACGGAACAGTCTGTAGCCGGCACTGCGCCAGCCACCGCCGAACCCACCGCCGAACCCACCGCCCCAGAACTCAGCGGCTTCGACACTTTCACGGAAGACTATGCCGCATTCTGCGCTGCGCCAGCCGATCGCAGGGTCTTCTATGCTCTGCAAAATGGGAAATTTATCAAGGAAAAGCTCGACGAAAAAACGTGGCAGCCGACAGCCTGGGGCGAGCCGCCGAGATTGCCCGTTCCGGACGGATCGTGGGATGGCGTGCCGATGGACTCTCCCATCGCCAACCTGGGTGGCGACGGCCCCTACAAGCCCACCTGGGACTCACTGCTACAGTACGACGCACCGGAATGGTATCGCGACGCCAAGTTTGGCATCTGGGCGCATTGGAGCCCGCAATGCGTCCCAGAGGACGGCGACTGGTACGCGCGCAATATGTACATGGAGGGTTCCCGACAAAACAAATTTCAATCGGACCACTATGGAGCGCCCTCCCGTTTTGGCTACAAAGACCTCTGCGCGCAGTGGACATTGTTGAACTGGGAACCCGATCAACTTATCGAACGATACAAGAAAGCGGGCGCCAAGCTGTTTATTGCGCTGGCGAATCATCATGACGGCTTCGACACGTGGAACTCCGGGCACCAGCCCTGGAACGTTCAAAACATAGGCCCACATCGCGATGTCATAGGAACCTGGGCGGCGGCAGCGCGCAAGCAGGGGATGCGTTTCGGCGTAACGGTGCATCAGGCGCGCAACTGGTGGTGGTTCCAGACCTCACACGGTGCCGACAAGACCGGCCCGCTGGCTGGCGTTCCCTATGACGGCGATCTCACCGCGGCAGAAGGCAAACATCAGTGGTGGGAGGGATTCGATCCACAGCGGTTGTATGGTGCCAAGCACCCTGCGGATGCACTTCCCGATATTTCGTATGTAAAGAACTTTTACGACCGCACCCGCGATCTTATCGATCAGCACGATCCAGACCTGCTCTACTTCGACAACTCGCTGCTTCCTCTTGGATGGGGTGGCATGAATATTGGCTCCTACTTTTACAACCACAACATGAAGACCCATGGTGGAAAGATGGAGGCCGTCGTCAACGTAAAACAAGTCCCCGACCGTCTGGCCAAGTCTGTCGTTGCCGATTACGAACGCGGCCTTACCGACAAGATCATGCCGTATCCCTGGCAGTCGGAGACCTGCATCGGAGACTGGCATTACCAGCGCGACCTGTTCAACCAGCCCGGTACGTACGGTGGCTACACTCCGCCACGCGACATCATCCATTGGTTGATCGATACGGTCAGCAAGAACGGCACATTCATTTTGAATATTCCTGGCAAGCCCGATGGAACGATCGATAGCAAGGAGATCGCATTCCTCGACCGTCTCACCGAATGGATGCAGGTCAACGGCGAAGCCATCTACGCCACGCGCCCATGGAAGATCTATGGTGAGGGCCCGGACGCGGTGAAGAGTGGCTCATTCCAGGGCAACAGCGTCAGCAGGCTGGGACCTAAGGACATCCGGTTTACGCGGAACAAAGCCAACACGGTCGTCTACGCAATCGTGCTGGGCTGGCCTGGGAACGAGGCCGTCATTCAAGCCCTAGGAACGGCCAGTCCACAGTCTCCGGGCAAGATCACAAACGTCGAACTATTAGGCTACCAGGAAAAACTCAAGTACCGACAGGATGCGTCCGGCCTGCACGTCCGGCTTCCTGCCCAAGAGCTTTCCGACGATGCAATCGCACTGAAAGTCACTCTTGCCTAGGGAAACGGATGTCTTGGATTGTCACAACCGATGCTTTACTGTTTGCGTGTCTTCTGCAGGCTTGATGTTTGTAAGCGCTTGGAACGCCCTCTAGGCTGATAGCTAAGCCCGCTCGTTGCAGCTTCAGAACTCCTGATCGTTGAAGCGCGAACCATCAACGATGGTTCGAGAATGACGCTCATTGCTTGCGGTCGAACCTTCGACTCGATCATCCCCAACAGGATCGCAGCCGTGCGTTCGCCTATCGCCTCGCTATTTTGATCGATGCTCGAGAGAGGCACTCGAAGAGAACTGTTGTAATGCAGGTTACCGCAGCCGATGACCGCTATATCTTCCGGAACACGCAGGCCAGCTTCCAGGATCGCATCCATTGCGCCAATTGCCAGTGGATCGTTATATGCAAAAAGCCCGTCTGGGAGCGGCTTGTGCCTCAGCAGGAGACGCATGGCTTCGGCGCCGAGCCGAGTACTTTCGATATCTACACTGGAACGAGCGACGACCAGGGATTCGGAATACTGGAGTCCTCGGCGTTGAAGCGCGTTCTTGTATCCGTCAAATCTTCGAATTCCCGTGCTGTTATTTCTTCCTCGAATATGAGCAACCACACGGCACCCCTGATCAATGAGGTGTTCAGTCGCCATCCTTCCAGCAGCTTCATCGTTTGTGCCCACGAAGTTGGCTACGAGGCCTTCAAGTTCTCGGTCGATCAATACATACGGAAGTCCCTGGCGATCAATTCGATCAAACAGATCCGTAGTATTTGTTGTTGAAGCGATCACCAATCCGTCTAACTGGCGGGCCATCAAATGCTGGACCTCGCGAGCCTCGAGTTCAGCATTCTCCTCTGACGAAGAGATAATCAGTGAGTACCCCCGTTGACCAACTGCAGCTGAAAGGGATTTGGCGATCTCCGCAAAGAACGGGTGCAGCAAATCGGGGACGACCAACCCAATTAGGTAGCTGCGGCCCGTCACCAGGCTGCGCGCCATGATATTTGGCTGATAGTCAAGCTCTTTCACACGCTGGAGAACCCGTTCGCGCGTTTCATCGGCGATATCCGGGTGATTTCGCAAGACTTTAGAGATCGTGACAACGGAAAGGTTCAAATCCTTCGCGATGTCCTTCATTCGAACGGCCATACATCGAACTATACAGGCGATTGGATGCGACGGAATAGGCCGCTTAATACCATGACCGCCTGGGTCGATATTCATGTCCGATGGAAGTGAGGACGTCCGACGCGTCCAGCAGCAGCTTCATCCGTTCAGCGCGCATGCTGGACTGGTTTCACATAACGATGCGACTGACGGTCCTACAGCAGCAGACAAAAGGGCTTCAGCAAGAGCGGCCGGACACTGGCGCCGACGTCGCACAGCAACTGGAGAGCATCAAGCACCTTCTTTG
>DHWW01000240.1 GCA_002413385.1 Granulicella sp. UBA5172
CACCCTCAACATCAACGTCCCAAGGGGTGGGCCAAAACAAACCGCCGAAGTGGGCCAAGCCAAGTTGCCAAACTCAGAACGGTGATGTCACCGAAGTTGATCAGGTCGGCGATGTGGGGCAGGGCCGAACTGTTCTTGTCTATGCTGCGAGTTCGTTTTTCAGTTCGAGATTTCGGGCGAAGTTCCAAGGCAAGAGTTCCTCGATACGGGTGATGGGGTGATCGGCGATGTGGGTCAGCACATGCCGCAGATAGGCCTCGGGATCGAGGTCGTTGAGCTTGGCGGACCCGATGAGGCTAGAGAAGACGGCGGCACGTTCGCCTCCGCGATCGGAGCCGGCGAAGAGGTAGTTGCGGCGGCCGACGGCGACGCAACGCAGGGCTCGCTCGGCTGCGAAGTTATCGATCTCGATGCGGCCATCGTCCAGATAGCGCAGCAACGCGTCCCGGAGCGAGAGGGCGTAGTGGATGGCCGCAGCCGTATCGGACTTGCGAGAGAGCTTGCCGAGCGAAGTCAGAAGCCAGAGGTGCATCGACTCGATCAGCGGCCGTGCGCGGGCATTTCGTACCCGGCGGCGTTGGTCGGGTGAGCGACCGCGAATCTCCCTCTCGATCGTATACAGAAGCGCGATGCGTTGGACGGCCTCGGTGGCTATGGGCGAGTGGTGGGCTTCCATCAGGTCATAGAACTTGCGCCGGGCATGAGCCCAACAGGCGACTTCGTAAATGGGGCCGCGGTCGTAGAGATGATGAAATCCAGCGTTATGTGGTGCACCACATAACGCCGGTTATGTTGCGAGCGCGGTTATGTTGCGTACGCTTCCAGAAGCGGTTTCTGAACTGCGCATGCAAGGAGATTGATGCAACATAAGAGTCGCCGAAGACTGGTTGTACCCCAAGATGTCTGTAGTGAGGTACAACCATGTTCGAACATCTTTTCAAGAGTGAACGCGCATTGGCACGTCATCGAGATGCGCCACTGGCAGAGGAACGCGCTCGTTATATCCAACATTGTATTGAGAGAGGATCGACGCCTCTCACTGTTGAGCTCAAGTGTAGAGAGCTTCTTTGGGCTGCTCGCCTGATTCAGGAAGAGCACAGATTTTCATTCAACAAGGAGCGCCTGCAGGCCGTTGCTGTGAGACGCTCAGCTGGTCAACGGGGTGACCCGTCTCGGATTCAGGAGCGGTTCGAGAACATCGTGCGGCCATGGCTCCGATATCTGGGTTGGTGGGAACCTCCTATCGTCCCTGACCCATGGCGAGAAGAGCGTGAGGCATACTGCATCTGGATGAGTTCAGATCGCGGGTTCTGCGATTCAACCATCTCGAATTGGGATCGATGCGCCCGGAGGTTTCTTATCTGGTGCAACAACACAGGTCATAGCTTGCGCGACCTTGAAGCCTCTGACTTCGATTCCTACATTGCACATCTGGCCGCGGGCGGTTGTTCCCGCCGTTCGATCAGAAACGTCGTTAAGGCCTTGAGATCGTTCGTGCGCTTTGCTGGGGGCCGGGGTTGGTGTCGTAAGCATCTTGCGGAGGGCATTGAAGGACCACGCGTGTATTCGGATGAATCGCTGCCCATGGGGCCGCCTTGGCCGGATGTCGAACGCATGATCAGAAGTGTCGATACCGACCGACCGCGCGGTGTACGCGGACGCGCCATCCTCATGCTTCTTGCCATTTATGGTCTTCGCGCTGGAGAGGTCAGGCAGCTTCGGTTGGAGGATGTCGACTGGGAGCGAGATCTTCTGTACGTGAGACGAGTGAAGCGCCGCAAGGTCCAGCCCTATCCGCTGATTGCTCCCGTTGGAGCAGCGATCGCCAGATACTTGCGAGAGATCCGTCCGCCATCGAAGCGGAGGGAACTGTTTCTTGGCCTCAACTCGCCGCATGGACCAGTCAGCCAAGGTGCCATACATCATATTGTTGCGGCGGAGTTGAAGCGAGTCGGAGCACGAACAACTCGTTTTGGTCCGCACTCGCTGAGGCATGCATGTGCAGGGCGCCTCGTCTCGGAAGGGTTGTCGCTCAAGGAGATTGGGGATCACCTCGGCCATCGTGGCGTTTCTGCAACACGCGTCTATGCGAAGGTGCAACCTTGCAGCTCTCCGGGAAGTTGCTGCGTTCGATCTGGGAGGGCTGCGATGAAGCTGCTGGAACTCGTTAATACCTATGTAGATTTCAAGCGTTCTCTGGGGATGCGATTCGCAACTCAACCTCGCGTGTTCCGAAGATTTTGCAGAGTCCTCGGAGATATTGATGCCCGTGATGTCACACCGCAGGCAGTCAGAGCATTTCTCGGTGGCGACAAGGCCCTCACGAACACTTGGTTTCTGAACTACAGGCTACTTCGCGGGCTGTTTTCGTTTGCTATCAGTCGTGGCCTTGTCGGGCGCTCACCTCTACCAGAGTTAACCCCCTCTCCTTTGCCAGCCTTCAGGCCGCACATCTACTCCACCAGCGAACTCTCAGCACTCTTACGCGCCACCAGTGTCTTGAAGTCCTGCCGTAATCCCCTGCAGCCGTTCGCCTTCAGGGTGCTGCTTCTAACTCTCTACAGCACCGGAATGCGTGTCGGCGAAGCGTTGCGTTTGTCTTTGCGAGATGCAGACCTGCACGATCGTTTGTTCACTGTCAGAGATACCAAGTTCTTCAAGCCCCGCCTGGTCCCGCTCGGCCCACGGCTCACCGCCGAACTCGTTGCCTTTCGAAAGCGGCGCTGCACCTTTCCGACTCCACATCTGGAAGGTTCTACTTTCTTTGCATCCAGTACCGGTGAGGCGCTACCGTACCAGCACGTCATCACCTTATTTCAGCGGGTATGCAGTGCTGCAGGCCTCCGGCGCGATGAAGGGTCCAGCTATCCTCCACGGCTGCACGATCTTCGTCACACCGCCGCCGTTCACAGGATCATCGCATGGTATCGGGACGGTGCGGACGTACAGCGCCTGCTGCCTCAGCTCGTTACCTACCTCGGGCATAAGGATTTGCGCGGCACTCAGCATTACTTGAGCATGACGCCAGAGCTGATGGAACTGGCCGGCCTCCGCTTCGAGAACTATGCAGAGGTGGAGGGACGCCATGCATAATCGATTGCTGCTCGGTCCATGGATCCGGCGCTTCCTGCTCGAACATCTCATCGCCGAACGAAACCTGTCCCACAACACCCAGACGAGCTACCGCGATACCTTGGTACTACTCCTCACAGTTCATTCACTCTCACTACAAGAGGCCACTGGAGCGCCTCCTGATCGAAGATGTGTCACCCGAAATCGTGCGCATGTTTCTCGCTGACATCGAGTCCGTCCGCTCCTGTAGCGTGGCGACTCGCAATCAGCGGCTCGCTGCAATTCATTCGCTGGCGAGGTTCATCGGGCTCCACAGCCCCGAGCACCTTGCTTGGGGTATCGAACTTCGTGCCATACCGTTTAAGAAGACCGCTGAACCGACGGTCGGGTACTTGGAAAAGTCAGACATGGACGCCGTCTTGCAGTTCTTTAACCGCAAGACCCTCCTCGGGTACAGGAACCATGCGCTTCTCCTGTTTCTCTACAACACCGGAGCGCGTGCAGACGAGGCTGCCCACGTGCATGTAGCTGATCTTGCTCTTGGAAGATCCCCCTCGGTCAGGATCCACGGTAAAGGGGACAAAATACGCATATGCCCTCTGTGGCCGCACACAGCCGACATCCTAAAGCATCTGGTCATCAAGTGTGCTGACGATGATCATCTTTTTCGAAACGCACGGGGAACGCCCCTGACACGATTCGGAATCTACCGACTGGTTCAAAAAGCAGGAGCAAGCGTATCATCCAGCGACCTGACTCTCAGATCAAGGGGCATCAGCCCGCACATTATTCGCCACACAACGGCAGTACACCTTCTTCGAGCCGGCGTCGACATCAACACGATTCGCGCATGGCTCGGCCATGTGTCCATCGATACCACCAACATCTATGCCGAGGTCGATTTAGAGATGAAGGCGAAGGGTAAGCGTCCTGTGTAGGCCGTGTGTACATCGTGGTCTTGTGTGGCGATGATGTTTGGATGGTTGGTATTGAGTTGAGCGGGTCAGGGGTGGGGCGTCGCAGGCGGCGCAGTGCGGATGAGCGTCGGCGGGTTGTGGAAGAGACGCTGGAGGCGGGAGTCTCGGTAGCTCGGGTGGCGTTGAAGTACGGGATCAACGCGAACCAGGTGTTTCAGTGGCGTCGCTTGTATCAGGAAGGCAAGCTTGGGGCACCAGGTCCGACCGCGATGAAGTTGCTTGCTGTCAACGTGGCTGACGAAGAGGAACATGCGAAGGCTGAACCGATGGATGTGCTTGCAGCGAGTTTCGGCGCGATTCATATTGAGCTTCCCGGCGAGGTTCGTATCAGCGTTGAAGGCAGCGTCGATCCTGCGATCATTCGTGCGGTGCTGAAGAGTTTGCGTTCATGATCCCCCTTCCGGCAGGGACGAGGATCTGGATCGCGGCCGGTGTTACCGACATGCGGCACGGCTTTCATGGACTCAGCGCCCAGGTACAGACGGTGCTTGAACAGCAGCCGCTGTCGGGTCATGTCTTTGTGTTTCGAGGCAAGCGAGGCGATATCTTGAAGGTGCTCTGGTTCGATGGCGACGGACTATGCCTACTGGCCAAGCGGCTTGAACGGGGGCGCTTCGTATGGCCGCAGGCGGCCAGTGGAACTGTATCTCTTACCCGCGCTCAGCTCTCGATGCTGCTCGAAGGGATCGACTGGAGAGCACCCATCAGAACGGCAGCACCTGTGATGAGCGTGTAAGGTCTTACACAGTGTCCACGCTGGTTTTCTTCTTTTAATCTGCCTGCGTTTATGGCATACTTCGTCCATGCTTGCCGCTTCGCTTCCGGATCTCGACTCGCTTGATCTTGAAGCCGTCAAGACGCTGTTGATCGATCGGCATGAGAGATACACGGCGGCGTTAACGTCGCGCACGATCGAGATCGAGCGTCTCGTGCTGCTGGTCGAGAGGCTGCAGCGGATGCTCTTCGGTACCAAGAGCGAAAAAGTCCTCCGCCAGATCGATCAGCTTGAGCTGCAACTGGAAGAGTTGCAGGCTGCCAACGCCATCGAAGAGCTGCAGGCTGTAGCTCCGGCACAACGGCCTGCTGCCGCGAAGCCTTTTCGCCGCCCACTGCCGGAGCATCTTCCGCGCGAGATACACAGGCACATGCCGTCGCATGAAGCCTGCCCTGACTGCGGTGGCCGACTGCGTGAGTTAGGCGAAGACGTGGCCGAGATGCTGGAGTACGTTCGGGCCTGCTTTAAGCCGGGGTCCCCACGGACAGGTCTTCGTCCGTGGGGTGGAAGGTCATCCGCCATGTGCGGCCGAAGCTGAGCTGCGATGACTGCGACCGGATCGTGCAGGCGCCTGCGCCGTCGCGGCCTATCGACCGTGGGCTCGCAGGCCCTGGGCTGCTCGCGCATGTGCTGGTGTCGAAGTATGCAGATCATCAACCGCTCTACCGTCAGTCTGAGATCTATGCTCGTGAAGGCGTCGACCTCGACCGCTCGACGCTTGCAGGATGGGTCGGCGCAACCAGCGATCTGCTCGCGCCGCTGGTCGATGCGGTTCGCGATCACGTCATATCGGCGACCAAGCTCCATGCCGACGACCGGGGTCCCCACGGACAGTTCTTTGTCCGTGGGGTGGCGACACGCCGGTGCCGGTGCTCGCTCCAGGCAACGGGAGAACCAAGACGGGAAGACTCTGGACCTATGTCCGCGACGACCGGCCATCGGGCGACACAACCGCGCCTGCCGTCTGGTTCGCCTACTCGCCCGACCGCAAGGGAGAGAACCCGCGCCAGCACCTGAAGCTCTACAAGGGTGCGCTCCAGGCCGACGCCTACGCCGGCTTCCAACATCTCTATGAGTCTGGAACGATCGTCGAAGTCGCCTGTTGGGCCCACGCCCGGCGCAAGTTCCACGAGATCCACATCGCGCATCCCTCGCCCACCACCGCCGAGGCGATCGAGCGAATCGCCGCGCTCTACGCCATCGAAACCGAGATCAGAGGCAGCACGCCGGAGATCCGCAGGACCATCCGTCAGGCCAGAGCAAAACCTCTGCTCGACAGCATGCAGATCTGGCTGGAGACAACACTCGCAAAGCTCTCACGCAAGTCGGACACGGCAGCGGCGATCCGTTACGCCCTCTCGCGCTGGCCCGCGCTCGCTCGCTATGCCGGCGATGGCCAACTCGAGATCGACAACAACGCTGCAGAACGCGCGTTGCGCGTCGTCGCGCTCGGACGCAAAAACTTCCTCTTCGCGGGATCGAACGCAGGCGGAGAACGTGCCGCCGCCATCTACTCCCTGCTCGGCTCAGCCAAGCTCAACGGCCGCGACCCGGAACTCTATCTCCACCACGTCCTTGAGCGCATCGCCGACCATCCCATCAGAAAGATCAACGAACTCCTGCCATGGAACGTATCTCTTCCCAACCAAGACCATCATGCCTAAATAAGTATCCACATAGCTTTACGTGGATACTTAACTCTGATACCCACTCATAACAACGGTCCACACCACACGCTTACGGCGAAGGCACTCGCCCACTGCGAGATCGAAGCAGAAAAGCGCTCGAGGCCGTGGCGCAGCGACACCACGCTGATGGCGTTCCTAAAGGCGCTTTGAAGCCCGGGAGAAAATTATGTGTTCTATTCGCAGCCCAACCCGCATGCCGACTTGCCCGGATTTCCATTTCGCAACATAACCGCGCTCGCAACATAACCGGCGTAGGCGTCGGCCTGAAGGATGCCGCGATAGTGTTGCAGGTGGCGCTGCGGATGCTCTCCCTTGCGGTCCGGCGAGTAGGCGAACCAGACGGCGGGAGAGTCGAGAGAACCAGAGGGGCGGTCGTCGCGAACGTAAGTCCAGAGCCTGCCGGTCTTGGTCTTGCCGGTCCCCGGAGCGAGCACTGGAACTGGCGTGTCGCCACCCCACGGACAAAGAACTGTCCGTGGGGACCCCGGTCGCCGCCATGCAGCTTGTCGGCCGAGATGACATAGCGGCGCAGCACCTCGACCAGAGGTGCGAGCAAGGCACTGCTCTCGCCAACCCACTTGGCCAGGGTTGAGCGGTCTAGATCGACGCCTTCCCGCGCATAGATCGCGGACTGGCGATAGAGCGGGAGATGATCGCAGAACTTGGC
>DHWW01000280.1 GCA_002413385.1 Granulicella sp. UBA5172
TGGGGGGGGAGGGGAGGGGGGTACCCCCTTCGGTAAGCGCACATCAGGATAGAAAGCCCCTGCCCCAGGGTGCGAGAATGGAGGCCTGCAGGGTTCATCCCGAGGTGCATTGTCTTGCTGCGTTCCTTCTTCATTGGTCTTTCGACCAACAAATCCTTCCGTGCGTTCTCTGAGCGCTCCGCCCTCGGTCGCCGCGTCTCTCTCCGCTTCGTCGCCGGCATGACCGTCGACGAGGCCATCGCCGCCACCGCCCAGCTCAACGCCGAAGGCATCGACGTCTCCCTCGACTCCCTCGGCGAGAGCGTCCTCGAGATCGCCCAGGCCGAAGCCAGCGCCGCCATCTACCACCAGCTCCTCGACGCCATCGAAGCCCGCAAGCTCCACGCCAACGTCAGCGTCAAGCTCACCCAGGTCGGCATGGACATCGGCGGCCCCACCACCGGCCCCCTGCTCGCCGAGAGCATCGTCGGCAACATCGTCGCCCACGCCGCATACATCGGCAGCTTCGTCCGCATCGACATGGAGGGCTCCGAGTACACCGAACCAACCATCGCCATCACCGAACGCCTCCACCAGAAATTCCCCGGCGCCGTCGGCACCGTCCTCCAGGCCTATCTCCTCCGCACCGGGCAGGACGCTGAGCGTCTTCTCGCCCAGGGAATTCGCATCCGCCTCTGCAAAGGAGCCTACAAGGAGCCAGCCGAAATCGCCTTCCCTGCCAAGTCGGATGTGGACACGAACTACTGCAAGCTGATGGAACGCCTCGTGACCAGCCCAGTCTTCTGCGGCATCGCTACCCACGATGAAGCCATCATCTCGAAGCTCCGCAACTTCGTCGCCGAGCACAACATCGACAAGCGAGCCTTCGAGTTCCAGATGCTCTACGGAATCCGTCGCGACCTGCAGCGCAAGCTCGTCGCCGAAGGCTTCGGCGTCCGCGTCTATGTGCCCTTCGGCACCGAGTGGTATCCCTACTTCATGCGCCGCCTCGCCGAACGTCCAGCCAACGTGCTCTTCCTCGCCAAGAACTTCTTCAAGAACTAGCCGCGATCGACTACTGCTCTGGCAACATCGGTTCCACCTGGATCAGCCGCATTAACGCTGTCCGTTGCGCCGGATTCATCCAGTGATATTGCGAGCTCATCATCACCGACATGCGTTGGTCTGCAGGCAACTGGCGCAACTCCCGGAAGCTGCGCATCACTTGCCGCCGCTGATCGACCGGCAGCGAACCCCACATCTCCATCGCTCCACGCACCTGCATCCGCTGCTCCGGATTGAGTCGCTCCATCGACTCGTTATGCGCCAGCAACCGCTGTCTCTGCAGCGGAGACATTGCATTCAGCTGCGACAGTCGTTCCCTCATCCGCTCCTGCGTTGCCGCAGGAAGCTCGTTGAATCCCGGTTCGCGCCCCAACGCCTGCTGCTGCTGCTCAAGGGTGAGGTCACTGTGCTGGTTCATCCATTCAGGCAGATGCTCGCCTCTGCGCCCAGTCATGTTCGCCCCTCGATTGGGACCGAGCAACCGCGTTCCTCCANNGACACTGCCTCCACTCGCGGATACGACCGAACGATCGGAGCACGACGCTGCGCATACACACCTCCGCTCCCGCCTGCAAGCAGGCCGATCAGGAGTGCCCGAAGCATCAGGGCGCGGAATGGGATGACGTCTCTCATATGCTCATCTGCTGGTGGAATCCTCTAGCGAAAAGGCTTCCAGCAGCAGCCAGTAAAGTCTATGTTTCGGGCCAATGGTATCGCAATACCGAGCCAGAGTGTACGTCGATACAACGACGCCCTGCCAATCTACCCCGGGGAAATCCATCACCTTCTTCGTGCGTGCAAGGCGATGAGTGCCTGATTACGTCGTAGGCGATGAGGAGCTTCCATCGCCGGAATCCAGCAATTGACCCATCTGTTGCAGGGTCTGCGCGTTGTTATCGAGGATCTTCAGGTCATTCACTGTAGGCGAATCCTGTTTCGCAACCGCCGCATGATGATAAAGGTCGGCCACGGTTCCACCGCCGCCCAGCACCAGCACCAGTGCGAACGCACCCACAATCGCCGGTCGCAGCCGACGTCCAGTACTGAACATCAGGAACGCGCGCATCCGATCCCACATACCCTCGGGCTCCGATGCCTGGGCCTCGCGCAACCGCGCACGCAGCTTGGTATCGAAGTACGCCGAAGGCTCAGGCGCACTCCAAGTGTCCAGAAGTGCGACCGTCGCCTGCAGGTCTTCCAGCTCCGTACGACACGCGGTGCACTCAGCCATGTGCGCCACGATCTCAGGATGTGCGGCAGCATAGGACTCGTCGAGCAACAGATCGGCTAGATGAGTGCTACAGGTCTTGCAATGAATCTTCGTTTCCATCGTCTTTTCCATATCNNACAAACTCTTTCAAACTCCCCCGCAGCGTCTGGTACGCGCGAAACAGGAGCGACTTCGTCGCAGACTCCGAGAGCTTCAACACCTCGCCAATCTGCTTGTAATCCATATCCTCGTACTTATGCATCAGAACGGCCGCCTTCTGCCGTTCGGGCAACGCCATCACGTGCTCGCGGATGGCCTTCATGCGCTCCCGCCTTAGCAGCTTCGTCTCGGCAGAGGGAGTCCCATCGGCCACATCGGGAGTCGTTCCAGTCTCTGAGTCCGTCTCATCCAGATACACCGTCGAGGCCGAGCGCTCGTGCCGCGTATCCCGAGCATGATTCACGCCTAGGTTGGTTGCGATCCGGTACAGCCAGGTGCTAAACCGTGCCTCCGCCCGATAGGTCTCCCTGGACCGGTAGACCCGCAGGAATACCTCCTGCGCCAATTCCTCCGCAACTGCCTGGCTGTGCACCATGCGGAACATGAAGTGCATGATCGGCTTGCGGTACTTCGCCAGCAGCACGTCGAAGGCGTCCATGTTATCGGCCTTCAGTTCGAGCATGACCTCTGCGTCCGTCAGCGCCGAGAAATCACCTCGTGCAATCGCCGCACGCCTCGCCTTCAACTGCTCCGGCGTCAACTCCGCGGGGGCCAGGTCGGCTGGGCGCTGCTCCACCGTATCCAGAAGTCCGGGATGGAGTGCTAGCGTCGTCATACCTTCTGAAACACCATCTTTGGCCGCAGGTTGCGCAAAATCTTCCTCTTCGCCAGATTTTGGCGAAACAGGCGGATCATCAGGCGGAACTTTGCGCAAAGGGTGCATCAGGCGCAATTGTACCTTTCAGAATCTTCCTCTTGTACCCATTCGCCCGCCCAGGCGATCCGCCCACCGGTTGGCGAGCCTGCGACCCGGTGCTATCCTTATGGAAACAGGTAGCGCGGTGGGTCGCGCTCCCTGCATTGAACCCCTCCCAAGGGTGACGATGGGCGCATAACTCAGCGGTAGAGTGCCACCTTCACACGGTGGAAGTCGTAGGTTCGAATCCTGCTGCGCCCACCATAAATCATCCATAATGAATGACTTGCAAGCCGCCAAAAGACGGCTGTCTCTAAATGTCAAGTTGCGTGTCGAATAAGACTTGGCCGGAGTGCAGTCTGCACTATGCAACCTGCGTCGTACCAGACCCCCACACCCCCATAGGAACTCCGACCAGCGAGCGCAGTGGGCCATCCCGTCAGGGTTTTGATTCAGGATGAAATTGGGGTATACCCCCATAACGTAGTCGGCTAAAGGCTGGCGCATATAACGTCATCATGCAAAAGCGAATAACACATTTACCGGCAGTTCGTAATAGTGCAGCTCACGGCAACAAGGATGAGTTTGCAACGTATGATGTCGCCGCAATGATTGACGAGATATCGCGTTTCTTATCACAGCATTTCAGTTGATTGTCCACCAATGTCCATCTAAATCTTTCTTGCGAAAGGGGCTTGTGGGAGCGATGGAGATGCGCTAATGTCTCTCTAGCGCAGTCGCGCCCTGCACCAATGGAACGCCCTCGGCAGTAGTCGAGCGGGTCTAGCCAGTCGGCCAAGCCTGGATCAAAGCAACTCATTTTGATTCGAGGTAAGCCACATGGTTCAAACACAAATTGCAGACGTAGTAGTCCCGGCAGAATTCAGCGCGTACATTGTCGAGAACAGCATGGTCAGTACGGCCATATTTCAGTCCGGCGTAGCGCTTCCCAATGGGCTCATCAGCAAGCAACTTCAGGCGGGCTCCACGCAGTTCACTGTGCCGGCTTGGTCGGATGACGGCGAGAACGAGACTGACGTTACCAGCGACAATATCGCCGTACTCGGCACGCCGCTCAAACTCACCGCTGTACCGCAGGCAGTTCGCAAGAGTTTCTTGCATCAGAGTTGGTCAGAGATGAGCCTTGCAAGCGAGCTGGCAGGTTCGGAGGCACTCGCCCGCGTTCAGGGCCGGGTGCAAGCATATTGGGATCGCCACCATACTCCTTTCTCGACCTGTTATCAGCCTGATTGCGCAACCGCGCTTCATCATCATGGTCAATCCTTTCCGGCCAGGTCAATGGCTCGCACAAATAACACATTGTTCTCGAGGTGGACATGCCGGTGCGTCAGGCGCTCAAAATCCGCGAGCGTCGTGTACAGGGCATGATAGGTTGGGCAGGCTCCGTCGGGAAGCTGAAACTCATTCGTTAGCTCGCGGATGCTCGCAAGCGCAACTCCCACTATGTCATGCTGCGCCATCATGGATGCAATGGGAGTAGCGACGCTGCCAAAGAACGCGTAGGGCTTCGGAAGACCCCGCCGGCGAGTCTCCTCTAACGAGATGATGTACGGGAAAAGAACGCGCTCTTCCTTGTCCATATGGGGGGCCATCTCCTCGGCAATCTGCTGAACGAGCCCTTCGACCTGAGTGAGTTCTGGGTGAAGCGAACCGTGGCGACTTCGAACCTTGTGGGATAGCGCGGTCAATCGCTCCAGTTCTGAGCGAGTCGGCGCATGGCATTTCTGCACAATATGCTCTACCAACTCTGCCAACGGCCGAGTTGTCCAGGGCTCTGTCGGTTCTGGGGCGGACTGTTGGGCCTCAGCCAGCTTTTCCAGAATTTGAGGAAGCGAAATCTGCTGCTCTTCGCAGACTTGCTCCAGCGGCTTCCTTCCACCGCAACAGTAATCGATCCCAAAACGTTCGAATACCCGCACCGATGATGGTTGTTCTATGGCCAGATCGCGAACCTGTTTTACGGCAGTCTGCATGTCAATATCCTCTGCAACAACAGTAGAGATGTACAACAAGGGACTCAGTGACTTAAGTTCCTCTGTCAAGAACTTTCTAATATTCTTCTTGCGCCCAATCGCAAGCGGGTGAATAGCCTGGATGGGCTTCGTCTGCTCGAATAGGTGCCCGGAATAAGGCGCTGCTAGACTTCTTTATATGAGCATTGAGCGCACTGATTTGTCTGCTGTCTTGCAAAGGACAACGCTGCTGTCAAGCCTGACCCCGGCAGAGATTCAGTTGCTGGCCGCACGCACAGTGCGCAAGCAACTCGATAACGGCGAACTGCTTTTTTCAGAGGGGGAGATCTGCCATGGCCTGCACATCATTGCTCGTGGCAAAGTTCGCATTTTCAAGACCTCGCTCGGCGGTCGGGAACAGGTATTGGCTGTAAATAATCCAGGCGAGTGCGTAGCGGAACTACCTGTTTTTGACGGCGGGCCATACCCTGCATCCGCTATGGCAATTGAAGATACGGAGATTGCCTTCATCTCGCGGCGTGACTTTCAGGCCTACTGCATTGAACACCCTCAGGTTGCGCTTAAGGTGCTGGCAGTCGTAGGCGGTCGTCTGAGGCGACTGGTAGGTATCATCGAGGAACTGTCCTTCACGACTATTCGCCAGCGGCTCATCTCTGCCTTGCTGCGGCTCGCCGAAAGCGAAGGGAAAGAGACTGATCGCGGTATCGAATTCCAGTTACCGGCAAGTCACCAGGAGTTAGCGAGCCAGCTTGGCACGGTGCGCGAGCTTATCTCGCGAAATTTGATGCGACTGCAGGCCGAAGGTCTTCTGGATGTGGATTCCCGACAGATCGTGGTGAAGGACATGAAGGGCCTTAGCGCCCTTCTTATCCCAACACCTTAAGTCGGAATTCTAGTGGTCGATGTTGTCAACATGATGCACTATCTGCCTGCATAGACAAATCGCGTCGAATATTGATCTCCAAATGCCGGGCTGCCCGAACCAACCCAACCATCCGAACAAGAAAATTGCCAGAAGCGGATCAACCTATATGGGTTGCAGCTTGCGATGGTGCCGCATCGTCTCGTCTCTATTGGAGAGCGGTGCGGCGTAGCAGCTAAGTTACTGCAGACCACACCGTGGAAGTCGGGCAGCACCTCCTCATGATGAGAGATATAGAGAGTCTCGTAGGCTGCAACGCAAGATCAGTTCGACTTACTGCGAAGGATTCTTCATCTGGACGAGCAGCATGCGAAGGGGCGTTTTGGCAGTGATGCCGTGCGGCAGCATTGGTGGCATATAGACAAAGGAGCCTGGCTGGGCGTTGACCTTGTCCTCCCCCAGAAGAACCTCAGCCTCGCCTTCGATGAAGTAGAGGACTGCCGGTGTAGGGGCTGAATGCGCCGATAGCGACTCGCCTGCAGAGAAGCCAAACAGTGTGACATTTACATGGTCGTCCTTATGCAGCACTCGACTCATGATTCCTTTTTCAGGAAGCACGAACTCTGTCTGCAGGTTAGCCAGGAATGTGTAGTCCATAAGCCTCTTCTTTTCTGTGTGACTAGGTAGTTGTGAAGTTGTACGAAGCACCTTCGACAGGGAGCGCCCGGTCGAAAGTGTCGTTGGGATTGGTGCTCTTATCTACGGATGCTGCGCGCGGTAATAAGTCCGCCGACTGTTCAGTTGCCCGAAGCGGATCGGGCGCCACCGTGCCAGCACATGGTGAGCAGGAAAACACTCTCCACCACCGCCTGAACGTCATGCTTAATACCGCGATCGAGCATCAGCAGATGGCCAACTGGAACTTCAACGGTTTGAT
>DHWW01000054.1:0-7301 GCA_002413385.1 Granulicella sp. UBA5172
ACCGTCCCCGCCTCGTCCCCGTCGCCCACGTAGCTCATCCCGCAGCGCTCCATCACCTTGATCGACTCGATCACTCGCGGATACGCCTGCGCACTCACCGACCGCACCTCATCCCGCGTCAGCAGCCACTCCACCAGTGTCCTCGCGAACGCCGTCGCATATCCTCGCCGCTGAAATTCCGGCAGCGTCGAGTACCCAATCTCCACATCCCCACGCGCCCGCGGAAACCCCCCGATCGCCCCCACCAGCGTCTNNGTCTTCGGCCGCCCCAGCCCGCCCTCCAGCAGCACATACCGGTGCCAGCCAAAACTCTCTGGCCATTCGGCATACTGCTTCAAAATAATCCGGTACACATGCGGGTCCCAATCCGTCGGCGGCCATTCGTGCGTCATCCTGGCCTTCACCAGCCGTCCCAGATCCATCCCGCCCGCGTCCTGCTCCGCAGCCAGCATCTCCGGCGTAATCGCCACCATCCGCAGCCGACCAGTCCTCAGGTCCGGCGTGCCCATCACCCGCGCTCGCGAACCGTTCCCGGCCCCCCGCTGCAGGAATCCGATCACTCAGCATCCTCCGCCTTCGCTCCCCTGCTGATAGCGAGCTTCTGATCGCGATGCTGCGTCTCCGCCAGCTGTTCCAACTGCCGCCGCCAGTCCAACTCCTCCACAAACCCGCGCGAGCTGCGCCACTCATCCTGCACCTTCACAAACAGCTCCAGAAACACCCGCGTCCCCAGCAGCCCTTCAATATCCTTGCGAGCGTTCGTCCCAATCTGCTTCAACATCCCGCCCTGCTTCCCAATCAGAATGGCCTTCTGCCCCGAGCGTTCGC
Source organism: Granulicella sp. UBA5172 (assembly GCA_002413385.1). Taxonomy (GTDB): domain Bacteria; phylum Acidobacteriota; class Terriglobia; order Terriglobales; family Acidobacteriaceae; genus Granulicella. Next base: position 829 of record DHWW01000054.1, read on the forward strand.
AGAAAATCGCCGCCGTAATCTTCGTGACCGGCAGCCTGCCATCCTTGCCCTTCTTCATCGACGCAGGCTCCTCGAACCGCTCAATCACCACCGCTGTAGCATACGGAACCTCTTCGCCGGTGAGAAGTAAAATCTTCTCGCGAATAATCTCCGCCACCAGAAATCTCTCCGGCTGGTCCGTAAGCTGGTCCTTAGGAAAGTAGCGTTGCCCCTCCGGCAGATACCCCACCACCTTATCCAGCAGCAGCTCCAACCCCTCATGCTTCTTCGCCGAAATCGGAATCACATCCGCAAACGTATGCAGCGACGTCCAGTGCGCGATCAACGGCAGCAGCGCACTCTTCGGCAGAGCATCGATCTTGTTCAGCACCAGCAGCACCGGGCAATCCAGCTTCTTCACCAACTGCAGCGCAAAATCATCCTCGCCCTTCGACAGCGCCCGCCGATGCTGCCCCAGCGTCCGCACCTTGCGAGCCTCCGCAAACTCTTCACTCGTCCTCGGCTTCTCCGGCACCGGCAGCCGATGCGTCACATCCACCAGGAAAACCACCGCATCCCGAGTCTCCAGCGCATCATGCACCTCCTGCATCATCCGCTTGTCCAGCTGCGTCTCCGGTTTATGCACCCCCGGCGTATCCACCAGCACCACCTGCGCCGCAGGCCGGCCAGCATCGCCCTTCGCCTTCTTCCGCACCGGCAGCTCCAGCACTCCCTGGATGCGTGTCCNNAACAGCGTCGACTTACCCGCATTCGGGCGGCCAACAATCGAAACGAAACCAGTACGTAGTGCCATCTCTCTATCATGACACCCATCGTCCCTACACGGACAACCAACAGCCGGGCAATCTACCCATCCCTACTCCGCCGCGCCACCCGTCATCGACCCCGTCACACTCACCCGCACCCGCTCCACCCGCCTGTCCGTCGACGCCAACACCTCCAGCCGCAGCGGCCCATCCTCCACCACCTCTCCCGGCAGCGGAATATGCCCGGCCATCTCGCTCACCAGCCCACCCACCGTCGTCGCCTCATACTTCGTCAGCAACTGCGCCAGCGTCTCCTCCGTCTCCCCTGCCTCACCCCGGCGATCTTCGTCGTCCCCCACACTCTCAACCTCCTCGCTCTCGTTCGACCCCTCAAACAGCTCACGCAGCCGATCCACCTCAAAGCTCCCCGGCATCACCCACGTCCCCTCTGCCTCCGCCACCGGAGCATCTCCAGCCGTCTCCGTATCGTGCTCGTCCTCGATCTCCCCCACGATCGCTTCAATCAAATCCTCAATCGTCACCAGCCCCGCAACCCCGCCATACTCATCGATCACGATGCTCATATGCTGCTTCTGGTGCTGCATCTCGCGCAGCAGTTCATTCACCTTCTTGGTCTCCGGAACAAACAACGCCGGCCGCTGCAACTGCGCCACCGTCCGTCTCGCAGCGTCCGCATCCTTCACCCCCAGCAGGTCGCGAGCAAACGCAATCCCCGTTATATGATCCAGCGAATCCTCATACACCGGCACCCTCGAGAAGTTATGCGCATTCACCTCCGCCGTAAACGTCTCCAGCGAAGTCTTCCCCGCCACCGCAAACATCTCCGGTCGCGGCGTCATCACCTCCCGCACCACCTTGTCCCCAAACTCCACCACGCTCCGCACCAGTTCGCGGTCCTCTTCATCCAGCAGACCCTCTTCCTCGCCGGCCTCCAGCAACGCGTCCATCGCCTCTCCCGCGTGCTCCGGTTCCTCCGCCTCAGACTCCGCCAGCCCCGCAATCGACAGCAGCAGTTCAATCGTCAGCGTCAGCGGCAACACCAGGTAGAACAGCACCTGGATCACCACCCTGATCTTCACAATCCACTCTCCGCGCGACTTCGTAAAGAAGATCTGCGGCAGCAGCCGATCGAAGACCAGCAGCACCAGCAATAGTTCGAACACCGTCCGCGCAATCTCCGTCGGTGTAAGCCCCACCTTGCCCTGCAGCCGAATCGCCAGCAGAAATACCAGCGCCCCCAGCGCAACCTGCCGCAGCACCGATGCCGACATCGCCGCCGACTCCCGGCTCAGCCTCAACTTCGGCTCCACCCACTGCTCCCAGGCCTCGATATTCTCCGTATACTCCCGCGACAAAAACTTGCCCATCTCAAAGTAGATCCGGTCCACATACGCCGCCAGCGCCAGCAGGCACAGCAGCAAAACCACGGCAATGCTGAATCCCGAGATCATGCCCCCACCTTCGCTCCGCGCCCTCGATTGCTCTTGCCCTTCCGCCGCACCGCGGACGAATCCGCCTTCGCCTTTGCCCTTGCACTTGCAGTTGCAGTTGCCTTTGCATTTGCCTTTGTCGTTGCTCGTTTTTCGCCGTCATCCNNCGCCCCTGCTTTTGCCTTTACCGCCCCCCGCCCCTCCACCCTCGCAATCAACCCATCCGGCAACTTCAGCGCCTCCCGCAACACGCCCTCCCGCGCAGCCATCTCCCCACCATCCACCTCATGATCCATCCCAGAAAGATGCAGCAACCCATGCACCAGCAGCACGCGCACCTCATCCCGCAGCGAATGTCCAAACGCATCCGCCTGCCTCTGCGCCGTATGCAGCGAGATCGCCAGGTCCCCCACATGCTCTCCCGCAAACTCCTTCGACGCAGGAAAACTCAGCACATCCGTAGCCTTATCCTTGCCGCGAAACGTTCGATTCAGCCGCCGCAGCGTCCGGTCGCTGGCCAGCAGCACCTCCACCTCGCCGCGCAGCCCCACCGCCTCTTGTGCCATCCGCAGAAATCGGCTCAACCCGGACCGGGACAACCCCGCCGCGCGCCAAACCTCAGCGTCCGTGCCGTAGTCCATCTTCCCGGCACTCCCAGCCATCTCCCGCGGAGGTTCAATCGTCATCATGCGTGTTCTGATGCTACCGCAACTACACTTCGATGCCATGAAAACAAAAGGCCGCCGCGCAATCTGGCGCGGCGGCCTTCCATCCATCCACAACGCTCACTGCGGATGCAGAACGCGCTTCGGAGCCTCTTCCCCCGGAATCGCCAGCGGAACTCCATCCACGGCCAGCGGCAACTGCTCCGCCCGCTGATAGCTGTCGTACGCTCTCACAATCCGCTGCACCAACTGGTGCCGCACCACATCCACGTCTTCGAAGTGGCAGAACTTGATGCCCTCCACGCCATCCAGCACGCGCAGCGCCTCATACAGCCCGCTCCGCTTCGGATTCGGCAGATCGCACTGCGTCAGGTCGCCCGTAATCACCGCCTTCGACGAATTGCCCATGCGTGTCAGGAACATCTTCATCTGTTCATTCGTCGTATTCTGCGCCTCGTCCATGATGATGAACGCGTCGTTCAGCGTGCGCCCGCGCATAAACGCCAGCGGAGCCACCTCGATCACATTCGTCTCCAGCATCTTGTCGACCTTCACCGGATCCAGCAGATCGTACAGCGCGTCATACAGCGGCCGCNNAACCTTCTCCTGCAACGACCCCGGCAGGAACCCCAGCCGCTCTCCCCGCCTCCACCGCCGGCCTCACCAGGATGATCCGCGACACCTTCTTTGCCAGCAGCGCGCCTACCGCCATCGCCACCGCCAGGTACGTAGGCCCCGTCCCCGCCGGTCCCAGCCCAAACACCATATCGTTGGTCTCAATCGACTCCACATACTTCCGCTGGTTCGGCGACCGCGGCTGCACCATCCGCTTCACACCCGCAGACCTCTGCTTGCCGCTCTCCACCAACCCTCGCAANNCTTTCGAAGGTGCTCAAAATCGGAGAAAATTCCCTCCACCCGGGCCACCGCCGCAGCCTCGCCCATCAACTGGATGGAGTCAGATCGAAGATCGATCTGGACCGCCAAACCATCTTCCATCAGACGAAGGTTCTCATCGCGCGTGCCATACAACGGCTCGATTCCAGAAGAAATAAGCAATGCTGTTTTTACCAAGGGTTTGCCCGACCTCCGTCAGGAGATTGCATAGAAAGACAAAGAATTGCCTCTCCGATTTTAGATGCTGCGCGGAATACACCGACTCTACACCGCCAGCTGCAGGCCCGGTCGTCCGCAGCAGCTGCACGATCCGCCGTGAACTGTACTGCCACCGGATTGGCCTTCACTTGGATAAAGTTTGCCAATAGAGTATCGATGTTGCCGAGAGACTATCGCCGCAGCGCTCGGCGCGTCAAGCTCCGTTGTGTAAATCTCGAACCAAGATCGAGCCCCCTCACCATCCCTCCTCATCCCTCCCCGCCAGCCACTTCCCCGTTTTCATTGACCCTTCCCCGCAAAACCCATAGAATCAAGAGTGCAGAGGAACCGCTGCACTGCGCTTCAGGTTCAGCACCAGCCTCCTCCAGCATCCCCTTTCCCAACCGGAAAAGAAAAGAGCCTCGCATCATGGCAAATCACGTATCGTCTCTTAAGCGCGCCCGTCAGACCCTCACCAAGACGGCCATCAATCGCGCCAACAAGTCCAAGCTCCGCGGTACCCTCCGCCTCATGCGCGAGGCCCTCGCCGCCGGCGACAAGACGACCCTCACCGGCGTCTACCGTTCCACCGTCTCTGTCCTCGACAAGAGCGTCCAGAAGGGTATCCTCCACAAGAACACCGCCAGCCGCTACAAGGCCCGGCTCAACGCCCGCGTCAAGGCCGTCGTCACCAGGACCGCCTAGGCCTCACCACCACCCAGACCCAACCCGCTTCCCCGAAAAGGCCAGCCTCGCGCTGGCCTTTTCCATGTCTGCGACTCCGCGAGCGACCTCGCGAGCCCCTCCTCCCACCCCCACGCTCAGTGCGGAGGCTCATTCCCAGACCCGAACTGTGGCTTCTCCCCAGGCTTCAGCAGGCTCGGAGGCTTGCGCGGCCCGTTCGGCGCAATCACAGACATCGCCAGCGCCGCCGCTGCCGCCTCCCTCACTGCATCCGCATCCGCCACCTTCATCGGAGTCGTCAGACCCGTCAGAACCACGTTCCCCGTCTCCACCGGCGGAGCAAACTTCTTTACCTGTGCCATGTCCTCAACGTCGCTCTTGCTCAGCGGCGGCAGCTTATACACGTCGATCATTCCGTCCCGCACCACCGCCGCCATCATGCCATCCGCCGAAAGATCGAAGTTCTCCGATGTCTTGAATACCGGTCGGCACTCCGCCCGCAACAGTAGGTTCCCACTCGCATTCTGGTACACCCGCACCTCCTGCGTCGGGACCGGCGCAGCCGCAGTCGCCCCCGGCGTCAGCGGTGCCACGTCCACATGGATGTGGCCCATCGCAAAGCGTGCCGCCGTCGGCGCATACCAGAACATCGGAGTCCCCACATCCCCCACCACCTCCTCCCACGTCTCGTGCCCATCCAGCCCGTACGAAGCGAGCTTGATGTGGTCGTCCGATCCCAGGCAGGTCAGCGCCAGAAACTCGCTTTGACTGGTCATCTGTAGCCGCGGCCGGCAGCTGCTCACCACCTTCCCCAGGTCCATCTTCTTTCCCCCAAACCCTTCGAACGTCATCGCCCAGTCAGCATTATCGATCGGCTCCGCCCACAGATAGCCATCCCCATCGACGGGCAGCAGCAGCGGCGCCGGAGACAACACACCTCCCGCCGGCTTCAAATCGAAATCTCCCCCTGCTCTTCCGTCCTTTCCCTTCTCCTTCTCCTTCTCAATGCGAAAGAAATCGATCAGCGTCGTCGTCGCCCCTCCCGCCGTATCCTGGTCCCCCAGCACCACGTTGGTACCGCTGTCTCTCTGCGGCTGGATCACCGTCTCCAGCGTCAACACATCGCCCGCCGGCGACACCTCCACCACACTCGGCGGCACCACCCGCCCCGAAAATACCGTCCGCATAAATGGGTTCTCAGCCCTCAGATTCGCCAGCGGATCCATCGTGTACATCTGCCGCCCAATCCTCATCAGAAACCGCCCATGACCCAGCTTCCACAGGTACCGCCGATAGTCATGCAAGTGCCACTCGGTCCGCGCCGCAATCTGCCCCGACGGCAGCTCCACCACCTCGCCAGCCACCATCCGGTCGTCATCATCCACCGGATCATCCGGCAACCGCCGCACCAGCGTCCGCATGCTGTACGTCACCAGCAGGTGGCTGCTATCCAAAAAATCGACCGTCAGCATCGAGCTGCCTGCGCTCAAAAACAGCGGCGAAACTCCAGGAAATCCCAGCGAATCCAAAGAAATCCGCACCCACGGCCCAGACTTCTTCTTCCCTGCCGCCGCCTGCCCCGGGCACACCGCATTCAGCCCAACCGCCAGCAGCACTCCCGCCACCCAACCCGCACCGGCTCTCCGCCAACGCCCCCGCGTCGGGCCTTGTTCAGCTCGTCGAAAGCAAATCCCCGGAACCTGCATCCTCAACCCCGCGTACATTACTCTTGCACAAACAGCCTCCACCGGGCCAGCCCTCGATCTCCTCCCGGTTTAAACTACTACTCCATGGGACGCGCGGCTGCCGGGTGCCGGGTGCCCCATTCATGA
>DHWW01000054.1:7620-7800 GCA_002413385.1 Granulicella sp. UBA5172
GAGTGGCGAACCCTCCTCCTCGCATCCTTCCTCGGCGTTCCCCTCCAATTCATCCTCCAGTTCAAAGGCCTCTCCCTCACCACCGTCTCGCACGCCGCGCTCATGGTCGGCACCATGCCCGTCATCCTCGCCGTCGGAGCCACGATCTTCGCCAAGGAGCGCCTCCACGCCGTGGGCTGG
>DHWW01000154.1 GCA_002413385.1 Granulicella sp. UBA5172
AAGGGCTCGCACTACCTTGCCTTCGCCTCCATCATGCTCTCCAGAATCTCCTCCTTGCTCAATCAAACGTCATAACAGCCTCTAGTCGCGTTACTTCATCCGAGCTTTCACTCAAGCAAGTGGACAGACCAAGAAATTGGATTCGCTATGGGTAGGTCTGTCCCTGTATTTTCAGTGAGGTTCGGTGAAGACCCATATGGATTCATCGGAAGACTCCAAGCATTTAGTGGAGTCGGAAAAGAGCCAATTGAATTGGCTAAAGAACTTTTCGAGTCATTCCGGAGAAATAAACAATCGCAGAAAAGAATGAGCGAGGTCTTAATTCGGTTGTTTGAAACGAGTAACACCTATGCTGAAGCGAAGGCAAGAATTGGGTATCTGTCAACAATGGAAGTCTGGGAGCCTTCCTTCTCTAAACGAATCAAGGCTGCGACTGAACAGAACGACCAAATCAAAGATTCGTTTGGAGTGGCAGAACGTGTCGCTAATCTGATCAAGAGAAGAGCCGCTGAAAGCGAATCGAGCAAGTAATTCGCTTATCCGGAAATCTGTTAAACCTGCCCTCTGCCTGGCTCATCGAAGCTCTCTCGCTTTCGCCAAAGACGTTCTCCGCCCTCCCATACGACCTCATCCCTCGATAGGTTTCGGAACGCCTTTAGAACGTCACGATGTATCGACAGGTTTCCGTTTTCATTCAGCGGCGTGAATTCATCCCCAAATTTATCCTCGATCTGCGAGGCCGCGTCTGATTGGTACAGAACGCCGTGTGCGTCAACTTCGCCAACCATCCATTTCGCGATCTCTTCTGGCGTTGCCATCTAATTACTCGGACAGTTTCAAGGATTATTCTGGGAAGAATCCGCTTTCTAGCTTCTTGCCACCAAACCACTGACATTTGTAAGTGTTGGGGTCTGGAGTTCCGCGGCGTTCATCGAGGCCTGCGACCGTCATTTTGGGTCCGCCTGACTTCAACTCAACGATAATTCCGGTGTCAAACTTTCCAGCCATTCGAAGCTCCTTCGGTCATGTCCACTCTAAACCGTACACGTCCACAGGCGCAATTTGCTTGCACGTTCGATGCGTTTGCGCTAATGTCCCTCTAGCGCAGTCGCGCCCTGCACTATGGAACGCCCTCGGCAGTAGTCGAGCGGGTAGAAGCCAGTCGGCCAAACCTGGATCAAAGCAACTCATTTTGATTCGAGGTTAGCCATATGGCTCAAACACAAATTTCGGACGTCGTAGTTCCGGCAGAATTCAGCGCATACATCGTCGAAAACAGCATGGTCATCACGGCCATATTTCAGTCCGGCGTAGCCCTTCCCAATGGACTCATCAGCGAGCAGCTTCAGGCGGGCTCCACGCAGTTCACCGTGCCGGTTTGGTCGGATGACGGCGAGAGCGAGACTGACGTTATGCCCCACATCATCGTCAAACTGTGGCCGGGAAAGTCCGAAAACCAGAAGAGAAAGCTAGCGGAAGAGATCACGCGAAGCGTGATGAGCATGTTCTATTACGGCGAGGAATCGGTATCGGTTGCCTTCGAGGAAATTGAAGCAGAGGATTAAGCTTCGGAGGTCTACCAGACCCACATCGTCGGCCACGAAGACGAGCTCTATAAGAAGCACGGCTACACGATGTGAGTTTTGCCCAGAAGACATTAGCAAGAAACCATTCAGAGGAGATGCACATGGAAATCAAGAAGATTGGAACGGAGCCATCAGTCAAGGGACCGGCAGACTGGTTCACGGGAACGGTGCGGATCGATCCGCTGTTTACAGCACCTGACCCGGCGCTGGTTGCCTGCGTCAGCGTCACATTCGAGCCGGGTGCACGGACGGCATGGCACACGCATCCGCTCGGCCAGACGTTGATCGTCACGGCGGGCTGTGGATGGGCACAAAGAGAAGATGGACCGGTCGAGGAGATTCATCCCGGAGATGTGGTGTGGTTTCCACCGAATGAGAAGCACTGGCACGGAGCCGCTCCCACCACAGCTATTACCCACATCGCCATCCAGGAGAAAAAGGACGGCAAGATGGTGGATTGGATGGAGCATGTGACCGACGAGCAGTATCGCCGGTAGCGCCAAACGACCGCAGTTATTCCAGATACAAGGAGGGCATGATGCTCACCACAACCAACGCGGATGCCGCGGATGCGTCGGTTTCGGTGTCGACGGACTGGAGCGCGGTCGGCCCCATGGCGATGTGCGTCACGTTGCTGATCGCAGCGGAGTTCATGCCTGTCAGTCTGCTGACTCCCATCGCAAGCGACCTGCACGCGAGTGTCGGCATGGCGGGACAAACGATCTCGATCTCTGGTCTGTTTGCTGTCGTCACCAGCCTGTATATCGCCACCTTTGCAGCCCAATACGATCGCAGGCACCTGCTGATTGGCCTCACGGCAGTCATGCTGCTATCTCTTGTCCTGATTGCCCTCGCACCAAACTTCCTCATCCTGATGGTGGCCCGGGCTATGCTCGGCGTTGTGATCGGGGGCTTCTGGTCGCTTGCAACAGCTACCGTCATGAGACTAGCTCCTTAAAACGCAGTTTCAAAGACTCTTGGCGCCGTCTATATGGGCAATGCGCTGGCCACAGCCTTTGCAGCTCCGATCGGCAGCTATCTTGGCGGGATCATCGGCTGGCGCGGTGTGTTCTGGGCGCTCGTTCCTCTTGGCGCAATAACGATGCTTTGGCAATGGTCGGGGTCATGCTCACCTTTGCCGGGGCCTTAGCGTCAAGTTCCGCTGCGCCCGGTAGACCCATGTTGCCAGTTACGTTGCCGTTGCTGATCGTTCCTTGTTGTCCCTGGCGAATGCAGCCGTGGCCGTGGAATGACCTTCGCATTACTCAATGCGAGAAGCCATCACTTGCGTCGTGGCCGCGTTGGATTCGATGCTTGTCGATTGCAGCAGTACCTCAAAGGGGCGCAGATCGCCGTTGGGCATCGTGGCTGCGCGAAGTACGGGCAGAAGCGTTTCGCCGTGCAAAAGCGCGTCAGCGGCAGCCTGGGTTCCGGCCACGTCGAGTCCCTCAATCAGAAGGATGTGGCCTGTCCCGGCAAGATTGGGCTGGTAGGCGATGACAGCATAGGTAGGATGCGCGGGCTCGGTCCATAGACTCTCGTAGCGCTTCGGCTCGCCGTGCCTGGGATTGGTATTCTCCACCCATGCTTTTCGTATTTCAGTGCTGTAATCGATCCGGAAGTTCAGGTTACGCTGTGCAAGCTCTGCCCAGGGGTTGCTCCCGATCGATCCGATCAGGATGGCATTCCCGGTTTTGAGATCGTCCATGCGGAGATCGCGTGGAAAGCGAACGAAGAGGCGTTGCGGATCTACTTCCGGAAGTCGCGAGATCGCAGAAACTACTTGCAGGTCAACGAAGCTGGTGAACTCCTGTGTGCGCAGGTCGGCCTGGCTATGCTCGTCCATGGCAGGCAGCGGCAGCGCGAGGTAATCTCCCTTGAGATAGCTGCCGAGCAGGATCTGCCTCTTGGAGAGATCCTCAAGGATGTTGAAGCCACTATCAGCCGGAACGACAAATGTATTCAGCGGAGATCGAAAGAGAGACGCCCACAACACTGATGTCGGTTGCATTGCGCCTCGGGTCGTTTGAAAGTGCAGCAAGACGGCAACTGTGACTCCGACAAGCACAATGGAATACACGAACAGCAGCGCAATCTTTGCAAGACGGCTCGGCCTGACTGCGCGCCGCTGTGAGTGCGCCTCTGGTGTTTCGACCGAAGACTCAACAAGCGACTGAATGATTTTGCTGACCTCAATGGTGGGTTTCGGGAGTGGATAGATCTCGTGCACTATCTCATCCGTCGGGCGGTACCCATGCTGAGCTGCAAAAATCGGGACGTAGCCTCCCAGTGGTATCTCAATACGGTATGGCTCGTTCTTGCCCTCATCGGCAGAGTACTCAGCTAGTCTTCTGCGTAATTGCCGTGCGTAGTTGCGCACAATATTGTCTTCCACCGTGCGGTAGCTTCGTGGCCGGTCAAAAACCTGAACACCAATCTGGTGTTCGGCGATATTATTTGCGCGCCCCAGGAGGGTCTCAGAGCAAACGTGCATGAGGAAGCGCGAGAGCAGAGGCGCCCGCAGGAAGCGTCGGCTGGCGACGATGCGCTGCACGAGTTGCCAATGATCGTCGTCCTCGATCCGTATAGCTGGTGACTCCAAGGACGAAAGATCATGTCGTCCGATGATCATCTTCAAACTCCATGCGTTGAATGTGTGATATCCGGGCATTGTGCTGTCGGAATGGAATAGCCGGCGGCCGAACGATTCGTTGTTTGTAGTGTGAGGTTAGCTTTTCCATGTAAATGCTGGATGAACAGGGCCTCAGAACGACCGTTGTCCAAGGTGTTTTACCGACAATTCACAATCCTTCTATCTGTCGAAGAATCTGTTGTTTCGACCGCTCTATACATAGGGGTATACACGGGTTGCGGCGGTGTAAACACTTTTACTGGGCCGCGAGAAGGCCAACCCTATGTTTAGCGGAGCGTCCTGACGATGCTCCGCAGGAGCGCCATCATGCAAACTGGTTCATCAGCAAAGCAAAGACTTCCCGAAAGGCTGAAAGCAGCAACGGGCAGCGCAAACGTTCTTCGTCCCTTCCGGTTCTTATGCTTCATCTTCGCGCTATTGCTTCTTCCTCTCGGTGCCTTTGCGCAGGTGAACACGGGAAACCTGAGTGGCCTTGTGACCGATCCAACCGGGGCCGTTGTGCGTAACGCTACCATCACGGTAACTTCTGGGAGCACAGGCTATACGCGCATCGTCCAGAGCGGAACCGATGGTGCCTACATCTTCCCCGATCTGCCTATCGGCGGGTATATGGTTACGGTTTCTGCCACCGGATTCTCTACTCTGAAAGAAACGGCAACCATCAACGTTGGAGCTCATCTGCGCCGCGACTTCCATGTGAAGGTGGGGGAGGCCAGCGACACCGTTGAGGTGGTTGGGCCTGGCTCAGGCTTGTCACGGGACGACGCGTCGATCAGCACCGTCATCACCTCTGACATTATTGCGAGCACGCCGCTTTTTCTCCGCAACTGGGATGATTTGCTCCGTACCGTTCCCGGGGTGCAGATCAACCGGGTATACAAATCAAAGCGGCGCTACCTCTGCGGGTCGCACCGGCGACTTCAACGTCAACGGTGTGCACACCTTGCAGAACAACTTCATTCTCGATGGCATCGACAACAACACCTTCTCTGAGAATGTACAGGAACTGAGCACCGAGGCCGCGCATCCATCGGTCGACGTCATCGCCGAGTTCAATGTGATCACCAACCCCTACTCCGCAGAGTATGGGCGCGCTCCTGGAGCGGTGGTATCGGTCAACACGCGGAGTGGAGCGAATAAATTTCACGGCACCGTTTATGAGTTTGTCCGCAACCAGTATTTTGACGCCTTCGATTACTTCTCAAAGCAGTCGCAGGCCAAGAAGGCCGAGGACAACCAGAACCAGTTCGGCGGAAGCATCGGCGGCCCCATCGTGCGTAACCACCTGTTTTTCTTTTTCAACTACGAAGCAACTCGCGTCAAGCAGGGCGTCTCGCGTATCTCCACAGTACCCCTGGATAATGAGCGCATCGGCGACTTCAGCACTGCTGCTGCGGCAGTCGATGGCATTGCACCCTATCCTACGGTCTATGACCCGCTGACCTGCGCCACGCCGTACAACGTGAAAAGCGGTTGCACTGCGTTTTCAAACAACCAGATCCCTTCGGATCGTATCGATACCGCAGTCAGCAAGCTGATGGCGCTGTTTCCCGAACCTAACTTCAAGAGCGGTGGCGCTAACTACCCAGAGCTGAATAACTACTCACGCACAGGAGCTTTGACTGACTTCAACAGCAGCTACGATGCACGCGTGGATTGGACGCCTTCGTCAGCCGACACGCTCTTTACGCGGTTCAACTACTTCAATCGCACGCGCGATATTCCAGGCTACTTTGGTGGACTGGCGGACGGAACCTCGACCTCAGCGTGGGGCAACCAGATTCTCAAAGGCACCAGTGTGGTGCTGGGATGGACGCACATCGTCAAGCCGGCGATGGTGAATGACTTCCGCTTCGGTTGGGTGCGCGACTACTCCTATGCGCAGCAGCAGTCCTTCAGCCTGCCGCAAATGGCGGGTAGCTTTATTCCAGGAATCTCGAACAATCCTGCGATTGGTGGCGGCGTACCGCTGACACAATTCAGCAACAAGACCTTTCTCGGCTCGCCAGACTATCTTCCCAAGAAGCAAGTCCCGATGCTCTATCAGTACAATGACACGCTCTCCTGGACGCGTGGAAACCACAACCTGAAATTTGGCGCAACTGTCTTTCTCCCGATGCGCAACGTATTTCAGGACGAGCCCGGCACGCGCGGCGATCTGACCTTCACGGGCATCTTTACCGGAGGCCTGTCTTACGCTGACGGTTTGTTGGGCGCTACTCAGTACACGCAACTGACGAACGTATTCTTCGTCGACCAACGCCTCTGGATGGCCTCGGGTTTTGTGGAAGACGATTGGAAGGTGAGTCCAAAGCTAACCCTCAACCTTGGGCTTCGGTATGACTTTGCCGCGCCGGCAGTTGAAGGTCAAAACCGGATGGCGAACTTCAATCCAGCCGGCGCCGGATCGCTGGTCTTAGCGAAGGCGGGCTCACTTGGTGACCGTGCCCTGGTCAATCCCAACACAACCAACTTTGCTCCGCGCTTTGGTATTTCCTACAGCCTGAATGACAAGACAGTACTGCACGGTGGATACGGCATCTACTACACATCGCTGGAGCGCATCGGCAGCGAAGACCAACTCGCGCTCAATCCGCCGAACCTGATCAACAAAACACTCGCAAGCAACGTTGCGCCCGTCCTCACTCCTGCGGTCGGCTTCCCCTCCAATTTCCTCGATCCCGCCACGATTGATCTCACCCAATTGCAGAACTTTCACATTCGTGCCGTCAATCCCAACATCGGCTCTCCAACGGTTCAGCAGTGGAGCGTTGGCTTCCAACGTCAGCTCACGCCGGCGTGGGTGGGAGAGGTCGACTATGTGGGGACCCACTCGACCAACCTCGACGTACTCCACGACTACAACCAGGTTCTGATCTCGGGTAACAAGGTGGTCACCAGCACGTCGGCTCCGAGCGGAACCAAGCCCTATGCCAACTTCGGCCAGATCGAGTACCTGGACGCAGTCGGTTTCAGCAACTATCACGGTCTTCAGGCCAGCGTCACGCGCGTGTTGCACAACGGCCTGAGCGTGCGCGGTGCCTACACGTATTCGCACTCGCTCGACAATACACCGGAAGAGCTGGAGAGTAACTCGGGTGGCGCGCCGAATGGGCGCAACCCCGCGGCATGGTATGGCAACAGCGATTTCGATGTCCGTCATCGCATCTCGGCGAACTATGTGTACCAGCTCCCGTTTGGCAGCGGAAAGGCCATGCTCCAGTCGGGACCTGCATCGTGGGTACTCGGTAATTGGACTACTTCCGGGGTGTACACCTTCTACTCCGGTCACCCGTTCCAGGCTGCATGGTCCAGCGAAAACAGTCTGCTTGATGCCTACGGCTTTGCCGTGGCACCGCCGAATCAAGTGGCCACAGTGCACTACCTGAAGAAGACGAGCTGCTGGTTTTACGACGCCAGCAACAGCAAATGCGGTGCTGCGGCTTCCGGCCTCACCACTCCGTTCACTGATCCCGGTCAATACAATATCGGCAACGTGGGGCGCAACACGCTGGTTGGGCCACGGACCCAGCTCTTCGATTTCGCTCTCTACAAGAACATCCTGTTCACGAAGAGCGCCAACGCGGAGCTTCGCTGGGAAGTCTTCAACGTTGCCAACCATCCCGTCTTCGGCCAGCCGAGCGGCAACGCCAGCAGCAGCAGCGTGGGGTCCATCACCTCGCTCTCGGCTGATCCGCGCGTCATGCAATTCGCGATTCGTCTCAACTGGTAGCGAAGACCCAACCAACGGCCCGGAAGATGCTTCAGCGCGACTTCCGGGCCGCTTCTTTTGCTAGGATTGCTTCCTATGAAGTTCCGTCCATGGTTCGTCCTGTGGCTCATCCTCGCGCCGCTGCTCAGCGCTCAGTCCACGCTGCCTTCTCTGGTTCTCGAGGGCACGGTGACCAGCGCACAAAATAAGACGTACATTGACGTTCCTTTCCAGGTGCCCGAGGGTGTGCATCGTATCAGTGTCGACTTCAGTTATACCGGCCGTGAGCAACACACAGCGATCGATCTGGGCATTGCTGATCCATATCGCTTTCGCGGCGCAAGCGGCGGCAACAAGAGCCACTTCACGATCAGCGAAACGGACGCCACGCCATCGTATCTGCCGGGCGAAATCCCGTCCGGTCGCTGGAAGCTGATCCTCTCCGTGCCTAATATTCGCGTTGGCGTTGTCTCTCACTACCGGGCAGAGATTCGCTTNNGCAACCTGGACTTCATCGCAATTTCAGATCACAATACCGTTTCGCAGTTCGATGCGATGCGGGAACTGCAGCCATACTTCGACAAGGTGCTACTCATCCCGGCTCGCGAAATCACGACCTTCTGGGGCCACTTCAACGTCTTCGGCACAACACAGTTCATTGACTATCGCGCAGTGAACCACGATGGACTCGACATCAACGCTATTCTGCATGACGTCCTATCCAAAGGCGCCATCGCGTCCATCAATCATGCGGACGCGCCTAGTGGTGAGATGTGCATGGGCTGTGGGTGGACGCCCTCAACGCCGGTCGACATGAGTCTTTTCACCGGTGTCGAAGTGATCAACGGCGGAGGCATGATGCTTTCGAGCGCGGATCTCTGGGACAAGGAAATTGCAGCGGGTCATCGCCTTACCGCCATCGGCGGCAGTGACAACCACAACGCGCTAACGCCTGCAGACCAGCCCGGAGCTATCGGCAGGCCAACGACGGTCGTTGAGGCAGATGAACTCTCCGTTTCCGCCATACTCAACGGCATCCGCCGTGGCCGCGTCTTTATTGATCTCACCTCTTCGCACGACAAGCTGCTTGACCTGGATGCCACCATCGGCTCACGCCACGCACAGATGGGCGAAGACCTCACTGCTTCCAACGGCATGTCTATCCAGTTAAACGTGCATGTCGCAGCTTGTGCAGGGGATCAGGTTCACCTGCTAGTGGATGGACATGAGTCTCCAGCGCTCGTACCACTGGACATCTCAGGCAACGATGAAACGCTGCATGCGCATTGGACGGCCAGCAACGGCCGCCACTGGTTGCGGGCAGAGGTCCGCGACAGCCATGGCACACTGCTCGTACTCGGCAATCCTATCTACATCAACTTTCCCACGCGCTAGGAGAAGCCATGTTTCGCACAACTCGCCCTTGTTGCCGGCAACCGAACGATCACTCATCTTCAGCATTGCTCCGAAGTGCGGATGATCTATATGTCCAGCAGATGGCACAGAAGGGTTTTACCATGTTGCTTAGAAAGCATGTTTCGTTTTTTGCAGGGATGGTCCTGGCGGCCACTCTATCGATGGCATCCGCGCAGGGGCCTGATCTGGATTTTCTGAACCATAACCGGCCCATACTCGACGCACACAACTGTTATCCGTACGACGGCCATTGGAACGACCGAGTAGAGCGAGCGCTGCGATCGGGCTTTCCGGTTTCCATTGAGCAGGATTTGGCCTGGTATCTAGACCCAGCGACGGGAAAAGGCCGCGTCGTTGTCTCGCATACGCCCAAGCCCACCGGCGCGGAGCCCACCTTACGTGACTATTTTTTTGAACAGGTGAGGCCGGTCATCGAGAAGGCAATTGCNNAAGTGATCCTTACCACTTGTCTCCGATCGAGCGGAAGCCGATCCTTGCAATAACCGAAGGCTCGGATGAGCAACAAAAGGTGTTCTACGATCAAGTGTCGGTTCGGCGCCAAACTTCGCGTCTTCGGTTCGGCGCACGATACTGTGACCCCGAAGGGAATGTCGATGCAGCAACGCATGCATTGGGCCGTCGTGGCCTCACCAGAGGAGTTACTCAATGAGCGACCTACTAACTATCGACGTTGGGTAAATAGCTCATGGTATCCCGTGGAAGAGGGAGGGCAGGGTCATGCGGGAGACTGGACGCGGGGAGATGACACGCGTCTGCGGGCTTTGGTCGATCATGCTCACAAGCTGGGTTATTGGATACGCTTTTACACCCTTGACGGGTTTACCACCGCGGATGACCAGGGATGGGGACAGTATTACAACTTTGGTTCAAAGGACGCGGTCGTTCTAAGGTGGAAGGCTGCGGTCGCCGCGGGTGTGAACTTTATTGCTACCGATCAGTATGAGGATCTGGCGCCGTACGTGAAACAAGATGCGAAGGACCTGCATCCGAACCCGGCGGCATCTCCGTCGGAGTAGCGATTTCGCATTTAAGTCTTTATCAGCTTAGTGGTGGCTTTGGTCACGGCATGATATTACTTCCAGGTTCCCTGGCCTTCGACGATGGTGATATATCGATCGATCGGCAGGCCTGTGAATCGTTCTATCTTGCCGCTGGGTTGGGGCCAGTGGACTTCGATCCAGTCCAGTTTCGTCTCCTGACCGAGGCCCAGAACAAGTCGCGGGTCGTGCGAAGAGAGGTAACTGCCGCCACCAACCTTTGTTACATGGCGCTTGAGGTTCCCCGCCTGATAGACGATCTTTGCACCGACCGCGTCAATGTTTGACTTACGCCCAATCAGTCGAACTCCAAGCCAATGGTTGTGTTGACTGGCAGTGTTGCGCAAGAGAAGTGGGGGGCCATTGTTTACGGCGACAAGAACATCGACGGAGCCATCATTATTGAAGTCACCAAGCGCCATTCCTCGACCGGCAATATCTTCAGCGAAGACCTTTCCTCCCTGCGCCCCTACGTTCTTCCACGACATACCGTTGTTTTCAAAAAGCAGCATCGGCTCGGAGTAGTGAACATTCGGCTGATAGGTATCTATCTTCGTATCCGGGTGGCCGTTGCAAAGGAGCAGGTCGATGTTGCCATCATTGTTGTAATCAAAGAACTTCAATCCCCATCCGCTCATCAGGGTGGTAGCTGGCCCGATACCTGAGTTGGGCGACACATCATCAAACGTTTCGTTTTTGCTGTTGTGGTAGAGCGAGTACGTTTCGTGGTCTACATTTGAAACGAAAAGATCCATCCAGCCATCCTGGTCGTAGTCGGCCGCATCGACACCCATGCCAGAGCGCGCTACGCCGAACTGACTGTAGGCAACGCCTGCCAGAAACCCGATTTCTTCGAAGTGCCCATGACCACGATTGGCGAAGAGGAAGTTGGGGGACGTATCGTTCGAGACAAAAAGATCCATCCAGCCGTCGTTGTTGATATCGGCTGCGACAACTCCCCAGGGTTTACCGAGGGCGTGAGCGATGCCGGATTGTTCACTTACATCAGTGAAGGTACCATCGCCGTTGTTGTGAAAGAGGCGGGAGGCGATGGGTTTGTAGACGTTGGGTTTGCAATACCGGCGTTGCCCGGGTTCGGTGCCGCCGCAGTAGACGTTATGTGATTTATCGAAGTCAACGAAGCGGCACACAAAGAGGTCGAGACGGCCATCGTTATCGTAGTCGAACCAGACGGCGCTCGTGCTCCATCCTGGTGCGGAGACGCCTGCCTTTTCGGTTACATCAGTGAAGGTGCCATCCCCATTGTTGTGATAGAGAATGCTGTAAGGATACTGTGTAACATACATGTCCGGGAGGCCATCGCCGTCGTAATCTCCGACCGCAACGCCCATTCCATAGGCATTGCCGGACACGCCAGCTTTCTCGGTGACGTCGGTGAAGGTGCCGTCGCGATTGTTGCGATAGAGGGCATTTCGCAGAGGCGTTGATGGCTTGTAGAAGTCGCATGGGCCACTGTTGATGAGATAGATGTCCATCCAGCCATCGTTATCGTAGTCCAGAAATGCGCAACCGGGGCCGATGGTCTCTGGCAGGTACATCTCGCTTGAAAGGCCAGCGACGTGAGTCCAGTCAATTTTGCTTTTTGAGCTGGGCACCGCTTCGAATGCAGCTTGCGGAGCAGGGGGAAGAGTAGGAGAGACGAGCGCCTGTGCGAAGCGGGGTTCCAACGTTGCACCAATCACAGCCGAGCCAAATGCGTCAAGGAAGAGTCTTCGCGAGAACATGTGGGGGAGATGTTTACGACCCTTGAACATCGAGCAGAACCTCAACCGTTGTGCCGTGATAGCAGGCTATGGATGGAAGATACATCAGAGCTCTAGTACGAGGCGTTGGAACGAGTCTCCAGGTTAGAGCGTAGCAGGCGGATGGATTAGTGGGGCACTTCATGGCCCTCGGTCGTATCCGTGGCGTTCTGTGGACTGCTTGTTGCTTTAGCTTGTAGGGCCAACTGCCTGGCGGCACCCTCCTTATTTCCTGTTCTGGCATAGGACATCGCAAGTTGATAGTGCCCAGCTGGATCTACAGGCTGCATCTTAACGTAGCTCTCGAGTGGCTTCACTGCGTCGGCAAATTTCCCAGACGCATTGAGGGACATACCCAGAGCCAGATAGGCCTCTGCGAAGCCGACGTCGAGGGTAGCGGCTCGGGTAAAGTGTGCAATGGCCTCATCCCAGTGTCCCAAGCGCCGCGCGAGTTCGCCAAGGATAAATTCCGAAGCTGCATTGAGCGGGTCAACCTCGAGTTCCTTCTGGAATTCCAGCTTTGCCTGATCCGTGGAGCCGGTAGTGCCAGCTTCAGCGAGAAGGATTTGCCCGAGCCGGTAGTGAATGCTGGGCGTCTTCGGATTGTCGTCCAGGATCTTGCTGTAGACAGCAGCCGCCTCTTCGTTCTTACCTTGTGACTCGAGTGCCTCAGCCTGAAGCTTGCGCGCCTGGAATGAGGACGGAGCTTTGGCTGTTAGCTCCTGCGCTGCGCGCATACCCATTTCGGAGAAATAGTGGGTAGCGATGTACAGCACCTCAGGATCGTCGGGGAAGTCTTTCATGAGGAGCAGGAGGGTATCGGCGGAGGTCTGGTCGTCCTGCAAACTCATGGCGCATCGAGTGACTCCCATCGCAGCGTGATACTTAAGATCCTTATCGGCTATATGGGGCAAAGCTCTCTTTAGAGCGGGCAAGGCTTCCTGGCACCGACCGTCTTCGACGAGCTTAATTGCCTGTTGAACGGTGGGGACAGAATTCGCCGCAGCGGACCTGTGGGGAGCCTGAGCGCTACAAATTTGGACGAGAAGCAGGGCTGAAAGCGCGGTGGCGGATAACTGGCGTAAGCGCTTGTTTCCAAAGGGGAATTCGCCGACCACTGTACGGATTTCAAGCGATAGATTCAAGATAGTCCACCTACGCCTTTTAAATTACAGAAATGTATTCTCTGTTGTGGAAGAAACAGAATACCGTATACAGAATGATAAATTACATTGACAATGAATTCATAAATGTGTACAAGTTGGGTCTTATAGGAACATGTGTGAAGGGGTTTCAAAATGAATCTGCAGAGAAGGGCAGTGTCGCTGGGCCGTACATCACCACCGATGCGAAATAGCCAGGGACCCGTGACAATAAAACCTAAAAAAATCTCGATCGAAATTTCTTATTTGGAGGTCGTACAAATGATTTCTCGCAATTACGCTTGGTTGGCGTTGGTGATTGCATGTGTGCTCAGCATCTGCTCCGTCCCAGCCTTTTCGCAAGCCGGATCGCAAGGAACGGTATTGGTTACTTCAACGGACTCAACAGGTGCCGTGGTTCCAGACGCGAGTCTGGAACTCACCGACCGCAGTACGAACAGCGTTCGAACTGGTGCGTCTGCACGTACCGGCAGCTACACGTTCGTCGGACTGCCGATCGGAACGTACAGCTTGAAGGTCTCGAAGCCGGGTTACTCAACACAACTGTTGCAGCGCATCGTNNCGCAGGTCGTAGATGTCTCTGGGTCTAGCACGCCGGTGCTTGAGACGAGTTCCAATGCAATTGGTACGGTTGTCGACATGAAGCAGATTGAAGACCTTCCGCTTCAGGGACGTGACCTGACATCGTTCTCGAAGCTTGTGGCTGGATACAACGGTACGTTCAATGGCCTGCCTTCGACCGATCAGGGTAGCAACATTGACGGTGTGGTGGGTAGCTCGAATCGTATGAAGTTTGGGGGGAACACGCAGCCTGCTGTCTCCCCACGGCTTGAATCCATTGAGCAGATGACAGTGCAGACGGATCAGTTGGATTTGAATGCTGGTTTTGGGCAGTCAAGTACGCAGTTGAATTTTGTTTCGCGGAGTGGTACCAATCATTTTCATGGGCGTCTGTATGAGGATTTCCGCAACTCAGGCCTGAACGCAAACAGCCGGTCAAATGACGTAGCTAAGGTTCGCAAGAATAAGCTGATTCTCAATGACTTTGGTGTAAGCGTTGGTGGTCCCGTGTTCCACGATAAGCTCTTCTTTTTTGGCACCTTTGCCATGTCGAAGCAGCCCGGTAGCCTTTCTGCCACGAACAACTTCTTTACTTCAGACGCACAACAGGGCAAGTTCTCCTATCAGGGAACGGATGGCAATACCCATAGCGTCAACGTATTCAACTTGGCGAGCCAGAGTAATCCATCGCTGCCGACTTCGGTCAACTCGATTGTTGCGGCGCAATTTGTCCTGATTGACAAGGCCGTGGCTAATGGAGGAGTTACTACGACGCCGGACTTGAACTTCAATCAGGTTGGATGGAACAGTGCTTCTCCGACCACGCATTACTTCCCGGGTGGACGTCTCGACTACAACATGTCGAAGCGCGTGAAGATGTATCTGTCGACGCTGGTGTCTAATTCTTTTCAGCCCACCGTCGCTCCAGCTACATTCCCAGGAGCCGATTTTGCCAATCAAGTCGCAGGAAACAGTTCCAAAAACTATACGGCATCTTTCGGTCTGGATTTTATTGCTACGCCTAATCTGATCAACGATCTGAAGCTGGGGTATCTCTACAACGCCACAAAATGGGCCTACAATGCGGCTCCGCTCTATGCAACACAGCCTACTGTGTGGTGGAATTATCCCGGCGCGAGCGGAACGATGTCTGGGCAGGCTTATCAAACGCCCGTTTCCACCTTTTATCCGATTCTTAGCGTGTCCGACTCTACGACTTGGCAACATGCAGCGCATTCCATTAGCTTTGGGGCTTCCTGGTATCGCGAGCAGGATCATTACTACAATCCTCCGGTTGGTTACAATAATTACGACCTTGGCCTTGCAACCGGTGATCCAGCACTGCAGGCTTTCACCACCTCGTCTATGCCAAATGCAAACAACGCTACCATAGCAGAGGCTGCACAGCTTTACGCTGTGCTCGCGGGAAGAGTGTCCGATATCAACGGGACTTTCCCTTATAGCCAGCAAACGAAGACGTACGATCATACGATCGGGGCGTATAACCTCGACGAAGTTGTAAGCCAGACAGGATTGTTCGCGGAGGACTCCTGGAGGGTGACACCTACCTTGACGCTGAACTATGGACTGCGTTGGGACTTCGTGGTTCCGCAACATGATCTGACGGCGGCGTACCACTCAGCATCCCCTGGGGACATCTACGGTCCTTCGGGTTTAGGAAATCTGTTTAAGCCTGGAAATCTTCCTGGCAACATGAACCCTGTTCTGGCGACGAGACCGAGTCCTTACACGGCAACGAAGCTGACACCACAGCCTGCGTTCGGCTTTGCTTGGAATCCGAAGGTCACCGACGGACCCTTTAAAGCTCTTCTTGGCGGAGAGGGGACTGTCATCCGCGGTGGCTTTGCTCTTCGCCGGTTTACCGAGCCAGGCCAGTATTTCTGGAATAATGCCTCTGACTATGGTTCCTTCTTTTTCCAGAACTTCTATCTCAATGCAAACAACACTGGGGAGGCAGGAACGTTCGCGCCTGGCAGCCTGGCTCTTGGACAGCCTGTTCCGCAACTCGGATACGCTCCGGCGACCTACCAGGCAACAGAGTCACAGTCAGACTTCACCTTTCTTGGTGGTCCTGGCGTCAATGGTCTAAACCCCAATATTCAGCAGCCATATAGCGAATCCTGGAACTTTGGTATTCAAAGGTCCTTGGGCTCATCGAGAGTGCTGGAGATTCGTTACAACGGAAACCGGACGATTCACCAATGGATCAACATCAATCCTAACGAAGTAAACATCTTCGAGAACGGCTTCCTTGCAGAGTTCAAGACGGCGCAGGCAAATCTGGCTACCTCCGTTGCGGCGAACCCGAACAATTCGAGTCCGTCCTTCGAAGGTACGAGTGGTTCGTTGCCCATTATTAGTGCGGCGTTTGGCGGACAGGGAGCAAGCGACTTCACCAATGCTCAGTTTGTGCGCTATCTGCAGACGGGTCAGGCAGGGGCGATGGCGAGCGTGTTGAGTGGTATCAACGGTAACGTTCCTTACTTCTGCAATCTAGTGGGGGCAAGTTTCGGTCCCTGTAAGAACAATATTGGGTATACCGGAGGAGGTGCGGGCTATCCCATCAACTTCTTCCAGGCAAATCCGTATGCAGCAGGGAATTCTACCGGGTACATGGTGGCTGGCGGCTACTCAAATTACAACGGCCTGCAGATAGATCTCCGCCAGGGATCATGGAAAGGCCTGCAATTCGATGCGAACTATACCTGGAGCCATTCGCTGGGTGTGGCTAGCCCGAATGATTGGACAGGAGCGCTCACCGTATTCTCATTGCGTAATTTACGTAAGGGTTATGGGCCTAGCTTATTTGACCTGACCCAGGTGACGCATATGAACGGGACCTACGATCTTCCCTTCGGTCATGGACGGGCTCTCCTTGCAAATAGCAAGGTGGCGGATAAGGTGTTGGGCGGTCTAACGGTTGGAACGATCGTGACATTCCAGACCGGAGCTCCATTCCGGCTAAGGGGAGGGTACAGCACCTACAATGACTATGGTGACGGTGGTGTCCGGTTGAATGGAGTGACTGCGTCGCAGTTGCAGAAGTCGATCGGCGTTCATCGCGTACCGGGTAAAACCTATGCGAACCTCATTGACCCGAAGTACATCACACCTGGTCAAGGAGCGAATGCAACCTACATCACTCCAAATACAACCCCTGGCACAATTGGTGACGTTGTGTATCTGCATGGTCCGCACGCATTCTTCCAGGATCTGTCAGTCTCCAAGTCGATACCGATCCACAGGCAACTCAACTTCCAACTACAGGGTGAGTTTCTGAATGTGTGGAACCATCCAGTCTTTGGAAACTCTGCTGGTTCCTTCAACTCCTCTATTCAGAGCACAAGTTTTGGGAGGGGCTCTGTAACAAATGAAGGATCTGGATTCGGTCGAATCATTGAACTGAGAGGCAATCTCCAGTTCTAAATTAGTGACCTAAACCCAGTGCCGGATGCTGCCTTTTGGCAGCATCCGGCACAAACATATTTGGCCGAAATGGAACACTTGGTGATTAGCAACTTCTTGAGTGGAAGACGAGTGATTTGAGTTGTACCCAACGGGGTAGAGCCTGTAGGAAAAATGTCCTTGGCACTTAAGCTGATGGACGGAGTGCTACGGACGTCTTGTGTTTCATTCCGATTTTTATAACTTTGCTGTATCGAACTGCGGCTGCCATGACAGTCTAGTGGACAAGACGTGTTGGGACGAACAGTGGATGTGGTGGTCGATCGACTACTGAAGGTAAGCAATATGTTCCATCGATTGTTCCTGGCAAGATACGGTAACGGTATTTGCGATCAGTAGGAACAGCGCGAGTTGGATGATTTGTCTGTTCATAATATCCTCGGGGCAGAGCCTCCCGATTGGTGCGCGGGAATGGGCGCCAAGGGATCTTAAGAATTGGCCAGCTCCGGTTCAGGGAGAGCGGTCTATGTTGTCCGACGGCGATCTGCAATGCGGGCTCTTGAGCAATCAGCGCTGGAGGCTACAGTGGGTATGGACTGTAGTGCTGCTAGGGTGCGTCTTGCTGATCGAGGCTAGAGCGCAGAGTAGTTTCCCACCTGGTGAAGGATTATCCGAGAGGAACACGACGCCAGGGCAGACTTTTTCCGAGTCGGACCTGCAACGAGGCATTGATCTAACTCGGCGAGGTTTGTTCAATGAGGCGATTCCATCGCTGTTGAAAGCGCGAGCTGCTGTTCCGGAGGACTACGCCGCGGGATTCAATCTTGCGCTGTGCTATCTGGGCATTGGTGAATTCAAGCAGGCAATCAGTACGCTGAACGATCTGCGCAGCAGTGGGCACAATACATCTGCTGTGAATAATCTACTTGCACAGTCTTACGTAAGTGATGGTCAGACAACGCTCGCATTACAAGCGCTCGAGGAAGCCTCTAGACAGACGCCAAAGGATGAAAGGTTATACGCGTTTGTCGCCGACGCATGCACCGATCATTATGATTATGAACTCGGTCTGCGGGTAGTTGATCTGGGCTTGCGACAGCTGCCAGGTTCGGCGCGGCTTCATTATGAACGAGCAGTCTTTCTTGCAAGACTTGATCGACTGGAAGAAGCCAAACCGGAGTTTCAACTCGCCAGCAAGCTTGCACCGGGTAGTGACATTGCATATCTGGCGTTGATTCAGGAGAACCTCTATGTAGACAATCTCCCCCAAGCATTGTTACTGGCGCGGGAGGGAATCAAAGCCGGTCATCGGGATTACCAGATGCTGTCACTGCTAGGGACTGTGCTGCTGCATGCAGGTGCAGCACCCGGCCAACCAGAGTTTGTAGAGGCGCGTCATGCTTTAGAGGCATCGGTCGCTGCGCAGCCTTCCTACTCTACATCGCAGATAGCTTTAGGAAAGCTTTACCTGATGGAGGGTCGATTGCGTGACGCTGTCACTCATCTTGAGATTGGGCGGCGACTGGAGCCGCAGAATCCTTCCGTCTACACCAACCTGGCAGCGGCGTACAGGCGATTGGGGGACAAGGATAAGGCACAAGAAAGTATCTCGGTGCTCACCGAGTTGCTGCGGGAGAAGTCGGCAAGCACCCGTCCTCCAATTCCATAGGTTGATGTGGGGATTGATCTTTTGCCCTGGGGAAAGGTCTGCACAGGATGCTGATATTTTGAGGGCGACGAGTTATTCATAGTTGCGGGTTAAGTTTGGCTCAGGAGGCATTTGCGAGGTGTTACAGGGTAAGCGTCCGAGGAACGCAC
>DHWW01000101.1 GCA_002413385.1 Granulicella sp. UBA5172
GCCGTCATCCTGACCCTGTAAAGGGGAAGGACCCCCGCATTCCGCCGCGCCACCACAAACCGTCGCCGCGCAGATCATCGGCGACATCTGCTGCCCCTCAAGCAGGAAGGCCCCACCTACCCCAACCTCGCCCGTTCAATCGCTCTTATCACCGCCATCGCCTTATTCCCACACTCCTCGTGCTCCTTCACCGGCACCGAGTCCGCCACGATCCCCGCCCCCGCCTGGATATACCCCTTCTCACCATCCATAAACAGCGTCCGAATCGCAATACAAGAGTCCAGATTCCCACTAAAGTCCGCATAAAAGATCGCACCGCCATACACGCCTCGCCGCGCCGGCTCCAACTCCTCAATAATCTCCATCGCGCGAATCTTCGGCGCACCACTCAACGTCCCCGCAGGAAAGCAAGCCCGAAACGCCGTCAATCGGTGCCAACCCCTTGCGCAGCGTCCCCTCCAGCGCGCTCACCAGATGCATGATGTGCGAGTACCTCTCCACAAACATCAAATCCTTCACCTTCACGCTGCCAAACTCACTCACCCGGCCCACATCATTGCGTCCCAAATCCACGAGCATCACATGCTCTGCAACCTCCTTCGCATCGGCTCGCAGATCCGCCTCCAACTCCCGGTCCACCACCTCATCCTTCCCCCGCGGCCGCGACCCCGCAATCGGCCGATACTCCACGATCCCGTCGTGCACCCTCACCAGCATCTCCGGCGACGACCCCACAATATGAGCCGATCTCACGGGTGCCCCATTCATACGCCGCACTTTGGCGGATGGGTGGGGTGACGTCTGCCCCTCCAGCCCAAACCGCAAAAAGTACATATACGGCGAAGGGTTCACAATTCGCAGCGACCGGTACACCTCAAACGGCTCCACTCCCGGCACGCAATCGAACCTCTGCGACAGCACGCACTGAAACACATCCCCCGCCGCGACATACTCCTTCACCCGCTCCACGGCCTTCAAAAAATTCGCCATCTTCGTCCGCGACTTCAACTTCAGCGGCCCCTTCACCGGCTTGTTCTTCCGCTTCGGAATCGCCGCACTCAGCATCTTCTCCAGCCGGTTCAATCTCTTCTCCGCACCCTTGTATCCCGCCGCGTCCGCCTTTCCCCGAGCCCCGACCGTAACAATCAAATGGATCGCCTTCTTCACATGGTCGAACGCCAGCACCTCATCAAAGAACATCAAATGCGCATCCGGCACATGCAGCTCGTCCGCCGCCAGCGACGGCAGCGTCTCAATCGTCCGCACCACGTCATAGCTGAAGAACCCCACCGCCCCCGCCGTAAACGGTGGCAGCCCCGGCAGCTTCGCTGGCGTCTCCCCCTCCAGCGCCGCCTTCAACTCCACAAAAATATCCCCCGCATACGTCCGCCGCTTCCGCCCCTCAACGACCGTAATCTTCCCGTCCCGCGCCGTCATCTTCCGGTAAGGCCGTATCCCGATAAACGTGTACCGCCCCACCTGCTCCCCACCCTCCACCGACTCGAGCAGAAACGCCTCCGGCTCCTCCGCGGCTACTCTCAGGAAGGCAGACACCGGCGTCTCCAGATCAGCAGCGACGGTCCGCGTCACAGGCACCAGCGAGTGTCCGCGCGCCAGCCGTTGGTACTCCTTGAGTGAGGGCATCGTCAGTGATCGTGAATTAGGCATGATTCCGTGAGGATACCAAGTTCCCCGCCCGTTAGGCTTCAGGTTCACCTCCCATCCTGGGTCTTGAACCCGCTTGTCTTCTCTGCTCCCAAAAGCCTAGAATCCCCACGTTTGGTCACAGACCGGTCTGACCAGGCTGCAATAGAGTGGCTCCTCGGCCCCGCAACCAGCGTCTAACTATTTGCTGGGCCTGCACGAGGAGACACACAATGGCCGAAGAGCGATTGGTACCTACGGGAGCTGCACTTGCAGGCCTCCCCACTCTGGGCCGAAGCAGGCCCTCAAAAGACAAGGACCTCAAAATGGAAACACCCGTACTACAGGCTCCAGGCCCCACGATCTCGGTGGAGCAGGAGAATAACCCATGGCTCGCACAAGAAGCGCGCTTCAATGAAGCTGCTCGCCGTCTCAACCTCGACGCCGGCATCTGGAAAGTCCTCCGCTACCCTTCCCGCGAAATCATCGTCCACATCCCCGTCGCCATGGACGACGGCAGCATCGAAGTCTTCACCGGCTACCGCGTCCAGCACTCCATCTCGCGCGGCCCCTGCAAGGGCGGCATTCGCTACGGCCCAGACGTCTCGCTCGACGAAGTCCGCGCCCTCGCCTCCTGGATGACATGGAAGTGCGCCGTCGTCAACATCCCCTTCGGCGGCTCCAAGGGCGGCGTCATCTGCGACCCAAAATCCATGTCCCAGGGCGAACTCGAGCGCATGACCCGCCGCTACACCGCCGCTCTCATCGACTTCATTGGCCCTGAAAAAGACGTTCCCGCACCCGACATGGGCACCAACGAGCAAACCATGGCCTGGGTCATGGACACCTACTCCATGCACGTAGGCCAGACCATCACCTCCGTCGTCACCGGCAAGCCCGTCTCCCTCGGCGGCTCCCGCGGTCGCCGCGAAGCCACCGGACGAGGCATCTCCGTCGTCGTCGATCAGGCCCTCAAGCACCTCAACATGCTCCCCTCCGAAACCTCCGTCATCATCCAGGGCTTCGGCAACGTCGGCTCCAACTCCGCCAAACTCCTCTGGGACAAGGGCTACAAAATCATCGGCATCGGCGAATTCGATGGCGCTCTCTACAACCCCGCCGGCATCGACATCTCCGAGCTCCTCGAGCACAAGGCCCGCACCGGCTCCGTCCATCACTTCCCTGGCGCTCAACCCTTCGATCAGGACGACATCCTCATCCAGAAGTGCGACGTCCTCATCCCCGCCGCGACTGAAAACGTCATCACCAGCCACAATGCCGGGAAACTCCAGTGCCGCATCCTCTGCGAAGGAGCCAACGGCCCCACCACCCCCGTCGCCGACGACATCCTCGCCAGCAAAGGCATCTTCGTCATCCCCGACATCCTCGCCAACGCCGGCGGCGTCACCACCAGCTACTTCGAGTGGGTCCAGGACCGCATGGGCTACTTCTGGACCGAGGACGAAGTCAACCAGCGCCTCGACCGCATCATGGTCGACAGCTTCAACGACGTCCTGCAATACTCCGTCGCTCACAGCGTCAACAACCGCATCGCTGCCTACATGCTGGCCGTCGACCGCGTCGCCCACACCACCAGGCAGCGCGGCATCTACGCCTAAGCACTAAACCAAATCACCACACAAACCGGGCGCTGTGGGAGAATGTGTGTACTCGCGACTTCTTCTTCAGCCGCTGCGCTCTTTCCCGTGAACTTGCCCAACTCCATCACGCTGACCCGCATTGCGAGCGTCCCGCTCCTGATCTGGGCACTGTCCCCACGCTTCCCTCTTTCGAGCATGCACGGCGAGCAGGAGATCATCGCCTCCTCCATCTTCATCCTTGCCTCCATCACCGACGGCCTCGACGGTTACCTCGCCCCGGCACCGCAGCCAGATCACCACCCTCGGCATGCTCCTCGACCCCCTCGCCGACAAGCTCATGGTCACCACCGCCTTCATCCTTCTCGTGGCCTACAACCCCGGAGTCATGAAGCCCTGGATCGCCGTCCTCGTCATCGGCCGCGAGTTCCTCGTCTCCGGCCTCCGCTCCATCGCCTCTTCGGAAGGCTTCACCATCCAGGCCAGCGATCTCGGCAAGCTCAAAACCGTCATCCAGATCGTCGCCGTCGTCGCTGCCATCCTCAACCATCGCTGGGACTACTGGTACATCGGTTGGTTCCCTATCGGCGTCCATCTCCTCGCCATGACCGCCACCTACTGGATGACCGTCGTCTCCATCATCTCCGCAGTCGATTATTTTGTCGGCTTCTGGAACAAGATCGACCACGCCTCCACCGGCAAACGCCGCAGCAGCTCCGTCCTCAGCCGCAAGAAGCCCTCCCCCACCCCCACCATCTCCTCCCCGTCCTAAGAACAGGGACCAGGGACCAGGGATTAGCCAACCGCCTGCCTTGCTCCTGCTTCTTGCGTTTGTCTTTTGCGTTTGCCGTCGCTTTTGTCTTTGCTGTTGTCTTTGNNTTTTCGCCGTCATCCTGAGCGAAGCGAAGGACCCCCGCATTCCGAGGGTGCCAAAGGAATCCCACCCATGCAGGAATACGCCTACGTCTACATCCTGGCCAGCAGCTTCAAGCACCTCTACATCGGTTTCACCACCANNCAGCTCGTCTACTTCGAGCGCTACAGCCTCTTCACCCGCGCCATCGCTCGCGAAAAAGAACTCAAGGGGCTGGTTACGCTCGAAGAAGATCGCTCTGGTCGTCGCGAGCAATCCAGACTGGACAGACCTAAGCAACGACTGGGGCAAACCCTTGGAGTCCTTCACCCCAACCCTCTAAAGTTGTTCGCAAAACAAAGGCCCCGGCAACAGCCGGGGCCTTTCCTGTTCCCTAATCCCTGCCCTTACACATGTCCGCGCTGTTCGCGATGCACAAAGTGATACGGCGGCCATGGCCCCGAAAGCTGCATCGCGCAGTCCTTCAGTTCCAGCGTTGCCGTGCTGTACTTGTTCTGATACCGCTCCACCGTCTTTTTATCGACAAGATGAGCAATATCCAGCAGCATCTTTCCCGACTCCATCCGTTTGCACGTCACTTCTTCCGCAACCGGCAGGAACATACGGTGCATCTGCAGGGAAAGCGCACGCGCACGCGATTGCCGCTCCCGCTGACGCGTCGCCGACTCTCGCAAATGCGACAAGTACTCCTGTCCTGCCGCCTGGAACGTATGCCCAACACCCTTGGTCTCCGGGCAGATATCATCCACCACCACCTTCAGGTGCATCTCCGCCATGCCGCGCAACCGCTCGACATTGGCCATGAAGTGCCGCTGATTCGACCGAACCGATCGCCGCAGCGCCTCATCGTCTCCAAACGTTGTGCCAAAACGGAAGGGCAGCACCGTCGACTTTGCAAAGCATCCAGAGATGACACGGGCATGGCCGCGGGCCGCAGCCAGACCCTCCGGTGTATTCAGCCGAGCTGCATCCTCGGCCAGATGTTCTGACACAACTACAGCCAGTTCAGCTGCAGGAAATAGAAATGTCTGATTGCCAAAGAGGCCCGTAACACCGGTGAGTGGCATCGGTCTGCGATGCCGTCCAAGTTCAGGAAATGCACTTCTTTCGGTGATACAGTACGCGTACCAAGCCATGACATTGTCGCTCCTGAATGCTCTTGCGCCGCTGATTGGTTACCATCAGTAGTTGCTTGCCCGATCATGCGGTTACCGCCCAGCCCCCTGCAGACGCAAGGTGACCTGTTCCAGCTCATGCTTCCAAATCAATGCAACTTTGCTGGATTCGAGCCCGATAGTATGCCCATCCAATCACGATTGGCAAGAGATTCATCTACAAAGATCGAAATGAGCCTCACCTCGCCAATTCGCTCGCCAAAAGCCCACTTTCCTCACCCCCAACCCCTTCCCTGCTAAACTCAAACGATGCGCGGGTGGCGGACCCGGCAATCTTTTTAGCTTTCTAAGGACGGAACTTTCGTGGATAACGCAACCAAGCGTCAATTGAAGAAGCAGGACCAGTTTGTCGCCCTCACCACCAGCAGCGTGCATTGGGCTGAAGAGCACCGCCAGAAGACCATCCTCGCCGGCATCATTGCGGTGGTCGCCATCCTCGCAATCGTCGGTGGCTATACCCTCTACCAAAGTCGCTCCGCTGCCGCCGAAACCCAGTTCGGCGCTGCCATGGAGATCTACCAGACTCCGCTCGCCAACTCCGCTCAACCCGTGCCTCCCGGCATGAAGACCTTCCCCGCCGCGAAGGATCGCGCCGCTGCCGCCGGCACCCTGTTCCAGCAGGTCGCCGACCACTACGGCTTCACCAACTCCGGCAAACTGGCCGAGTACTTCGTCGGCCTGACCGCCCTCGATCAAGGCCAGAACGGCCCCGCCGAAGCAGCTCTCGAGAAGGTCTCCAAAAGCTGGGACGGCGACCTCGCCGCCCTCGGCAAATCCGCCCTCGCCCAGCTCTATCAACAGAATGGCCAGGATGCCAAGGCCGTCGACCTCTACAACCAGCTCATCAAGGGCCACTCCGTCACCGTCCCCCCTTCTCTCGCCCAGCTCCAGCTCGCCGAGCTCTATCAAGCCGAAGGCAAGACCGAGCAAGCCCGCCAGCTCTACGCAATTCTGAAGGACAAGGACAAGAACTCCAAGGGCAAGCCCGGCGCCGCCGCCGAGATCGCCACACAGAAACTCAATCCCACCCCAGCAGCCGCCCCCGGAGTGCCGCAGTAAAGCAGGGATTGGAAAAGCAGGGATTAGGGAGTAGCCAACAAAAACGCCAGGATCGCGCCCACCGCGACCCTGGCGTTTCTCTTTAACCTCAACCCGACCTCTTCCCTCTGCTCTTCCCTAGAGATGTTTTCGTGCTGG
>DHWW01000214.1 GCA_002413385.1 Granulicella sp. UBA5172
ATCTCTATGGCCGCTTTTGAGGTGACCACCGAGGTTTAAGGCAGATTCCTGTCGCTACCAGCACGAGCAAACATACTGTTGGCGAAGGGGTGGCCCGCATTACCGGGCCACCCCTTCGCAGATGTGATCGAGATGCCGTCTGCCAGGCGGAGCGGACGAAGGGATATAGGCGAGACCCTTCTCTGTCGGGGAATCATTCGCGATCCTGGTCCTCCGCCATCGATCGCCTTCACAAATGGGTTGCTCTGACCATACCCCGCCTCACGACCTAAATCGAAATAGAAAGCAATAAAGAGTTGACAATAGGAAATAAGAACTAGATCATTGTCTCCATCATTGATATCAAAGAAATTCTGCAAACGAAATCGGATGTTTTGAATGTGGACATGAGTCAAGGCTTCCGTGGACCACGCAGCAGCAACTGCTCTCAAAGTTACTAGTACAGAGGACGCCCAATGACCGATTTCTCAACAGATCCTTCGATAGCACCCAGCCGGCGGGAGTTTATTCGGCTTGGCGCAATGCTTACCGCTGCTTCCCAACTAAGCAATAGCGCCCTTGCTGATGATGTTCATCCGTCCCCGTCGCGTTCGATGATCAACACCCCTTTCGCGACGACCAAGGATCCGCGTATCGGGTTCATAGGGGTCGGCGGAAGAGGTACCGACCTGCTCGGTTGGTTTCTGGCACAGAACGCACAAGTCGTCGCCATTTGCGACATTGCTCCAGGGAAGGCAGAGCACGCAAGCCAGCTGATCGTTAAGGCCGGACAGAAGGCGCCGCAACTCTATACCAAGGGCCCCCATGATTACCAGTCCCTGGTGGCAAGAAACGATCTCGATCTCGTGGTCATTGCGACGCCGTGGAACTGGCATACACCGATGGCGCTTTCCGCGATGGAAAATGGCAAGCACGCCGCAGTTGAGGTACCACTCGCCTACACGATGGAAGATCTGTGGAAGCTAGTCGACACTTCCGAATCAACACGTCGACACTGCATCATGCTGGAAGAGTGTTGCTACGGATATAACGAAACGTTGGTGCTTAACCTTGTGCGTAAAGGCATCTTGGGCCATTTGCTCTATGGAGAGGCTGCCTACCTCCACGATTTACGCGAAGAGATGTTCTCAGCTCAGGGGGAAGGGTTATGGCGCCGCGCGTTCCATACTCAGAGTAATGGCAACTTATACCCCACTCATGGATTGGGACCGGTGGCGAACTACATGAGCATCAACCGCGGCGACCGCTTCGACTACATGGTCTCCATGAGTACCCCGGCGCTAGGACTGGCGGCCTATCGTGAAGCGCACACACCGAAGGGTGATCCCAAATGGAATGAGAAGTACGTGACTGGGGATATGAACACATCCCTGATCAAGACAGCATCCGGCCTGACGGTCACACTCAAGTTCGACACTTCTAATCCTCATCCCTATGATCGAATCAATATGATCGGCGGGACCAAGGGAGTCTTTGCTGACTACCCACCGCGGATCTACATCGACGGACAACCAGGCAAGGAAGACTGGGGACCCATCGACGAGTACAAGAAAGAGCACGAGAGTCATCTGTGGGCGAAGGAAGGCGAAATGGCGCGCACGTCCGGCGGCCATGGCGGCATGGACTTCATCATGATCTATCGGCTGTTACAGTGCTTGCGCGAAGGACTGCCGCCGGATATGGATGTGTATGACGGCGCAACCTGGTCTGCACCCACTTTTTTAAGCAAAGCCTCTTTGGCTCAAGGAAGTGCACCTGTCAAATTCCCCGACTTCACACGTGGATTGTGGAATAAGCGCACAGGGTGTTCCATCTAGCACTGCGGCCAAAGATAGCCCACGTGCGTAAAAAAACATCCTAAGGAATCGCCCCAGGTGCCTCGCATCCAGATGGCCCTCAGCAGCTTCTACAGAACGTTACAGACTCAATCGGGCTTGTCGGCTATGAACTTCTGCTCATCGATAAATGTGGAGCTCCACATTTATCGATGAGTTGGGCTTCGTTCCTCTCTCTAATACCGGCGCTGAACTGCTCTTCGAGGTCTTCAGCCTGCGCTACGAGCGAGGTTCGACGATGGTAACCAGCAATCTGCCCTTCCAGAAGTGGACCGAGAGCCTCGGCTCGGAATGCCTCACAGGAGCCCTGCTCGACCGGCTCACTCAGCCGTGATTGCTCCATCAGGTGGCCTAGATTCGAATGAAGATTTTGTTGCGAAACATCCAAAAGAGGATGAGCCAGAAGACCCCCAGTGTCAGAATCCCTAGAAGAGTCGGCTCCAGCGCAGGTCCGAAGAGGTTCAGCGCTGTTGCTCCGAGATTGATGCGGAAGCTGCTCTGGACGAAGTCTTCAAACAGATGCGCGATCAGGTACGCCGCGATGGAATTTACGCCGACAACGACTAGTGGAAACGCGATGCCTCGATGCTTCTTGACATCGATGATCCACGAGAAGGCCGCGAGAAACAGGAAGCACACGCCACCGCTGAACAGTGTCCACGACGGAGTCCAGATCCGCTTCACGATAGGGCAGATTCCAGTGAAGTGAAACAGTAGACCCGCGGCAACCAATGCCGCGCTTGCGAGCAGAAATCGGCGCAGCGGAATGCGCGGAGCGGACGCGATAAACCAGCGGCCTGCGGCGAGCCCCAGCAACATGGTGCCGAGCGTCGGAATGAAGCTCAGCGTCAGATAGCCACCCTCGTTGAACACGAAGCGACTTGAGCGGGGGAACAGGTTCAGGAACCAGACGTCGAATGCCTGGCCGAGATTGCTGTTCTTGTTCCAGTGCGACGCGAAGCCAGTGAAGAGATGCTGATGCCACTCTGCGGGCACCCCCACAGAAGCGTAGGGGAAATCGGCGCCAGGAGCCGGATACAGCGCCCACGCCAACCAGTAGGTGAAGAGAATCATTCCAAATGCGGTCCATTGCCAGCGCGGACGAACGAAGGTGAGCAGAAAGGCAAAGGTGTAACCGAGACCGATCTGGGTCAGAGTATCTTCGAACGTGAAGTTCGTCGAGGTGCTTTGGGTAGACCGAAGAAAGATCCCGAGTGCCACGAGAAGGAAGCTGCGCCAGATGGTATGTCCCAGCATGCGCTGGAAGGTCTCGCCTTTACGCTGGCGGCTTCGCAGGGAGTAAGGAAGCGCAACGCCCACAAGGAAGGTGAAGGACGGCTGGATCATGTCGTGGAGGCTCATGCCAGCCCACTCCACGTGCGACTGGTTGTACGATAGGAAGCGCCAAAGATGACTGTTCGGGAAGGACCGAGCGACATCCGCAAACCGGAGGACCTCTCCCATCATCAGCAGCATGACGAAGCCACGGTACGCATCGACTGCAACGTTTCGCTGCTGTAGTCTGCTCTCACCCATATTCTGATCGCTCATTGCAATATCCTCCACTGAATCGTTCAATTCGCTCCTCAAGATCAGGACGAAGGCATTTTAGTCTTTCGCTTCCATGCGTATGGTTCCGCTGAGATGCCGAATTCTAGCATATTGTGAGGCTACTCGCTTTCTACTTATTTCGGAACTGACCGCTTTTATTCAAGAGGATCTTTGACATGAGCGTCTCCATCGAGGCCGGTATTTCCAGGAGCAGCTTTCGTCAAAGGCCATGGGCACGCGTTGGCCTTCCATTGCAGAGGCGAGTTAGGAACCGCTGGGAGGATGCCAGGGTTGCCCTGCAGCTCGACAGCGTAACGATATCAAACGAAAGACAACTTCATATATAAGACACTGGAGGTGTTACTCTCAGAGAAATCCGGACTTAGGTGACAGCCCGCCGATGTTTTCGTACACGTTGTGGCACCCGTTTTCAAACGCTTGTGGCGCCAGAGCCAAAGGAGATCACAAAGCAATGAATCGCCGTCAACTGCTTTACTCAACGGGACTGGGATTGGTGGGAGCAGCAGTAGTTCGTGCTGATGCCGTTCTCACAGATTCCTCGCCAGACGCGAAGAATCCACCCAAACCACTGCCTCTTGCGGACTTTGTACCGAGGAGCATGCTGCAAGTACAGGAAACGCATGTGCCTCGATCTCGCTTTCCTTTGATCGATATTCATACGCACATCTCCGTTTCCTCCAAGTCGAAACATGGCGTGGAACTTGCCCCGGAACGACAATACTTGGGCACACCCGATGAACTGCTCGCAGTGATGGACCGGAAGAACATTCGTTCCATGGTCAACTTGACTGGAGGCTATGGTGCTGGACTTACTGAAACGATCAGGAGATATGACCTCGCTTTTCGCGATCGTTTTTACACGTTCACGGAGCCTTCCTATTCCCTGTTCTTAAAGCCGGATTATCCGAAGCTGCAGGCCCAAGCTATCGAACAGGCGCATCAGGACGGGGCTCGTGGGCTCAAGATTCTAAAGACGCTGGGGCTCTATTTGAGAGCGAATATTACGTCTGGAAGGTTGGTGAAGATCGACGACCCGCGGTTCGATCCGATGTGGGACACCTGTGGGCAATTGAATATGCCAGTTGCGATTCATATTTCAGATCCGGTTGCTTTCTTCACGCCTACAGATCGGTTCAACGAGCGGTATGAAGAACTCAATCATCATCCGGACTGGTCGTTTTATGGCCACGACTTTCCGAGTAATGCGGAACTGCTCGAGGCGCGGAACCGGATGATCGCGCGTCATCCGAAGACGCGGTTCATTGTGCTTCATGTCGGCAACTTCGCGGAAAATCTGGAGAATGTATCGGAGAATTTGGATCGCTTTGACAATATGACCGTGGATATCGCGGCGCGCATTGGCGAATTGGGACGCCAGCCGCGGGCGGCGCGGGCTTTCTTTGACAAATATCAGGACCGAATTTTATTTGGAACCGATGCTACCCCACATGGCGACGACTACCCCCAACAAGTGTTCGAAGACAAACTTTACGAGATCTACTTTCGATTTCTGGAGACGAATGATGAGTACTTCGATTACGCTCCTGCAAAGGTGCCGCCGCAGGGTCGCTGGCGTATCTCCGGTGTCCATCTTCCCGAGTCGATTTTGCGCAAGGTTTATAACGGGAATGCTGCACGTGAACTGCACGTTTCGGTATGAGACGGCTTTGGCCTTCACCCATACGCGGCCTGCAATCTGCTAACAGTGCATTTGTTGACTGAGGTATTTTTTCGATGAATAAGCTCGTGACTACATGCCTGCTCTTCATGACTAGCGCGGCTTATGCGCAGGATGCAGATTTAGGGGTTTTCAAAAGTATCTATGCGGCCCAGGATGTTTCGTTGGATACGAACCCTCATTCAGCATTCTGGCGCGGGGCGCTACCGGTCTACGCGGAAGTGGATGCCCATGGAAAGGCCGTTCCCAGATACCGGACCGAGGTGCGTTCGCGGTGGACAAAAGAAAATCTCTATCTGCTCTATGTCTGTCCGTATGAGGAACTGTATCTGAAGCCTGCGCCCACGACGGCGACGGAGACCAATAAGCTCTGGAATTGGGACGTCGCGGAGCTTTTTATTGGGTCCGATTTTCAAAACATCCGGCGATATAAAGAGTTCGAAGTTTCGCCGCAAGGGGAATGGATCGACCTCGATATCGATCTGGATCTGCCCAACCATGAAGTGGGATGGACGTGGAACTCCGGCTTTCAAGTTGCCGCGCGGATCGATCACAAAGCAAAGATCTGGTA
>DHWW01000155.1 GCA_002413385.1 Granulicella sp. UBA5172
TCCAACTTCGCGACGGTCGCGGTAGGGACGGTCATCGCTGACCGCCCCCCGCACAGATCCGTACGAGCGGAATTACCGCATACGGCTCCTATCTAGGATGAATGGCGTCAAAACGTACTCGGGGATAAGGATGGAGAACATGCGGTTTGGGTATCCAGCGATTCGCCAGCTTCTGCATCTTCGCCCAGTTCAGGTTATGCCTCTGGCCCCGGAAGATCAGTATGCTCCTCCAGAGCCGGATCACCCGATAGCGAAAAACAGACAGGCTGTCGATATTCCCCGGAACCGCATGGTAGTTGAAGTAACCCTGCACGACCGAACGGAGCCATGCGCCGGTTTGCGCCACAGGATCATGCATGCGCCTGCGAAGCTGTTGCTTGATTTCCAGCAACCTGGCCCGCATCCGCTTGCCGATTGTCTTGCGCTTTAGCGCAAAGCTCCCATTCCGGTCTTTCCCGCTGATGTGGGTAAAGCCGAGAAAATCGAACGTCTCGGGTTTTGCTTCTTCTCTCCGTTTCCGGTCTTGCTCGGCAAACCGCCCGAACTCGATCCGGCGCGTCTTGTCTGGGTGCAGTTCCAGCCCGAACTTTCGCAGCCGTTCCCGAAATGCCTCCAGAAAACGATCTGCGTCGGCCCGATACTGAAATCCGAGTACATTGTCGTCCGCATAACGGACAACAATCACTTCCCCTTGCGCATACTTTCTGCGCCAGGCATCCACCCTCAGGTCGAACACGTAATGCAGATAGGCAAGCAGCGGTGATGCCACCGCACCCTGCGGAGTCCCATCTCCGTGTTCTTCCATTGGCCTTCCTCCACAACTCCCGCCTTCAACCATTTCTGGATCAGGCGGAGCATGCGGCGGTCGGCAACGCGATGCTGAACGAACTTTATGAGCCAATCGTGCGACAGATTGTCGAAAAAGCCCAGAATGTCACAATCCAGCACCCAGTTCACCTTCTTCCGCGTGATCCCGACGTACAACGCATCCAGCGCCTGATGCTGGCTGCGCCCTGGCCGGAAACCGTACGAGAAACCCCGAAAGTCTTCCTCATAAATCTGATTCAGGATCGTGGTATTGATGCGTCGCAACCGGACGCTCATGCATTCGCGCCCCGCACTGCGCTAATCGGAATAGCTCGTTGAGGAACCCAGCAAGGGGTTCCAGCCAAGAAGCCGACTTCAGGAGTTCTATCCGTGCAGCCTCGAAAAGATCGGCGCGTGTGTTCCCTTAACGACCCGTATCGGAGTGCTATTAAACTCGCTTCGTTAGCCATTCGGGATGGCGGGATCGCGGAGGNNCTCCAGATACAGCCCTAAGACTTATCGGTACCGAACAACAGTCCACCCGCGCGGAGCGACGCCTAGCGGGGATGGCGGGATCGCGGAGGTTTCAACGGCCACCCTGATTTGCTTCCCGCCGTGAATATACTGGTGCTATGAGAATCCAGACGGCAAAGCTGCCTCAAGAGTGATTTGTTCTCCGGTGACGGGGTGGTGGAATTTCAGAAATTGGGCGTGCAGGAAATATCCTCCATCGCCCGGGAGGCCGGGGAGATCTTCAAGAGGCTGGCCGGTTAGTCCGTACAGAGGATCGCCTACCAGGGGATGGCCGATGGATGCCAGATGGATTCTGATTTGATGGGGGCGGCCGGAATATAGGCTTACCTCAAATGTTGTAGTGCTCGTCGTGCGTGAGATCACCTTCGCCAAGGACTTTGACGGTTTGCCACTTGGGTTGGCGGCCCAAACGGAACCGATGAGCGGGTGCGGTACAAGGCCGATGGGTGTGAGAATTTCGTAGGCGTCGTGCTGTGCAACGTTTTGAGCCAGCGCTCGGTAGATTTTTTGAATTCTGGGTGTATTCCAGTTTGCGGATAAGTTTAGAGGCCGCCTGCGGTGTTTTGGCGAAGAGGACGATGCCGGTGGTGGCTGGCCCTAATCGGTGGACAGGGTTTGCGTTGGGGGTTTGCTTTTGTACCAAGCGCAGGAGGGTGTTTTCCATGAAGCCGCCGCCGGGAAGGGTGGGCAACCCGCTAGGTTTGTTGACGGCCAACAGATGGGGGTCATCAAACAGGACTTCGAAGTGCTGAGGAGAGTCTGGCTCGATCCAGGGCGGACGGTTCCAGACAAGGGTTTGGCCTAAAGTGAGCGATTCGCTTCCAGTGACGGTAACGCCGTTGACGGTGACTTCGCGGTTGTTCAGTTTTTGTTGCCAGGCTTGTGGGGTTGAGTGTGGGTAGAGGCTTTGCATGCAGAAATGCAGACTCCAACTGGGATCGAAGCATAGACGCTCTGCAGAAGTGCATGCAGCGATGCGCGTACTTCAGTCCAGGAATCTCGTGGCTATGGGCATCTGTGGCTACAGTGTATGGGAAGCAATTCTGGGGCAACTTATTTATTCTCAACCATTTTCAAACAGATTCGAAACAGCCATCCCGGATCGTGAAAGTGTCAACCTGCGCAAACTGTGGGGTTGTTTTTTGCCGTTGCTTTCGTCGGGGGCAGGTCTGAGACAAGGCAAAGCTGGAAACATGCTGCGGCGAAGCTCGGCACGTCCCTGTGTCAGCGGAAAAGCTGGTTCCACCCATAGCTGCAAACCTCACGGATGGACTCAGGAGTCAGGTTTCGGCCTGCGGCGATGCGCGCCGCTTCCCGGATCGTGTCATCGACCTCTGCAAAGAGAACGTCTGAGGCCTTCTCGACCTGACGGATGGCGTTCGCGTGCAGGGCGGGCCTAGTGTTCGCCTCCCACTCCTGCCGTATTGCCGGCAGTGCTCCGCCGAAGGTCTCGATAGTGTCGTGAATGTACAGAACATCTTTGGCGCGGTCGGCTGGGTCGCGCTTCTGGTGAATGAGTACCTTCTGAGCCAGAAAGCTCGCAGGATTGGGAAGCTGAATGCGTCTGCTCTCAGCGGTTGGATAACCAGTCGCCAAGCCGATCTCCACCGTCCACGGAGCTTTCAGCAGCAGATCAATGTGCCTGAGTTTCTGGGAAGATACACCGGCAATCCGTACGGTCGCATCCCGCTGCCCGCCGCGCTTATATTCACCGCCTTCGAGTGGCGTCAGAAACTCCGCGTAGAAGCCGGTCTCTCCCGAGACCAAGTGATAATGCGCAGCCGGTGGCCGCGCCTCTCCGATCTTTTCTTCCTGAAAACCACTCGCGATCAGGCGCTCATGGATATCCTGCCCTGCGACGGGCAGTTGCGCTGGAACGGCAACATCCGTGTCGAAGGTCGCAAGCGGGGCGTACTCCAACGGTTGCGCCAGAGTATGCAGACGATAGAGACGGTGCGCCCAGCCGCCAATCACCATAACCTGGTCGAGCCACGGATGAAGCGCCTCGATCAGCCGCGCGAAATCTTCGGTTTCCTGGTTCGCCGCCATTACGGCTTCTCCTTGAAGATCGGTGCCAGCGCACGGCGCCGAATCTCTTCGGCCTGCACCGCTCCGCGTGCCGGATGAGCGGCTACGTCGAGCCACACCTGAAGAATATCCGCCACCGGAACACCCTGACGCAAGACTGCGGCACGGAAGACGGACTCGCGGAAGGCCGGGACGCGAACATAGACATCGGGCGCACGCTCCGCGCCCTCGGGCGAAAGCCCCAGATGCGCTAGTACCTCCCGGTCCAGATTTTCGAGATAGAAGGACGGTGGAACTCCATGCACAAAGCCGAAGCCCAGTTGCTCGGCGGCGGCGAAGAGGCCGAGACAGAGACGCTGTGACGGCTCATGCTTTACGTTCGGAGACTCACTGTAGGAGTGCAGCGCCGCCGATAACTGGCGGGCGCTCTTCGATGAAATGATCCAGCGCAGCGGCAACTCAGGCATGGCGCGGAGATGCACGGCCTGCCAGCGGCGCATCAGTTCGTCTCGGCGGACAAGGCGCAGGATCTCATCGTCCTTGTCGAGAAAGCCCTCCTGCCGCAACTGGCGCACGAAGCGGAAAGCGCTCATCACAGAGACTCCAGCCGCCTCCGCCAATTGGGAGGCATTGCGGTACTCTCGGCGCGGGGCCTGCAGAAGCCCCTCGGGAACCAGCGGGGCCAGCAAGACCTTAAGCATCCACTGGTTGAGGTCGGAGAAGAGCGGCACGGACTCCGGCAACGGTAGTTGGCGGCGGCGGACGCGACTGGACGGGGACGCATTCAACTTCTCCAAGCCCGGACCGACAAAGAACTGGAAGCCTTCGCGGTCGAAGATGCCGACGGCAACGCCGGGCACATTCTCGTCAAGGAAGCGTTGCAGATGAGCGGCAACTCTGGGGGAGATCACCGGAGCGGCGACGACCGCCAGCGCAGCCGCCGGTTCGGGCGATGCCTTGGCGATGGCCTGGGCCTGCAAGATCGCCTGCGCAAGCAGGGGCACCAGGCGGTCACCCCGACCTTCCGAAGCTACCTTCAATTCCACGATGTAGCGGGAGCCATTCTGCGAGACGATCAGGTCTGCTTCCCTGTCGCCCAGCAATGGGTGAACGTTGACCCGCCAACCGTTGCGCCGGAAGAGGCTAGCGAGCCATTGCTCGTAGGCGCTGGCGGAACCGTTCGGCGGGATAGGGCTGGGCTTGGGCATAGCTTTATCCTGGCCACGACAATTAACATGGACGTGTTATTTATCATGCCTATGTTAACTCAATTTGTCAAGCCTACTCGACGGTCCTCTTCCGTTGAAGGCGGAAGCTCTTGAGGCGGGAGCCGCACATAGCTCTTCTTGGAGAACGTCCAAGTTTACCTCTTTTGTTAGCGGGGTTCGGGAACGGTAGAACTTGCGCTGGCGCGGAGGATCCGTGCCAGCGTCCAAGCAGGAGTAGAGGACCGCCAGATGGTTCCGCGCCCGGGTGAAGAGCCTCTCCGTGAAGCCGAATGCACGCTGCGCCTCGATCTCTCAGATCTTCGAGACGCTGATCAATTCTGTTTGCATCCAGGCGCTAAACTGACACTAAACTGACACCAACAATACTTTGTATTCTATCCTGTTCATAAGAAGATACTTATTTGTAATACGCAAGACTCGAAATCAGACATAGTCGCAAGGCTATCGGGGGTTCGAATCCATCACTCTCCGCCATAACTTTAGAATCAATAACTTACAGCATTAGTTACACAGTTGGCTACACTTTGCAACGCTTAACCCCACTGTAAATGTACGTGATATTCGGTACGAGCAGCTTCTGGTCGGTATTAGCGATCAGGAGAATTTGCAATGCCAGCACCAACCGTTCGTCTCAAGATCAGGGTCAAGCTTGCCACACCTTCCGGGCGACCGGCATCACGGCCTACCTCAAGAACCGCGGCAAGCTGGAAATCGCTCAGCAGATGGCCGCGCATGAGTCAGCTCGGACGACCAGACTTTACGACCGGCGCAACGACGAAATCTCCCTCGATGAGGTCGAGGGAATCGTCATATAAGGCAGTAGCGCTCCCGAGAGGGAGTGATCAACACCCACAGGCATTGATCACTCGCAGCGCGCTCAAGGCGACTTTCCGCTTGTTGAGAAAAGGAATGCAGCGATGTCCAAACCGTAACTGCTGTTGCTTCCTACAAGCTGGTTTTGGCATCCTCGGTGACCCGAAGATCTAAAATGATCCACTGCTTGCGGTCAGGCTGGTCTCGGCTTCTTCAAGAATCGGTAGCGACTGCGCTAAGCTCAGCCAGCTTACGCTCATCGATATCGTCGACGGTACCATACCAGCGAAGAATCTCGCCCGATAGACCAAGGCGCGCCGATCCGCGTGACTGCAGCCAGTATGGAAGTTGCAGCTATCGTCGCATCATGGCGCTGCTGAAGCGGTACGTCTGGCAGGGTCGAGATAGGTTATTAATGAGCACTAACGGCGGCGAAAAGATCTTGGGACGAATCAGATTCTCCTAGTCGATCGAGGCATCCAATCGCAAATGCAAGATTGAATGCAAAAGACATGTTGACATAGAGTCCAGTTTTGCATATAAGACATCTACGCATTGGATTATTCCATCCTCACCCACTCATGGCGGTGTACTCCTCAAGAGCACATCCGGCACGAGTGCAACGTAGAAGCACTCTAGGTACTAGAAGAAATGCGCCCTCATGAATCTATTCGGAATCTAGCACCACTCAGCCGCAGAGAATTCGCTGGCGCAGCGTTCGCGTCTGCAGCAACCGTAATCCTTCCTGCAGCGGCGGCTGGTGAAGAACGGCCTTCGCTAAAGCCATCCCAGGAGCTCGGCACCAAGCCCGAGGACTTATCTGCCGCCGATTGGGAAGAGGTCCAGGCCAGATACACTAACCTGCTGCGCGTCTATGGTAGCCGCCTGTCCATCGACCAGAAGCATCGTGCTGCAAGCATCCTCACGACCAACCAACACATGCTCGCCTCGATCCGCACGTTTGTGGTTCAGAACGGCGACCCATCCGCATGCACGCTACGAATTTACGATCCCGACCACTAGACGGCAGGATGCTGAGCCTCTCGATGTAACGCTGCTCACGGCCATTTTGACCCGAACCGCTAATCACATTTGAGACGAGGTCGCATGATTCCCGCGGAAACCTATTTCATGTCCGTAAAGGCATTGGGAGATGCCATTCGCGAAGGCCGCCTCTCGCCTGTCGAACTCACCGAGGGCTACCTTGAACGTGCGAGGACAATAGGAAAGCGGCTGAACGCCTTTGTAACTCTAACTCCCGATCTCGCCCTTAGTCAGGCGCGCCAGGCCGAAGCTGAAATCAAGGCAGGCAACTACCGCGGCCCGCTTCACGGAGTGCCTTACGCCGTCAAGGATCTTGTCTCAGTCAAAGGCTATCCCACTACGTGGGGTGCTGTACCCTACGCCCATCAGAGCTTCGACTACAACGCCACCGTAATCGAGCGCCTCAACCGTGCCGGAGCTGTCCTTCTCGGTAAAGCCGCAATGATCGAACTGGCCGGTGGCCTCGGTTACAGCAGCGGAGAGGCGTCGCTCACCGGTCCCGCACATAATCCTTGGAATCCTGAATGCT
Source organism: Granulicella sp. UBA5172 (assembly GCA_002413385.1). Classification (GTDB taxonomy): domain Bacteria; phylum Acidobacteriota; class Terriglobia; order Terriglobales; family Acidobacteriaceae; genus Granulicella. The sequence continues at coordinate 6,985 of DHWW01000155.1, forward strand.
GGACCTGCGGCTCTTCCAGCGGATCAGGTGCAAGCGTTGCTGCCGGTCTGGCACCTTGGGCGCTTGGCTCTGACACTCGAGGATCAATCCTATGCCCGTCCGCGTGGTGCGGAGTCTCCGGCTTGCGCCCCAGTTTCGGCCGTGTAAGCCGATATGGTTCCATGGCCATCTCCTACAGCATGGACAAGCTCGGCCCCATTGCACACACCGCTGAAGATTGCGCCTTGGTCTTGAGCGCGATCGCAGGCCACGACCCTCTGGATCATGATTCCATCCCAGCCAGTGCATCGCAGTTCAAATTTGAAGACACCAATCCCGTCAACAGCACACCGCTCCGCATTGGACGACTCACGAATGTCTACTCGAATACAGATCCTGCTCTTGAACAAGCCATCGATGAAGCCTGCAATGCCTTCCTTAAAGCAGGAGCAACTGTGGAATCCTGCGAGTTCCCCGACGGCCCATTCGAAGAGGCCGCTGAGCTGACCATCCTCATGGAGGCCGCCAGTGCGTTCGAGCACCTTATCCAATCCGGCCATTGCCAGGAACTCACCGACCCTGTCGGAAAGATCAACGGTTACGCCAGCGAGCAGTTCTCCGTTACGGATTATCTTCATGTGCAGCGGGTTCGTCCCATGCTGCAACGCGCAGCCGATGCCATGTTCGACCGCTACTCCGTTCTCATCTCACCCGCCGAACCGACCGCGGCGCAGCCCATCAGCGCTAAGGATCCGGACGACTTCAGTCAGCCGTCAAAAACCCCGCGAAAGTTTCATGTGGATCGCCGTGCGCCCGACGGTGTCTCCAGCCTCTGCGGCCTTCCGGCCATCAGTGTGCCGTGCGGATTCAGCACGAAGCGCTTGCCCTATGGAATGCAAATTATGGGGCGCGCCCTGAACGACGAGGTTGTTCTTAGAGCGGCAAGGCTCTACCAGGCTCACACGAATTGGCATCTGCAACACCCCACTCTCTAGCCGTTCGGAGAGTGGCGAAGAAACCATTCCAACGCAATGTGGCCAAACAGTGCACCGGCCATTTGTAATACCAGCGAGCAATTGATCGCTACTAGAAGCGTCCAACGAAAGCAATAACAAATCCAAGGAGAGATCATGGCAAAGAGAGCCCTGCTGTTCCTGATTTTGATGAGTACCGGCGCGTCGTTCAGCTTCGGGCAGGTTGCGATCACCGGGCAAATAAGAGGTGTACTTACAGACGCATCCGGCGGAGTGCTGCCCAACGTTACCATCAACGCCGAAAGTCCGGCCTTGATGACACCGCGCAAAGCAATCAGCGACGTGGCTGGAAACTATCTCTTCAGTTCGCTCCCGCCTGGTCAATACAAGCTCACCTACACGATTTCCGGATACAAGACTGAAGTTCGCGGCAACATCGTGATCACGCCTGGCTTCACCGCGACTGTGAGCCCCCAACTCTCCATCGGAGCCAGCGAACAGTCTATCGTGGTCACGGCTGAGTCGCCTGTTGTAGATACCACCAATAACACCACAAGCACTACGTTCGATGAAGCACTGCTGCAGGACGTTCCCAGCGGACGCGATACCTTTTCCACGGTAGCCCAGGCTCCCGGCGTAGCCACCGAGCGACTTCGACATAGCTGGTAGCCAGAGCTTCCAGCAATCCGTCATGCAGGTACACGGAAGCCTGCCTGGCGATCAGGGCTNNACAAGCCCTGCCTGGCGATCAGGTCTATAGCTTCAATGGACTACGTCTCAACTGGCCAGGCTATACCGGTGGATACACCTCCTTTTACGTCGATGATGACTCGCTCTCTGAACTACAGGTAGTGACTGACAGTGCGTCGGCGGAGGTTGGCGTAGGCGGCGTCTACATGAATCTTGTTCCCAAATCTGGAGCCAACCAGATGCACGGTCTTGCTGCCGTCTACCATCAGTCCGCGGCCACCCAGGCGACCATCGCCGATCCAATCTACGGTGGGGCAGCCGTGCCCGCTGGAACTCCCTTTATCATGGCCCGCGATCTGGCCACCAACCTCGGCGGTCCACTCTGGAGGGATAAGTGGTGGTTATTTGGCTCTTGGCGCCTCTATGCCCTCAAGGAAAGTATCCTATCCGTGACCAATCCGGATGGCTCGCCCACTACGGATCCCAACCACCAGAGCAACACCACACTGCGCAGTGACTTTCAACTTTCAAAGAACAACCACCTCGATTTTGTATGGTGGTTCAATGAGCAGAATCGCTTCTTTCGTCGCGATACCTCCTATGCCTTTGTAGATTCCGCCGCTGCCTGGCGGCAGATCGAACCTGCCTATATCGTGCAGGGGGAGTGGACGAGCACCGTCCATAACACTCTCTTCGATACTCGCCTCGGCTTTCTCCACCAGATATTTCCGCTCGAAAATCAGCCGGGGACTCCTGTCACTGCGCTAAACCGCCAGGATGTTACGCTTTCGACTGAGACCGGAGCTCCACCGTACGACTTTGTAAATCCAGCCAGCGTCCTCGCCCTTTTCAGAAGGAGTCACGTATTACAACGGACATCTCTTCGGGGCACCTCACACCTTTAAACTTGGCCTCGATACTTCCACCAACAAGAACGGATATAACTACACCGTCAACAACGCAATTAATGCAATCTATAACAATGGAGTACCGATTGAAGTCGTCGCATATAACACTCCGGTTAATGTAAGAAGCATTTAGCACGAGACGTCCGCGTACGCACAGGACTCGTTTACCTTGAGGCGTAAACTTACACTGAATCTCGGCGTTCGCTACGACCACTTCAACACCTTCTATCCGACCCAGAATAGCCCAACTGCAACCTTCCCAACTCTTTTCACACAGCGCTCCTTCCCTCAGTCTCCCAACATCGCTACCTGGAATACCTTCCGCCCTCGTATCGGTGCTGCCTACGACCTGACGGGTAAGGGGAAGTCCGTCGTGAAGGCATACTTCGGGCAGTTCGATATTATCGAGGGCGCTGGTCTCACCGAAGCTATCAACCCAAATGGTCTGAGCGTGCAGGTTTACAACTGGAATGATCTGAACGGTGACGGAATCCCGCAGACAAACGAATGGGATTCTTCGGAGAACCTTCTTGCTGCTTCGGGTGGTGTCGTGACCACCGTTGATCCCAATCTCAAGCGCCCCTACACCAATGAATTCAATGTTGGTTATGAGCAGCAGGTCTTTTCGTCGGTGCAGGTTGGCGTGAACTACTACTTCAGGAACATCAAGGATCAATTCGCAACGGAGAATCTAGCCAATCCGGCAACTGACTACACCCCCACAACCGTCGATAACATGAACAACCCGCTCATCAACTCCGTCACCGGCAAGCCGATCACGCTCTATAACCTCAATGCCGCTGATGTAGGCCTCTCCAACTACCTCGTCACGAACATCCCGGCACTCAACACGAATCACTATAACGGCCTTGAGTTTACCGTGAAGAAGACGATGAGCAAGGGCTGGCAGGTGCTCGCCGGTTACACCATTCAGCAGCAACGGGGAACTTACTCTCGGGGTCTTTCGGACGACTTCAACAACCCAAACAACAGCATCAATCGGACAAATGCGATTCTCAACTACGATGCCACGCAGATGTTCAAAGTGCTCAGTAATTACACTCTGCCTAAATCCATTTCATTGGGCGTCAACTTTCAGCATTACACTGGCTATCCACTCGACCCCAATAATGGGCCGCCAACCGCCGTCTTCGAAAATCTCAACCAGGGACAGGTTTCTGTTATCGCGGAAACAATCGGAAATATTCGTCTACCCAATGTGAATATCATGAACGTCCGCCTCTCTCGCCCAACCAATGTTGGTAAGAGATTTAAGGTCGAGCCAATCGTGGATCTCTTCAACATCGCCAACGCCAACACGGTCATCAGCGAAGTACCTACAGGAGGCTCAAGCTTCGAAAGGCCAACCAATCAACTCAACCCCTTCATCGCTCGCTTCGCACTGCGCTTTAGCTTCTAGGTCTCCATTTACCCACAGAAGGGCGGCGTGGCCGTCCCTTCTGTGGGTAGGCCTGCAAGATAGAATTTAGTTTCTTATCAGCGACTCCAGTTCGGAGAAGGTCTCAATGAATGTGAAAGCTTGTTCGCCCTGCCTCTTTTTATTAGCCAGCCTGTGCGCCGTTCCTCTCCTCCGTGCTCAGGAGGCTCCTCGCGGAAGCATCACCATCGACCGCATTGCGGACATCAAATATCCAACTGATGCCAGGTGGTCGCCCGACAACAAGACGATAGCCTTCCTATGGGACGCCGCCGGGAAACAGGAGCTATACATGGTTCGCGCCGGAGAGCAACCCATAGCCCTGACCAGTTTCTCCGTAGATCCCGCGATTCTTACCTGCGATATAGGCCACTTCGAATGGTCCTCCCCAAACGAAATCATTTTTGCGAAAGACAATCAGCTCTGGAGCGTCTCAACCGCAGATCCAAAGCCCGAGCCGCTCCCTGGCTTTCAGGGCGTCTCCAGCTTTTCGCTCTCGGCTGATAGGAAAGAGGTCGCCTTCATCCAGAACAACGATGTCTGGGTCGCCTCCCTCTCCGCACATACAAGCCGCCGCCTCACCCACATGCCCGACGGACTCCACGCATCGGAGCCCTCCTTCTCCGGTGACGCCCAGTATGTAGCCCTTTAACGCTGCCCGCTACGAATCTTCCCCAGAGCCGCTGCCTTACAACGGCAATCTCGTACAGGTTCTGCGGAATGTCACGTGGGATCACCGCATTGGCGTAGTGTCCGTTTACAGTTACGAAGCCGAGTCCTTTTGGATCAATGTCTCCGATCGCAACTATGGATCTACATCAATGCAGTGGGCCGCCGGTCCCTCTATCGTCCACGAGGAATTCTCGCCTGACCACAAGACCATTCAACTCGAAGTAACCTCGCTAACCGGCGAGACCCACACCTTGTGGAAGGACTACGATCCAAAATGGATATCGCCTGCTGACGGTGCTGAAGACGTAACGTCCCCTGATGGCAAGTGGGTGGCCTTTGTAAGCGACCGCAGCGGCTGGCCTCACATCTACGTAATCCCCACTGACGCCACGTCCGAATCGCAGGCCCGACAGATAAGCAAGGGCAACTTCGGGGATGGCTACGCAGCTTGGTCGCCGGACAGCAAAAAAGTCTCTTTCGCGCACAGTGCGGATGGCAACCAGATGGAACGATTCATCTCCATAGCCTCCATTGATACTGGAAAAGTCGAGCCCGTCGTCACCGCACGCGGAGTTAACCGCGCCCCGTTTTTTTCTCCTAATGGTGCCATGCTTCTCTATGAGCGCAGCGCCGTTGAGCATCCACTCGAAGTCTATTCGGTGGCCGCAAAACCGGGAGCAACTACTTCGCGCCTCACTGACTCTCTGCCACCCGGACTGCTCCCGCAGGATCTCATTGCACCCGTCACCATTCATTATCCAAGCCGGGCAGATGGTAAGCCCGTTCCAGCGACCCTCATCGTCGACCCGCATCTTGATCGCTCCACGAAGCATCCCGCAATCATCTGGGTTCACGGCTCGGGAGCCGATCAGAACTATCTCGGCTGGCACCCTGGCGCAAACCGTATGTATTACTCCATGGATGAATACCTTGCGCAACAGGGCTATATAGTCCTCACACCCGATTACCGAGGCAGCTCTGGCTACAGCCACGACTGGGCAACGGGAGCCTCACGGGATCTCGGAGGTGGCGAAACCCAGGACGTAAACGCAGGTGCCGACTACCTCAAGACGCTGCCCTATGTCGATCCCAATCGCATCGGTATCTGGGGTCTCAGCTACGGAGGCTTCATGACCCTGCAGTCGCTCATCACCGATCCAACCCTTTACGCATGCGGCATCGACGTAGCCGGAGTCGGGGATTGGGAGACCTGGACCACTGGCGGACTCATCCTGGGGCGCCTCGGTGAAACACCCGTCACCGACCCCCGGTTCTACAACCGCTCCGCGCCCGTCAAGCATCTCGATAAACTCGCCCGTCCGCTGCTGATCCTTCAGGGCACCAATGACGCAAATGTCCCGTTCTGGGAGTCGCTCAAAGTCATCGACAACCTGGAGAAATTAGGCAAGCCGTTCGATATGGCGATCTATCCTGGAGAGATTCACTTCTTCCGCCGAGCGTTCGTGCTCCGCGATGCCTGGAAGCGAAGTAATGTCTTCTTCAATAACTGCCTCATGAAGCCCTCACCTCGTTCCAAGGAAAGCCAATAGCCGGATAGCGAACTCTGCCGGTCCCGCATATCCACACGATAGTCGGTTAGACCCTTAGGGAAGCTCTGCGTAGGTCTTTGATTTTCTCAAGACGGAGAGTTGCGACGTAAGATGAGCGGGTTTGGCTGTTTTTGGTGTGGTTGAGAGGTTGGTTTGAGGGCTTTGGAGACCAGTATCCCGGCCTCCGGGCGCACTACGCCCTCTGCACAAGCAGGCGTTTGCGGTGGAGGTAGAGATTGACCGTATCCGTCAGACCAACGCAC
>DHWW01000321.1:0-225 GCA_002413385.1 Granulicella sp. UBA5172
GCAGCAGCGACGGGTTCGACAGCGCCACCAGCCCCCACAGCAGCCCAAAGCCAACCCACCGCCGACCTTGAGAACCCCCACCCCGCACCGAGCCCTCGTCCACTTCCCCAATCCCTCTCAGCCGCAACGCCATCACCAGCGCCCACGTAAACAAAAACGTCGAAAGCGACATCTCCCATATCCAGCGAGTCGCATACTGCATCGTCCCCGGATACAGCGCCCACA
>DHWW01000321.1:387-2839 GCA_002413385.1 Granulicella sp. UBA5172
CCACGCCGTCGGCCCCGACACCCCGTTGAACGGATTCGCATACCCCTGCCCCCGCACCAGCGAGCGGGCGATCCGCCCAACCTCCCATCCATATTCGAAATGGTCCATGATGACCGGCAGCCGATAGGTGCGCCCCACCACAATCGCCCCCACGCGCACCGCAAACGCCACCCAGAAGATCACCCACGGGGCACGGAAGCGCAATCGGCGATAGAGAGGTTCCGGCACGGTCGGGCAGCGAGGTTCATTCTACGGATAGTGATGCTGCGTTTCAAAATGATCCAGCACAACCATTGACCCCAGCCCCACTTTCCCGGTAAACTCTTATAGTTTGGCAAAGCAGTGGGAAGTTTCCATCTGCATGGGTCTGAAGCGGTGCAGCGTACGTCAAGCTGCTGTCTCGCTCTCCGGCCGGGTATGCCCCCAGAACATTTTTTTGCACACAAATATAGAGGCAGCGCGTGGCATTCCGCGCTCTGCCGTGAGGTTTCAAGCTATGTACGCAGTCATCAAAACCGGTGGTAAGCAATACCGCGTCGCTCCCGGCGACACCGTCCGCATCGAGAAGGCCGAGCACAACGACGGCGCCATCGAGTTCTCCGAAGTCGTCGCCGTCTCCCTCAACGAGGGTAAGTTCGAGTCCGACCTCTCCGGCGCCAAAGTCGTTGCCGAGGTCGTCAGCGAAGGCCGTGGCGACAAGATCCTCGTCTTCCATTACAAGCGTAAGAAGCAGTACAAGAAGCTCCAGGGCCATCGCCAGAGCTTCGTCGAAGTCAAGATCAAAGAGATCTTCGTCGGCAACTTCAGCTACGCCGCCGAAGCCAAGTAGCCCTGAATCTGTCGTCTGCAAAACGATCGATCGTCAGCATCACCTTAGAATTGTCATCCTTCGCCGCAGGCGGAGGATCTGCTTTCCCCGCCACGGCCACCCCGTTAGCGGAAACTTTATAGAACAGGGCGCCTCAATCACGGCGCGAAAGAGACACAACAATGGCACATAAAAAAGGTCTAGGCAGCTCCAAAAATGGTCGCGACTCAAACGCCCAGCGACTCGGCATCAAGCGCGGCGACGGCGAAACCGTCACCGGCGGCAGCATCCTCGTTCGCCAGCGCGGAACACCCCACAAGCCCGGCCTCAACGTCGGCCGCGGCTCCGACGATACCCTCTATGCCAAGATCAGCGGCATCGTCAAGTTCCAGAACAAGGGCCAGAAGGGCCGCTTCGTCAACATCATCGCCACCGAAGCCGTCTCCGCCTAACCCCCAACTTCCGCACCAAACAGAAGCCCCGCCCGTCCCAGCGACCGGCGGGGCTTCTTTTGCGTTATCCACTTGCAGTAGACTTCAACCCAGAGAGGAGACTGAGCCATGCAGGACTTCATCCTGGCCAAGCGCGAAGAGATTGCCGAACTTTGCCGGCAGCACCACGTCCGCCGCCTCGCCGTCTTCGGCTCCGCCGTCCGCGACGACTTCGATCCCGCCCACAGCGACGTCGACGTCCTCGTAACCTTCGATCCCTCTGCAGACTCGTCGTACGCAAAGAACTACTACAGTCTGCGAGAGCAATTGGAGGCTCTCCTTCACAGAGAAGTAGACTTGGTGCGCGAAGGAGTCATTCGAAATCTCTATCGCCTTCAATCCATTGAAGAGGACAAGGTCGAGCTTTATGCAGCGTAAGTTGTGTGCATACCTGCAGGATGTGCTCGACGCCGCAGCGTCGATTCGCACCTTCACACAGGGTCTTCCATACGAAGCCTTTGAATCCGCCGATCTCGTTCGCTCCGCCGTCGAGCGAAAGTTCGAAATTATCGGCGAGGCCCTGCGTCAGGCTTCGCTATACTTTCCCGGATCCGTCGATTCCGTACCCGACCTGAAGGACGCAATCAACCAAAGGAACCGCATCGCGCACGGCTATTTTGACGTCGACTCCAAGGTTCTTTGGGACACAATCAAGAACGACCTACAACCTCTGGCTAAGGAAGTAAGCCGTCTGAAATCTCTCCACTGCACTTAACGAGCATCGCCCATAGACGCTGCAAATTCTAAGGTACATTCACCTCGCCAGAAGAAATCCTGGGACGGACTTCGTATCTCTCTTCGGTTCTATCGCGGAGAGACAGCTTAGTAGTACAAATCCCACTATCGACACGATTATCGGGTCGCTCATCGTCAGTCCCTCTTCTCCAGCGGCCACGTCAACCGCTCGATCGAAAACGTATCCCGCGTCGTGCAATACCCTCCCGCTCCATGCATTCTCCCAATCAGCCGCAACTGCGCCGGGTCGATATACAGCCGCGCCAGATCCGTGAACGCTGTCGCCCGCACATGCACATACACAATCTTCGCCAGCACAATCGTGCTTGTCCCACCCGGCTCGATCACCTCAAACAGCCTGCACTCCAGCGCCACCGGCGACCGCTCAATCCGCGGCACATCCACCACCTCGCACTTC
>DHWW01000321.1:2855-3205 GCA_002413385.1 Granulicella sp. UBA5172
GCCAGGTCCTCCGGAACCATGTTCACCACAAACTCCCCGCGCGCCCGAATATTCTCCAGCGAATCCTTCCCCTCGCGGTCCGGCGCCCTCGAAAAGCTGATTGCCACCAGCGGAGGATCTGCCGAAACAATATTGAAGAACGAAAACGGTGCCGCATTCACCACCCCCGCCGCATCCCGCGACACCACCCACGCAATCGGCCGCGGCATAATCACCGACGCCAGCAGCTTATACGTATCCGGCTTCGACATCCCCGCCAAATCAAAGTGCGCAAACCCATCCAACCCAGCCTCAAACATTCGCTCTCCTAGAGATATTTTTGTGCAGGTATAGAGTTGTCATCTCGACCG
>DHWW01000320.1 GCA_002413385.1 Granulicella sp. UBA5172
CTAGGCGATAGCCAACGCGGCACCATAGCGAAGGCGGCCAACAAAATCACCATGGGAAAGCACTCCAGCGTATAGCGTGGCTCGGAATTATCGAGCGTCAACAGCAGCAGGCAGCGCAGGACGACAAAGCTGAACATTGCAAACGCCAGTGCATCGCGCCCGCCCCATCGTCGTGCGCGCCAGCAGAAGATTCCCGCAATCGCCAGTCCGAGATAGGCTGCATTCAGCAGCGCGTACGCTATCTCCGCCACAGATTCCGCAGGATGAGATTCAATTGCCCACCATTGAATCGGCAGTTGCATCAGTTCCGCCCGAGGTCGCAGCCACATATTCAACTCTCGCGCAATGGGCATGACAACGTAATAGCGCAAGGGATGGTCCGCGATCCGCTCCGCGGCTATTTTTGCAAAGGCCTTATCGAACTCCGGTGTTGCAGAGGTGACTTGGTTGTATTGCGCAAAAAGTGCGCGCGTCTGTGCAAGTTGCTGAGTGTTGTCGAAGGCGCGAGCCGGCAGGTCCGCGAGATTCAGTGGCGCGTCGTCGTAGTTCCAGTAGACGTCGAATGTGGATTTGTAGTCGATCACCCAGGTGCGATACCAGCGCTGAAATCCTCGCGGAACGTCCTCTCCAGGATCGTTCGCATAGCGCGGAGCAAGCGGTTGAATGACGTGAAACGTACGCCAGTTGCGCGCCGTCCATACCAGCAGCGGCAACAGCATGATCAGAGTCGCTACCGCGGCTGGCAGGAGCCGGCGCGCCAACTTTTGGCCTCTACTCCTCAGGCCCACCCACAACATTGCCGGGACGATCGCCGCAGCCAACAATCCCTGGTCGGGTCTCACCAGGACCGCGAAGGACAGGGCGCAGCCCGTCAGGACAGCCCATCTGAGCTCTGATTTTCCGATTCGCCAGCCCGCCTCCCATCGCTCGAGCGAAAAGAATCCGAGTACGACGCAAAACAGACTCATCGTCTCGGTGAGCGGTATGACCGAGTAATTTGCGGTGAACGGACAAAGCGCCGCAAGCCACAAGGCAATCAGGCCAGCGCGCCTCCCCCAAAGTCTCCGGGCAAGTCCACCCAGCAGGGCACAACTTGCAAGATCGATCACCATCTGAATCGAAATGACGGCGAGGTAGTTCGCATTACCGAACGCCAGGAAGCAGGCGGCGAGAAACAAGGGGTATCCGGGCAGGCGAATCAATGTCGGGCGGAGGGTCGTCTCGGAAAAGCCATAGACGTGATGTGCAAGCATGTTGTGCGCAAGCTCGCCATACATCTGGGAGTCCCCCGAAAGATCCGGACGGAAGTGAAAAAATATCAGGCGCAGGATCGCACCGGCCACCAATGCACTGCCCCAGCGATACCAGTTGTGACGTTCTTGCATTTCTCTGCATCATACGAGGCATCGGTGCTTGCATACTACGGGCCTGCCTTAACGTCATCATCACATGGGTAGTACCATAGGGAGTACGTCTAAGACTCGATGAACAAACAAGTTTTCTACGATCCACAGCGCAAACGCTGGAAGCGGCTGCGGCGAATATTCGACGTGTTGGCTCTGCTGGGTGCGCTCGTAGGCGTGTTTTTTGTCGTTGGCTTGGTCCGGATGAAGCCCATGCAGGGCCTCGACCTGCGTTCCGCGGCCAAGCGCTACAAGGCCCTCTCGAATCCGCCTGCACCCGAACTCAACTCGCGCGAAAAGCTGAACCGCTCCGCCCATCGCAAGACCGATCTCAAACCCTCCGACGTGGTTCTGAACCAGGCAGAAGGACTTCGCGCGGCCTTTTATACTGATCTTGACCCGGCCAGTTATGCCTCGTTAAAGCAACATGTGAAGCAGATCGATCTACTCTTTCCGGAGTGGCTGCACGTTGTAACGCCCAACGGATCCTTGACGGCCTACACCTCGGACAATATTCCGTTCGCCGTCGTTGATTCGACGGGTGTACACGGCGTCGACCGGCAAAACAAAATCGTCCGTACCATCACCGAAGCCAAGGAAGATACGGAAATCTTCCCGATGGTAAATAACTACAGCCCCACGGACGGTGTCTTTGAGCCCAATGTCGAGCAGTTCTTGCGCAGCGCAACATCGCGCGCAAATTTTGTGCGGCAGGTGGATCAGTTCCTGGCCGCCAATACACGATACCGCGGGCTGACGCTCGATTTTCAGGCTCTCCCTCCAGACGCCCAGGTTGTGTACAGTCAGCTCGTCCAGGCTCTCTACGACGACTTCCATCCGCGAAATCTGAGGCTATATATCAATGTTCCGGTGACTCTCGGCAGCCTCGACCTGAAGTTCCTCGCTGAACATTCCGACGGTCTTGTGCTGATGAATTATGGAGGGCATCAGACCGAGAGCCAGCCGGGACCAATCGCGGGCCAGGACTGGTTTGAGAACAACCTGCGCACGGTCATGAAGATCGTCCCGCGCGAGAAGATCATTTGCTCCATCGGCAGTTATGGCTATGACTGGACCACGGCACTCCCCCCGACGTCGCCCGCAGGGCGCAAAGGACATCGCGCTCCAAAGCCGACCACCCCGCAGGTTCTGAACACGACCATGCTTTCCACCCAGGAGGCCTGGCAGGAGGCCTCGGATGCGGATGCCAAGATCAGCCTTGACAGCGACTCGCTGAACCCGCATTTCGCCTATGACGATGATGATGCGAAGGTGCGTCATCAGGTATGGTTTCTCGACGCAGTGACCGCTGTAAACGAGATGCGTGTAGCGCGTGCGCTCGGCATCCAGACCTTTGCGATGTGGCGGCTCGGCCTCGAAGACGATTCGCTGTGGAAGGTCTGGGACAATCCCCTCAAGGCCAATCCCGTGAAGGATCTCGCGCAGGTTGCACCCGGACAGGATGTGGATACCGAGGGTGATGGCGATATTCTTCGAGTGACCAGCCAGCCTCAGAATGGCCATCGCACGCTGACCATGGATGACGACACGTCCATTCCGCCCCGGTATCTCAGCGTAGTCTCCGAGTCGATGGACTCCTATCCCCTGCCCTACACCATCTCGCAGTACGGCTATCACCCCAGGGAAGTAGCGCTCAGCTTCGATGACGGCCCGGATCCCGAGTGGACCCCGAAGATCCTCGACATTCTGAAGAAGTACAACGTCAAGGGCACATTCTTCATGATCGGAGAGGTCGCCCAGGACAACGTCGGTCTTATTAAGCGCGTGTACCGTGAGGGAAACGAGATTGGGAATCACACCTACACGCATCCGGATATCTCCGAGATCTCCGAGCGTCAGGTCGACCTGCAGCTGAACCTCACCGAGAGGCTCTTTGCGGCGGAATTGGGCATACAGCCCGTGTACTTCCGCCCACCGTACTCTATCGATCAGGAGCCGGACACCAATGACCAGGCCGCTCCCATTGACCACATTCAGCACCTGGGCTATGTCATCGTCGGCGACAAGATCGACACCAATGACTGGGATGAGCACCCTCTAAAGTCGCCACAGGAGATCGTCAACAGCGTATTCGACCAGATAGCTTTAGCGAATACAAAGCCATGGATGAAGGGTTCAATCATCCTGATGCACGACGGTGGTGGTGACCGCTCGGCAACGGTTGCGGCTTTGCCTGTATTGATCAAGGCTCTCCGCGCCCATGGATATAAGATCGTCCCCGTATCTGAGCTCATCGGTAAGACGCGAGACCAGGTAATGCCTCCAATCAAGGGACGTCAGCGCTACTACGCGGCCATCGACTCGATCGCATTCTTCCTGATTTCCTTCTTCAACCACTTCGTGATCGGCGTCTTCTTCATTGGTGACGTTCTGATGAGTGGCCGCCTGATCATCATCGGTCTATTCGCAACGATCGATCGATTCCGTCGCCGCAAAAACTTCGCCACGCCTGACTACCAGCCACGCGTAGCCGTCCTTATACCCGCCTACAACGAAGAGAAGGTCATCGCCAGAACCATCCGGTCGGTGCTGATGTCCAATTACAAAAACATCCGCATCATCGTGATCGATGATGGCTCTACGGACAAGACCTTCCAAATCGCATCCGAGACTTATACAAAGGAGATTGCCGCTGGCCGAGTGACCGTGCTGACGAAGCCCAACGGCGGCAAGGCCGACGCACTTAATTTTGCGCTGAGCCAGACCGACGAAGCGATTTACGTTGGCATCGATGCGGATGGAGTCATCGCTCACGATGCAATCACGCGACTCGTCTGCCACTTCGCCAATCCTCATATCGGTGCGGTTGCAGGGAACGCGAAGGTGGGCAACCGCGTCAACTTGTGGACTCGCTGGCAGGCACTTGAGTACATCACCAGCCAGAATTTTGAGCGCAGGGCACTTGATTTATTCGATGTCGTCATGGTCGTCCCAGGGGCTATCGGCGCGTGGCGAACAGCGGCTGTCAAAGCCGGTGGCGGCTATCATCCCGACACGGTCGCCGAAGACGCTGACCTCACCATGAATCTGCTCGAGCAGGGATACGCGGTCATCTACGAAGATCAGGCGCTCGCCTTCACCGAGGCTCCCGTCAATGCCAATGGACTGGCTCGGCAACGCTTCCGTTGGTCCTTTGGCATTTTGCAAGCCATCTTCAAACATCGAGGAGCTATCGTTAATCGGCGCGCCATGGGGCTGTTTGCCTTGCCCAATATTCTGGTCTTCCAGATTCTTCTTCCGCTCGTCTCGCCGCTCATCGACCTCATATTCGTCGCGGGCGTCATTCACTACTTTGTCGACAAGCACTTCCATCCGGATACAACCAGTCCATCCGACCTCTACAAGCTTCTAACGTTCTTTCTGGCCTTCCTGCTCATCGACTTCGCTGCGTCCGCACTGGCCTTCATGCTGGAGAGGAAACATCCCGCCAACAAAGGCGATGCGTGGTTGCTCTGGCACATCTGGGTGCAACGCTTTACCTATCGCCAACTATTCTCCTGGGTCCTCATTCGGACGGTGAAGCGCGCCATCGACGGCAAGAGCTTCAGCTGGGACAAGCTCGAGCGTACAGCTCAGATGTCCAAGTCCACCGAACGTCTCACCGGAGATTAGCCCTACCCACGTGCCCGAGGTACTCGGCCTAAAATGAATGCAAGAGGATTCCATGAGCCCAAACACCACTAATCTCTCACCCTTTCGCAACGAGCCGTTCACTGACTTTTCTTCACCGGAAAATAAGCGTGCCATGCATGAGGCTCTTGAACGCGCCCGCGCAGAACTCGGCCAGACCTACGATCTGATCATCTCGGGCAGCGCCGTACGTACGTCGACGACATTCCATTCCGTCAACCCGGCAAACCCATCCGAGGTCATCGGAATCCACTACGCTGCAGATGCCGAGCAAGCCAATGAAGCTGTCGACGCCGCCCAACGTGCGTTTTCCCTATGGAAGAAGGTATCCGTTGCCGAGCGCGTGGCTCTACTCGTTCGTGCCGCCAACCTCATTCGCCAGCGCCATTTTGACTTCTGCGCATGGCTTACGCTCGAGGTGGGAAAGAACTGGGCTGAAGCCGACGCCGATGTCGGTGAGACCATCGACTTCATCGAGTTCTATGCACGCGAGGCCCTGCGTCTCGATGCTGCAACAACACCAATCCAATATCCAGGTGAGCGCAACCTGCTCCGCTACGTTCCGCTCGGCGTCGGCACCGTAATCCCGCCGTGGAACTTTCCGCTCGCCATCATGGCTGGCATGACAGCGGCCTCCATCGTCTCCGGCAACACCGTCGTGCTGAAGCCTTCGCCAGATGCTCCAACCATCGCAGCGCGATTTCTTGCATTAATGGAGGAGGCTGGCCTTCCCGATGGCGTCGTCAACCTGGTGCAAGGCGGCCCCGAAGTTGGACGCGCCCTCGTCGAGCATCCACAGATCCGCTTTATTGCGTTCACGGGCTCGAAGAAAGTCGGCCTCGAGATTCACGAGCGCGCAGCACGTACCCAACCTGGCCAACACTTCCTCAAGCGCACCATCCTCGAACTCGGGGGCAAGGACACCATCATCGTCGACGCCGACGGCGACCTCGATGCCGCGGTTGACGGCGTGACCGCATCTGCCTTCGGCTTCAACGGCCAAAAGTGCTCGGCCTGCTCCCGCGTGATCGTTGAGTCTTCAATCTACGACACGTTCTGCGACCGCTTGAAAGAGCGCGTTGAGAAGCTCACCATCGGCACGCCCGCTGACAACTTCCAGACCGGCCCCGTGATCAACGAGGTTGCCAGAAAGAGAGTGCTGGACTACATCGCGATTGGCAAGAGCGAGGGAAAGCTACTAACGGGTGGGTCTGCTATCGAGACGGCTGCTGGCGGCTACTACATCGCGCCGACCGTCTTCATCGATGTCTCACCCACGGCAAGGCTCGCTCAGGAAGAAGTCTTCGGGCCGGTACTCGCGGTGATCCGGTCGGAGAATTTCGACGATGCTCTCGCGATCGCAAACAACACAGAGTACGGCCTTACCGGAGCACTCTACTCCGGCTCACGCGAGAAGCTCGATCGTGCTCGCGACGAGTTCCATGTAGGCAATCTCTACTTCAATCGCAAATGCACTGGAGCCATGGTAGGAGCACATCCATTCGGCGGATTTAACATGAGCGGCACGGATTCCAAGGCTGGAGGCCCAGAGTATCTAACGCTGTTTACACAAGCGAAATCAATCGCGGAGAAGCGCGGTTCGGTGTCTGACGTCTCTGGCGATTAGGAGCACTCAACTGCATCTGTCGTTTACCCCGTGCGGACGAGCGCAAGGCGCGTGCTCTCTACGACCTCGGCAAGTGCCTGATGGTGAACGGTGAACAGGGCAAGCTCCAGGCGGTCTGAGACTCCTGTCTTGCCATAGATGCTCCGCAGGTGGTTCTTCACGACCTGTTCTTTAGTCCCAAGTTGAGTGGCAATTTCTCTGTTCTTGCAGCCCTCGGAAATGAGCGCAACAATCTGGAGTTCCTTTGACGTCAGCCGCTGAGCCGCCTTTGCCCCCGCATGATCAGGAGACGGCATCGCCTTCACGAGTGCGCGTTGCATGTATCGTTCGCCGGCGGTGACGCGGTAAAGGCAATCTACAAGCTGCGGGGCCGCCACCGACCGCAGAACCACACCATCCAACCTATTCGCTACAGAGTCATCGAGCGTTGCTTCATGCTCCAGAATCATCACCGATCGACTCTCTGCTTTTTGGATATGGTCGAGTAGACCATGCACATCACTCGGCATACTTGAAGGAAAAATGACAATAGAATGCTGTTGTGAGCCCACCGCCTCCAGAAGCTGTTCCATATCCTCGCACTGCGCCACGATGCTAATCGCCGGGTCAGTCAAGAACACACGTACGACGCCAGCACAAAAAATCGCCTGGTTATCTGCCAGAATGACATGCATAGCTAAGTTTCCTCCACGCCTCCAACGATTTCGGCAAAGCGTACCTTAATGGCTTATCGGCATTGCGGAGTAATTCCATGGGTGTTCTGTATCAGGACATCCACGCGACGCTGCAAATGGCATCCCCTTCCACCCGCGCCGCACGCGCGCTTATCACGAGACCCCGGGCTACGGTCCCCGATTGGGACCATCTGGCATCTACCGCAATCCATTCCGCAACGCCTACCTGCGCGGTTACGACAGAGGCTACTACCGCCGCTAGTGGATGGGGGTGGCCGGAAGAATTGCTGGCCACCAACCAGCTTCGCTGGGTATCATCAGGTATGAATTTGCGACCGTTTCATATCGCCTTTCCTGTCGACGACCTCGATGCAGCGCGTCACTTCTACGGCACCGTTCTGGGTTGTCCAGAAGGTCGCAGCGCAGAACACTGGATCGACTTCAACCTCTTTGGCCATCAAATTGTCACGCACTACAAGCCTGGCGCCGCACCACGCAACAGAGCGGATTTTGATAGCAACCCCGTGGATGGCCACGATGTACCCATTCCGCACTTCGGCGTCGTGCTCACGCAGGAGCAGTGGAAGCAGCTTGCCGAGCAAGTTCGCGCTGCTGGCGTGCACTTCATCATCGAGCCCTACACGCGCTTTGAAGGCCAGGTTGGGGAGCAGTCGACAATGTTCTTTCTGGATCCCGCAGGCAACGCACTCGAGTTCAAAGCCTTCGCCGACCTGGGACAACTCTTCGCCAAGTGAGCAGATCGCTCCGTGCTTAAAAATTCTTTAATGCCAGGTACTGGTGAACGAAGGCGATCGCCATACTTCCCTCACCCACACCGCTCGATACCCTTTTGATCGAGTCGTGGCGCACATCCCCCGCGCAAAACACACCCGGCAAATTTGTCTCCAGCGGAAAGGGTGGGCGCTCCAGGGTCCACGTAGTCAAATCACGCCCCGTGCAGATGTAACCCGCGTCGTCCCGCTCCAGTTGTTTCGGCAGCCATGCCGTGCTCGCATTGGCTCCAATCATCACAAAGAGCGCGTCGGCAGCCCGCGTCTGTACCCTCTCCACTCCACCGACAGCGCGCGTTCTTGTCACGATGCGTTCCAGATGATCCTCACCCTCCGCTCTCAAGACCTCCGTAAACGGCTCAACATGAATATTCTTCTTTGCAGCAATCTGCTCAATCAAATACTGCGACATCGTCAACTCGAGCCCTTCCCCTCGAACCAGGATGGTGACTTCGGCAGCATAGTTCGCAAAGAAAACAGCCGCCTGTCCCGCCGAGTTTCCACCGCCTACCAGGAATACACGCTTGCCGATCACGTTACCGGACTCGTTACGCGAGGCACCATAGAGCACGCCCCGCCCCTGCAAACGATCCACTCCTTCCGCACCGAGCATCCGCCAATCCACGCCCGTTGCCAGCAGGACCACGCATGCCGAAACACGTTGGCCGCCGTCCAACTCGACGCAGTACCGGCCATCGTCAAGCGGCTGCAACGCCTCTACCCAGCGAGTCATCACAATCTCCGCTCCAAACCGCGCTCCCTGCTTCAAGGCCCGTTCGCTCAAGTCATCCCCTGAAATGCCGTTAGGAAACCCGAGATAATTCTCAATCCGCGACGAAGTCCCTGCCTGTCCACCGGCAGCCGACCGCTCAACCATCAAAACCTTCAGCCCCTCGGACGCACCATACACTCCCGCTGCCAGACCTGCTGGCCCGGCTCCCGCGATCACAATGTCATAGTCTTCGTATCTGGGCGTTGTCCTAATCCCCAACGCCTGTGCCACATTCCGGACCGTGGGCTCGTCAACGCAGTATTCGCGGTCGATAATCACCGACGGCCCCTCATAAACCCCCGCCATGCAGGGCGGAATTCGCCCTGGCTCTCGCTCCGCATCCACCCACTCATAGGGAATCCGGTTGGCCGAAAGGAACAGGCGAATATCCCGGCAGTCTCTGTCATATTGTGTGCCGACCAGTAGCACCCGAGAGCTCGGTATCCCTTTTGCAAACTTCTGTACCGACATCAGCCGATCTGTCATCGTCTGCAAAATCAAGGCACTGCACGCCGCAGACGTTTGGATCAGCTCGAACACCTCCTGCGCATCGAACCGTGCCACGCGAACTCTGGAGTTCGCCCGGATCGAGACAAATGCAGGAGCACCCAACAGTATGGGAACTTCTCCGAAGAAATCTCCCGCCTTATATTCGTGGAAGTCCTTCGACTGGCCCAGAATGTCCTTGAGCAACTGCAGCCGACCCTCCATCAAGACGAAGAAGTAGGCCACTTCGCCTTCACGGATCAGCCACTCGCCGGGTTCCAGCCGCACATCCGCTGCCCGTTCCGCCAACCGCTGACGTTCCGGCTCATCCAGGCACGCGAAGATGGGTATCTCCCGCAATTCGCTAGCAGCAATCATGTTGAGATTGTCCCATGCTCCCCTCGTTCTGGGAGGGCTGGCGATGAGTTCAGACCATGGCTATTGACGACTGGCGTGAATTTGGGTGTCCTGGACTCCGTCGAAGAAGTGATGACGTTTCATACTCAGCGCCAAAAGAAAAAACATTGCCGTCAACGTAACGACAAACACGAACTGAATATATCCAGGCCAGCGTGACTTCCGTCTGTCATTGCCGACTGCATTACCTTTCAATGCCATAGGAAATACCTCCCGTTAACGTGTCTACTCGGTGTCTTGGTATGTATCATGCGGTCGTCATTGGGTCTCCGTCAATCTATATCTCGCCATGGCACCAGATCTATCGATAAAATCCAGAGCGGTCGATGGATCCCAAATGCGACCTGGAAACAACTGCCGGGACCGTGAATGCGAGGCAATGAAGCTTGCACGCATCCGGATCATGCAGCCCTCAAGCGCCACCAACCCTTGCTCACTATCTGACGTTCGCAGGACCGCAGATCAGCGGTCCGCGTCTTCCCTGTTCAGCCCAACGTCTATAGTTTCAGGTGTATACTTATTGCCTGATCTCAACAGTGGTCAGACCACATCTCCACGCATCGAAAGTGCAGAATTCACGTCATGCTGATCCATGAAGACCGTCTTTTTCCAGCAGAACCAGGCATACGAAAGATCGCAAAGGCACTCTATGCGCAGGTGCGATCATTGCCAATCATCAGCCCGCACGGGCACACGCAAGCGTCCTGGTTTGCTAAAAATGAGCCATTCCCAGACCCCGCTAAGCTCTTTGTCCAACCTGACCATTATGTCTATCGCATGCTTTACAGTCAGGGCGTATCCCTCGAAGACCTCGAGATCGGGCAGGCGGAGCTGAAGGATCCACGCAAGGTGTGGGGAATCTTTGCTCGTCATTACTACCTGTTTCGAGGTACTCCGACACGTATGTGGCTGGATTTTGCTTTCCAGGAACTCTTTGGAATGGAAGAGCGGCTCTCGGCTAAGAATGCTGACCACTATTTCGATGTCATTTCTGAGAAGCTGCGGACGCCGGAGTTTCTGCCTCGCGCACTCTATAAACACTTCAATCTAGAGGTACTTGCGACTACGAATTCAGCGCTCGACTCACTTGCAGATCATCGCGCGATTCGGGATTCGAACTGGAAGGCAAGGATTGTGCCGACGTTTCGGCCTGATTCAGTGGTTGATCCAGATTTCAACGGATTTGCCGGGAATATTGCCAAACTGGGCGAGCAGACCGGCGAAGATTGCTCGACTTGGGCTGGCTATTTGAAGGCCTTACGAGTGACCAGGCGGCAATTCCAGGAGCTCGGTTGCACTGCGACAGACCATGGGCATCCGACCGCTCAAACTGCAAATCTTTCCCCTGCTGAGGCCGGAAAACTCTTCCAGCTGATTCTCGCGGGCAACACGGAACCCGCACAGAATGAGCTATTTCGAGCGCAGATGCTCACGGAAATGGCACGGATGAGCATCGAGGATGGCCTCGTGATGCAGATCCATCCGGGCAGCATGCGCAACCATAACCACCTGATTTTCGAGCGTTATGGGCGGGATATGGGTGGGGATATTCCCCGCACCACCAACTATGTGGATGCTTTACGGCCTTTGCTCGATCAGTTTGGGAACGAAGCCGGTCTCACCCTCATCCTTTTTACCCTGGATGAATCGACGTATAGTCGTGAATTGGCGCCACTTGCGGGACATTATCCTTGTTTGAGGTTGGGGCCGCCGTGGTGGTTTCATGACAGTCCTGAGGGGATGATGCGGTTTCGGGAGCGGGTGACGGAGACGGCTGGTTTCTACAATACGGTTGGATTTAATGACGATACACGGGCGTTTTTGTCCATCCCTGCACGGCATGATATGGCGCGGCGCGTGGACTGCGCCTATCTGGCTAAGTTGGTCAGCGATCACAGGTTAGAAGAGGATGAGGCGATGGAATTAGCTCACGATCTGACCTATGGACTGGCCAAAAAGGCGTACCGGCTGTAAGCAGGCGGACTGAGCCAAAATCCATCATTTTGCTTGAAAGACCCAAAAACGGGTGGTTATTGTGCTGCTTAAGCGCCTCTTGAAGCTGTAAATCGACTGCTTAAGCAATGTTTTGTGAGACTCGATCAAATTGGAGGTTTACCGACCGGGTGGATGGTTAGCGCAGGGTGAGTTTGGCCCCGGCACCCTTGGTGATGGCTTCTCCCTCGGTGGCCTTCACCGTGAAGTCCTCGCCCGTGACATCCGCGTAGCCGATGGTCATGCCGTGGTCGGCGCTGATGTGGACGTGGCGCAGGATGACTCCGGTGACGGGGGCTTCGGGGAGGCCGACGATGGCTCCGGCGGACTTGCTGCCGGTGGCCGTCACATTCTCAATCGTGATGTCGTGGAAGTGGGGAGTGAGGCGGGTGACGGGTGCCGAGGCTACTTCGCCTGCGGGGAGGATCTTGGGGTAGTACTCGCTGATGATGAGAGCGTTTTTGACGTCCTTCATCTCGATGTCGCGGAAGGTGATGTGACTGACATCGGCGCCGCGGTCGCGGTTGGCTTTGACGCGAATACCATTGTCGGTGCCGGTAAGATGAACGCGCTGGACGAGGATGTTCTGTGCGCCGCCGGCGATCTCGCTTCCGATGGAGACGCCGTGGCCATGCAGGAAGGTGCAATCGGAGACGGTGATGTTGCGGCTGGGGGCATCGGGGCCGGGAGAGTTGGCGGCACCGGACTTGATCGCGATGTCATCATCGCCCACATCGGCGTAGAGGTGATCGATGTGAATGTTCGACGAGGAAAAGGGATCGAAACCATCCGTATTGGGCGAATGAGGAGGAGCAAGGACCTTGACGTTGTGGACCGTAATGTCGTCCGAGTAGTAGGGGACGATCTGCCACATGGGGGAGTTCTGGACGGTCACGCCGTCCATGAGGATGTGCTTGCAATGGTCGAAGACGACCAGGCGGGGGCGCGTATGTTCAGATCCCATGACGCCGTGATCCTTGACGGCACGGGCTTCCAGCCACCAGCTTTCGCCATTCCCGTCGATGATGCCATCGCCGGTGATGGAGAGATTGGTCGCATCGGTTGCGCTGACCAGGGCCTGCTGGCCGGGGGCGCGAAACTCCGTGATCGCCGGATAGTCGGCATGATCGGGTGAGCCGAGCAGGGTTGCACCTTTATCGAGATGCAGGGTGATGTTGCTCTTGAGGACGATGGGGGCGCTGAGATAGGTTCCGGCCGTGAGCAGCACCGTTCCTCCGCCCTTCGCTTCGCAAGCGTCGATCGCGGCCTGAATGGCGTGAGTGTCCTTGGTGACACCATCGGCCCTGGCACCATAGGTGCGAACGTTGCAGGTGGTGGCGGCGAGTGCGCTGACGGGAGCGGCGACAAGGAGCGTGGGCAGGCTCAAGCCAACGAGTAGGGATAGGGGCAAACGTCTCTGGCGGGTCAAAGGATTTCCTCACTTGCAAGAAGTTGTATTTCCAAGGCCACCAGCAACTGTGCGTCGCTCCGGGTACCACATGGCGCACGCACTGGTCTGACCACTTTGGAGGCCCCTGTAGTGTGCCGTATCGCGTAAAGGCCTGTCAAGCAGAACTGCAAGCCTGTTGACGAGGCCGCTGAAAAGGCCGCAAGGGTGTACCCCAGCCTTCCCCTGTGCGGGTTATCTGGACTTGGTTGGGGTCTTCCGTGGTTTTCGAACTTTGACTTGCTCCATGCCCTGCGCGGTCTGCGCCATGCGCAGATGGTGCTCCATGAGACGCCGGGCTTCGGCGGGATTCCGGGTGCGAATGGTGCGGTAGAGTTCACGATGGATCTCGGCAGATTCGCGCAGATCGACAGAGTGTTCCACGGTCTTGCGGCGGTCGTCGTAGAGCGCGGAGGTGATGGTTTCCATGAGGGCGGCGAGGATGGGATTGCCGGAGGCCTGGGAGATGATGCGGTGAAACCGGATGTCGTGGATGAGGTAATCGGAGGGGCTTTCGAGGGAGGCAAACATCTCGGCAACCTCCTCGGAGAGCTCGGCGTGATGCCCCGCATTGCTGCGTTCTGCCGCCAATTCCGCCAGATGACTCTCCAGGATCAAACGTGCTTCAAACATCTGCCAGGGCTGAAAACCATGCAGCACGCCCATGAGGCTGAGGGAGGCTTTGTCGAACTCGGGGGGGCCATCGGCGACGAAGGTACCAACGCCGTGACGGACCTTGAGGACGCCCATGGCGGCGAGGTAGTTGATGCCGGTGCGAAGGCTGGCGCGGCTGATCTTGAGGGAGAGAGCGAACTCGCGTTCAGCGGGAATCTGGTCCCCGGCCTGTAGGGCGCCCTTCTCCATGAGCGAGCGGATGTGGTCGACCACCTGCATGGTCCGGTGCGTATCAGGTACGTCCTGTTTTATCCGCTGCACGAGCTCTGATACCTCCCTGGATCTGAAAGTGTTGACCAACACGAGAGTAGCACCGGAGAGGCATTTTCCTTCCCCCGGAACGGTTTTCTTTCGTCCGGAATGGAGGCTTGTGGTCAGACCTCGTGGTGGAGTCTACGTTGGTCTTCAACTCAGATTGGCGCAGGAGAGAGGGCGCGGGCTGAAGCGCGTGATCGGCTGCAGGGACAGGATTTCGATAACCGCCCAACTTTTGCGGTAATAGGTATCAATCGCAGCCAGACATGGGGCAAATTGCGTAAGCTTACTGACATTCAGTGCTGGAGCTCTGAACCGCAGTTGCCGCACAGGCCAGTGGAAGCACATTGGTAACGGGTGGGGCTGGACGCAGCGGATGAGCATCCGAGCCAAAGCATTTGAGACCGTTGAACGGTCCACGTTGGGAGACGAATGATGGCAACTACACCAAGGACGGCGACCGCACATGCTACCTCGACGCGCATCTTGACGACCAACAATCACCTGATCCGCTGGGTGGAGAAGATGGCTGACCTGACGCAGCCCGCGGCGATTCACTGGATCGATGGGTCGGAGGAAGAGAACGACTATCTGTGCCGGCAACTGGTGGAAGCGGGCACGTTCACGAAACTGAATGAGAAGCTTTGGCCGGGATGCTATTACGCTCGGTCGTCGCCGAATGATGTGGCGCGGGTGGAGGACCGGACGTTTATCTGCTCGCTATCGAAGGACAATGCGGGGCCGACGAATAACTGGGAAGATCCGTATGTGATGCGAAAGAAGTTGAAGGCGCTGTTTCGCGGGTCGATGCGAGGCCGGACGATGTATGTGCTGCCGTATTCGATGGGGCCGATTGGATCGCCGATGTCGCAGATCGGGGTGCAGCTGACGGACTCGGCTTATGCGGTGGTGAATATGCGGATCATGGCGCGGATTGGCGCGCCCGTATTTGCGGAGATTGATAGGGATGTGAAGCGCGTGGTGCCGTGCATGCACTCTGTGGGCGCGCCGCTGGCCCCGGGGCAGGAGGACGTGGCGTGGCCGCAGAACGACACGAAGTACATTGTGCATTTTCCGGAGTCGCGCGAAATCTGGAGCTACGGTTCAGGCTATGGCGGGAATGCGCTGCTGGGAAAGAAATGCTTTGCGCTGCGGATCGCGTCGAATATTGCTCGCGATGAAGGTTGGATGGCGGAACATATGCTGATCCTCGGGGTGGAGTCGCCGACGGGAGAAAAGACGTATGTGGCGGCGGCGTTTCCGTCGGCCTGCGGGAAGACGAACTTCGCGATGATGATTCCGCCGAAGAGCTTCAAGGGCTGGAAGGTCTGGACCGTCGGGGATGATATCGCGTGGATCCGGCCAGATAAGTCGGGGCAGCTGCGGGCGATTAATCCGGAAGCGGGGTTCTTCGGCGTGGCTCCGGGAACGAGCGCGAAGACGAATCCGAATGCGATGAAGACGTTGAGCCGGAATACGATTTTTACGAACGTGGCGCTGACGCCCGACGGCGGCGTGTGGTGGGAAGGCATGACCGACGAGCCGCCAGCCGAGTGCACGGATTGGCTGGGGCAGAGGTGGACGCCTGAGATTGGGCGCGCGACGGGTAAGCCGGCTGCGCATCCGAATGGGCGGTTTACGTCTCCGGTGGCGCAGTGCCCGTCGATCGATATGGAGGCGTGGGAGTCTCCGGATGGCGTGCCGATTTCGGCGTTCCTGTTTGGGGGACGACGCGCGACCTCGATTCCGCTGGTGTTTCAGGCGTTCAATTGGTCGTCGGGCGTGTACCTGGGGGCGACAATGGGCTCGGAGACGACGGCGGCGGCGGCGGGCGTGCTGGGTAAGGTGCGGCGCGATCCGATGGCGATGCTTCCCTTCTGCGGATATCACATGGGGGATTATTTTCGGCACTGGCTGAGGATGCAGCGGGACTTGTCGACGACGCCGCGGGTGTTTCATGTGAACTGGTTCTTGAAGGATGAGAATGGGAAGTTTCTGTGGCCCGGGTATAGCGAGAACATGCGGGTGCTGAAGTGGGTCGTCGACCGGGTGCGCGGACGGGCGCAGGGAAAGGAGACGCCGATTGGGTGGACTCCGCATTATGAGGACATGCAGTGGGATGGGCTGGCGATGTCGCAGGAGGACTTTGATCGACTGCTGCTGGTGGATCGCGCGGCGTGGCGGAAGGAAGTGATGGGCCACGAAGAGCTGTTCCTGCTGCTGCATGATCACCTGCCGCCGGAGATGATCTACGAGCGGGAGTTGCTGATTTGCAGACTGTGATGGAGGCTGCTGCTGAGCTCAGCAGTAGAGGTCAGCAGT
>DHWW01000319.1:0-2990 GCA_002413385.1 Granulicella sp. UBA5172
GGAGAACGCGCCGCCGCCGTGACGGCCCATGCCGCCGTAGGTGTCGACGATGATCTTGCGGCCGGTGAGACCGGTGTCGCCCATGGGCCCGCCGATGACGAAGCGGCCTGTGGGGTTGATGTGGTACTTGGTGTCGGCGTCGAGCAGGTTGGCGGGGATGACGGCCTGGATGACGTGCTCCATGATCTCGGCGCGAAGCTGGTCGTTGGTGAGGGTGCTGTTGGGGTCCTTGTCGGAGAACTCGGCGTGCTGGGTGGAGATGACGACGGCGTCGACGCGGAGGGGCTTGTGGTTGGAGTCGTACTCGACGGTGACCTGCGATTTGCCGTCGGGGCGGAGGTAGGGGAGCTTGCCGTTTTTGCGGACTTCGGAGAGCTTTTGAGCCAGCTTGTGAGCGAGTGAGATGGGTGTGGGCATCAGCTCGGGCGTCTCGTTGGTGGCGTAGCCGAACATCATGCCCTGGTCGCCGGCGCCTCCGGTGTCGACACCTTGTGCGATGTCGGGGGACTGGCGGTTGATGGTGGAGATGACGGCGCAGGTGTTGCAGTCGAAGCCCTTGAGGGCATCGTCATAGCCGATCTCGCGGACCGTTTGGCGGACCAGGGTCTGGAAGTCGACGTAGGCCTTGGTGGTGATCTCACCGGCGACGACGACGAGGCCGGTGCAGGTGAGGGTCTCGCAGGCGACGCGGCTGTAGGGGTCTTCGGCGAGGCAGGCGTCGAGGATGGCGTCGGAGATCTGGTCGGCGATCTTGTCGGGATGACCTTCGGTCACGGACTCACTGGTGAAGAGGAAACGATCGGTATTGGTAGACAAAGCGGATGGCTCCTTAGCGTAGATAGCCGGACACGCCCGCAGCTGGGTTGCAACATTCCAGATGGCAGAGCGCCCGACGACCGGCCCCTCGTGCTGCAGGTGCCACGGGCGTGGCAACAGCATTGGTCTCCGGTCGTTCCTTCAAGACGATGCGAATCGAATCGACGGAACGTTCTTATTCTACCTGCACAGGGAGCGCGAACCAATCAGGAACAGCGAGGGGCGCAAATCGGGGGGTAAGTGGGGAGGCGGGGGATTGAATGGGGTGGTTGCTCAGACGATATGGCGGAGGTCACGGTGGCCGTGGATGACGCGGACGATCTCGACGGAATCGACTGGACCGGAGTCGGAGTCCGGGTGCGTCTCGTAGAGGATCAGATACGGACCCTCGACGAGCATTCTTGTGGCTGGGGCAATTTCGGGACGGCGAACGCCGAGGTGAGGCTGGGCGATCAGAAGTGATGCCTGCACTTCGATGGCGGAGTAGACGCGCTCGGCGGCTGACGGATTGTCGAGACCAATGGTGACGTAGAGGTCGAGAAGATCTTCGCGGGCAAAAGCAAAGGCCAATACGGGGGTCCTTCCCCTTACAGGGTCAGGATGACGGCGAAAAACGGGCACGCGGCGTCCAGAGGAACGAGGGCTTCATCCGGCTCGCTTTATGGCCTTCTTGAGCCGTTGTCGTGCCTCTTTGCGGGTCTCGGCGAGATCGAGTGGAACGGCGGAACCGCTTGCCTTGCCGGCACTCCACAGTTCGCGGAGATGGTCCAGGTCAATTCCTCGGAGATCACGCTTCCACTTCCAATCGCGCAGGGCTTCGCGCACGGCTTCACTGGTGGTGGCGTATTCGCCGGTATCCACGGCGGCTTTGAGCGCACTGACTTGCTCTCCGGTCAGGGCAATGCTGACTTTTTGTATATCCGGCATGGTGGTCCTCCAGTAGTAAATATTGCTACCAACTGGTAGTAGATATTACTACCAGTTGGCGGCTAGCGGGGTTTGCGGCGGAGGATCTGGGCCGGGAGTTTGGAGCGGGTGAGGAGGAGGATGGTGACGGCGGCGACGGCCCAGGCGAGGCTTCCGGCGGTGATGGTGAGGATGTCGCCCTGGTGGGTTGCGGTGCGGGGGAGTGCTCGGGCGAGGCCATAGGCGGCGATGTAGGCGACGAGGGCGGCGGTGAGGGCGCGGGCCAGTTCGGCGTACTCGAGATGGAGGAGGGAGACGAGGCGCTTGCGTTGAAGAAGGATGGCGAGGGTGGCGGTCTGGATGGCGATGCCGATGTCTGATGCGATGGCGAGGCCGGTGAGGCCTTGAGCGTTGAAGAGTGCCCAGTACAGGGGGATGGAGAGGATGGTGATGACGGTGCCGGTGATGGCGGGGGTTTTGGTATCGGATGCGGCGTAGAAGGCCCGGGCGTAGATGCCCTGTACCGCCCAGAGGGGGAGGGTGATGGCGAGGATCTGGAAGAGGTGGGTGACNNGGGGCGAGGGCGATCATCCAGGCGGAGACGAGCATGCCGACGGCGAAGAGGCGGGAGACCGAGCGGCCTACGGAGGCGGAGAAATCGAACTCGCGGCGTTGCTGGAAGAGGGAGGCGAAGAAGGGGAGGGAGGCAGCTCCGGCGGCGGGGCCGATGACGTTGAAGGGGGCGTTGAAGAGGTCTTTGGCGTTGCCGATGAGGGTGATGCCTCCGTTGGCGATGGAGGCGAAGTATTTGAGGAAGATGCCGTCGAACATGACGAGCGAGACGCCGATCATGAGGGGGAGAGAGAGCTTGAGCCAGTCGAGGAAGGCGGGGGCTTTGAAGTTGACCTGGGGTGTGAAGCGGAAGCCGGTGCGGAAGGCTCCGATGGAGTTGAGCAGAGCCGAGCCGAGGATGACTCCGGCGAGGACTCCGACGGCGAGCGAGTAGATGCCGATGCGGGTGTGCAGGAAGAGCGCGCCGAGGATGATTCCGCCGTTATAGATGAGCGGCGTGAAGGCCTGGTAGATGAAGATCTTGCGGACCTGCAGGCGCGAGCTCATGACGGAGCCGATGAAGAAGAAGAGTTGCGCGGGAAGGATGAGGCGGGTGAGCGAGGTGCAGAGGGCGGCGCGGATGGGGTCGGTGCGGAAGCCTTCGTTGGCTAGCCAGACGTATTGCGGGGCGAAGATTTCGGCTAGCAGGACGCCGG
>DHWW01000319.1:3093-3344 GCA_002413385.1 Granulicella sp. UBA5172
GAGCCGGCGGTGTGGGCTTTGTGGGTGCGCGGCGATGAAGTGGGAGAGGTGGGGTCTGGCTGAGGCGACAGGCGGGTTGATGCTGTCATTCGGAGGGGAAGAGATCGCCCTGATGGACGAGGCGCGGAGCAGGCCTGGAATCGGATTTCGCTTCAGGTTTGGGCTCGAGGACGAGGCGCGGACG
Source organism: Granulicella sp. UBA5172 (assembly GCA_002413385.1). Classification (GTDB taxonomy): domain Bacteria; phylum Acidobacteriota; class Terriglobia; order Terriglobales; family Acidobacteriaceae; genus Granulicella. The sequence continues at coordinate 3,278 of DHWW01000319.1, forward strand.
CATGGGTTTGAGCCGGGCAGCGAGCGGTGATGCTGGGGTGGCGTCGTCGATGGAGTCGGGGGCCGCG
>DHWW01000270.1 GCA_002413385.1 Granulicella sp. UBA5172
GCCGCGGTTCCGTCCAGCACCGCTTTATTGGCCGCCCGCTGGAGGTCGAGATCGAGCGTGGTGTACACGCGCAGCCCAGCCCCATGCACCTCTTCCGCGCCATACTCACGTTCCAATTGCCGCCGAACCTCCTCGACGAAGTACGGCGCCTCGCTGTTCGGTGGCGACTCCAGATGCAGCCCCAGCGGAGCAGCCTTCGCATCCGCTGCCTCCTGTACGGTGATCTTGTGGTCGTTCAACATCTCCTGGAGTACCAGATTTCTGCGCTTGAGTGCGCGATCCGGGAAGCGCACCGGCGAGTACGCCTCCGGCCCCTTTGGCAACGCCGCCAGCATGGCCGCCTCCGGCAGTGTCAGGTCGCGAGCATGTTTGCTGAAGTAGTACTCCGAGCCGGCCTCAAAACCGTACGTCCCGCGCCCCAGATAAATCTGGTTCGCGTACAGCGTAAAGATCTGCTGCTTGGTAAAGCGGCGCTCAATCTGTAGGGTCAGGAAGATCTCCTGCAGCTTGCGCCCGTAGGTCTTTTCGGAGGACAGGAAGAGGTTGCGCGCCAGTTGCATCGTGATCGTCGACGCTCCCTGGGCCTTGCCGTGGCTGTGCAGATCCTGATACGCCGCTCCCACGACGCGCACCAGGTTGAGCCCTGCATTGGACTCGAAATCCTTATCCTCGATGGAAAAAATTGCCTGCCGCAGGACCGGTGGAAACTCCGAGTACGGCACCACAATGCGGCGCTCCAGCGCGAAGGAGCCGAAGGCCTTGCCATGAACGTCGTACAGTTCCGTGGTCGTGCTCGGACGGTAGCGCTCCAGCTCCGCCATCTGCGGCAGATTAATGGAGAACACCAGCATCAAACCAAGCATCACGCCAAACAGCGCGGACGCCGCCAGCAGAAGGAGCACAGCCGCGCGCGCAGCGAGATGTCGATTGCGAAACTCCGGCTCGCGAAAAGGAAATCGGCGCATCGCTCGCCACAGCGCTGATCGCGAGTTCAGGGAGTCATGACCATCGGGGTTCTGTGAACTAGGCACGTCAATCCCACAGTATCATGCACCGTTTTCACAATCCCTGCGGCTTCCGCTCTCCGGCTGCCGACTCCCTGCTCTCAACTCTCAGGCTGTCTTGGCTTTGAGAATATCCAGGGCCTTCGTCAGTTGATCGTCGGGTACAGGAGCGGGTGCTGGAGCGGCTTTCTTCGGTTCCGTCTTGGTCGTTGACGTCGACGAATCATCATCCGTATCGGCGAAGAGTGCATCCTGGTTCGACGCGACCACCGTCCCCGGCGTCACGGCAGCATCCTCAAACTGCTTGCCCGAGGGAGACGCGTACTTCGCAATCGAGAGAATGATCGCGCCGCCGTCCGGCAGGTCAAACGTCTTCTGCAGCGAACCCTCGCCGAAGGTCTTCTCGCCCACCAACTGTCCACGCTTATCGTCCTGGATCGCTGCAGCCACTACCTCGGCTGGTCCTGACGTGCCGCGATTCACCAACACCACCAGCGGCGCGGTTGTGTTGATCGCCTTCGCCGGGTCTGCCGTGAACGTCTGCTTGGCGAACTTCTGCCCCTCGAGAGTGGTAATGGTTCCAGAGCTGATGAAGAAGTTGGCCAGCCGAATCGCCTCTGGCATATCGCCGCCCGCGATATCGCGCAGATCGAGCAGGATCTTCTTGCTCCCTTCCTTGTTCATCGCCCGCAGCTTGGACTCAACCTCCTGCACGTGCTCATGGTCCATCTCGATCGGCTTCAGATAGACGATCGAAGAATTCTCATACAACGTATCTCCTACAGGCGGTTCAGACACGATCACGCGATGCAGCGTGATCTTTTCCGGCTCTGCCTTGCGTGGGCGAATGACCCCAATCTCCAAATTACTGCCCGGCGCGCCCTCCAGCAGAAACTGGATCACGGCCAGCGGCAGGTCGCGCGTATCCTGGTTGCCGATGGCCTCGATAATGTCGCCATCGGAGAGATTCTCCGCAGCCGCCGGTGAGCCCGGAACCACTGAGATGATCGTTGCGTAGCCATACCGCTTCGACACATGGATGCCGACCTGTGCCTTGCCACCCTTGTCGTCTTTATAGGCCTTGTAGTCCGCAGGAGTCAGGTAACTGGAGTCTGCATCCAGTGATTCCAGCAGCCCGCGCAGCGCACCCGTGGTCACCAGCGGAATGCTCGGCACCTCCACATAATCCGACTGGATGTGCTGCAGCACCTCGCCATAGACGTTGATCTGGTTGTAGGCACCGGCTTGGGCCTCCTCGCCGGCTGCGCGCACACCATGCACGTTCACACCAACAAAGACGCCGAGGACGAGGACTACCGATAAGGCGAGGAGGGAGATTTTGAGGCTCTTGGGCATAGTGCGGTGAAGGACTCCGAAATCGGGTTGACGAGCGGCATCGAGCTGCCTGCCGGTTAGACGCAGCCCGATAGCAGAATGATACTCCCACCGCCGCAAAGTTCCTCCCAGCCAGCTCCAGGGAGTCATGGCGAGGGGTGCGGCGGCGGGAGTGATCTACTCCCGCCGGTCGATCAGCAGCCTGTAAACGCAGCCGTTGCGACCGTCACAATACCTCCCGTAGTGAGGACGATGGGTCCTGTTGGGATGATGTTGGTTATCTTGATTTCGCTGGTGGAACAGGCTGGCGTCCCAGCCGAATTCGTGCTGAGAACGTCAACGGTATCGGCCACGGGCACCACTGTGGACTGGGTGAACTGGGCGCCTGTGGCTGCATACGCCCCGGTATTCGGCCACACAGCCGGTACCTTCAGGGTGTACGAGACGCAGTCGGTTCCAGACGGACAGCTGCTTCCCGTCTCCGTCACATCCGCTCCGTCCGTGGCGTTCTGCAATGGCAGTAAGGGAACGGTGACCATCAACCCGGACGCCGTCGCCTGTTGCAGTGGAGCGACCCGCGCATCGATGGAGATTGCGCCGGTCGATGCACTTAGTGACGTGACAAGGCCGTTGATCGTTGTCTGAGTACCACCAGCGGGAACCAANNCCCAGGGGAATGTTCCCCGCCGCATTGCCGGGCTGTAACCCTGTTTCAACTCCGACAGAATAGGCGATGCCGCTGCCGTCCACAGCCACCGCAACAATGTCATAGGTGCCTGCCATCAAGGGGCAGAAGACAAAGCCCCCGGTAACGGGATCGGCGACCGTCGTCATGAGTACCCGATCCACTCCGGTGCTATCCGTTTGCTCCACGGCCACCACCACCGTGCCTCCCACGATCGGCTTGCTCGTCTGCGCATTGAGGATCGTACCGTTGATGGACGTGGATGTCGTCGAGACTTCACCAGCATGGAGCACCGGCTTCAGACGAAATTGTCCGTTCCCATCTTCAATGATCGATACACAGGTGTTGAAGTCAACGTCCAGATCTTCCGTCTGCCCTGTTCCCACGACAAACTGCCCGCCTTCAATCTGTCCAGAGGGGATCTTCAATCCCGTCTTTGCCTCGCTGGAGAGTGCGAGGTCGTGCGGCGTGCTGCTGCCGCTCAGGACAACGCAGTTGGCAAACGAGCCGCAAGCGTTTTGCGAAACCGATCCAGCCGCGGAGTCCGGAGCCAGCATGATCCGAATCTGTTGATAGTTCCCCGCCGGCAACTCCGTCGTCGATCCGAGGCTGGCAAGGAAGCAGTTGTTGTTCGCCTGGCCCAGCAGATCAATCTGCATCGGAGCTCCCGCCTTCAGCGTTGGCGTCAGGTCGACAAAACTTGAATCACCCGCCCCGGCGTTGCCATTGGTGCTGGCCTGGACGTCTGTCACGGTCACATAGACGTGCGCATATTGCCCGTTCGGTGCCTGACATGCCGCCGGATCGCTGATGGTTGTCTTGACCGTGGTGACCTGGGGTGTGCTCGGCGTGTTCGAACCCGAATTACAACCGAACGTCATGCATCCCACGAAAAGCATTCCGGGTAAAACAAACTTATTGATCTGCATCAGTATTCTCCTGCCAGTACAAATTGGCCCAGTAACATGTTGTGATTGAGGAAGAGAGATCGAACCGGATACTCCCATCGGCATTATCAAAATTAGTCAAACGTAGCTAGTCTCTAGCGATACTCTTAGCAAGGATCGCTAAGGTACATGCTACCTCCATTTCGCTTCCGTTTTGCATGCTCCAATCGCTTAAGAACATGGCTCCCTGCTTGGATGCAAAGATAGGGTTCATCGTTACGCGGAGGGCTCTTAGAGGATTCATTAGAGAACTCTTAGATTTGCAAGCCGGAGATAAAATCAGCAACTGAACGACCCAACCCGTGGAGAGTAGACCACGTGCTGGCAGGAGAATCATCTAGTATGGGATCGTCATGAAGACAAAGTGGTGGCGGTGAGAGGAATCGAACCTCTGACCTACGGGTTATGAGTCCGTCGCTCTAACCATCTGAGCTACACCGCCGGGTGGGAGACTGCATCCAGCGGCCACAAAGATTCGGCCGCGACATCAGCCGCTTCACCATCATAAATTTCGTATCTTCATAGGTCAAACGTGCTCAACGATTCTGCAGTCCGAAGACGATTCTCCCCGGTACATAGAATAGGGCCGCCGCTCGCCTTTGCCGCCGCAACCAGCACCGCAGCCCACGCCTCCACGCTCTCCCTCTCCACCGATTGCAGCGCGTCGGGTGATAGCCTGAAGTGCCGCCTGGGCGACTTTCTCGGCTTTTTGTACGCCGCCGCTGGCGTGCTCGGCTTCGTTCTGATCCTCGTCGTTGTACTGGCAGTCCATAGCTATCGCGCCTCAAAGAAAGACGGTAATACAGGCTCATGAGCAACCATCCTCCACGCGTCGTCGGCGTCATTCCGGCGCGGCTTGCCTCCACCCGGCTTCCCCGCAAAGTCCTCCGGCACCTCGCCGGCGAGCCACTCCTCGCCTGGGTCTATCGCGCCGCAATCGCCTGTCCTGAGCTCGACGACGTCGTGATCGCCGCCGACTCCCCCGAGGTCCAGCAACTCTGCGACCACTACGGTTGGCCCTGCCTCCTCACCTCACCCGATCTCCCCAGCGGCACCGACCGCCTCTTCGCCGTCTCCCAGATCGAGCCCTGGTCGGAGTTCGACATCTACGTCAACATCCAGGGCGACGAGCCGCTCCTGCTCCCCGAGCACATCACCGCGCTCCTGACGCCGTTCGCCATCCCCGGCGTCGATGTCACCACTCTCAAGGTCCGCTGCACGCCCGAAAACATCGCGAATCCCAACGCCGTCAAAGTCGTCACTGCCGCCGATGGCCGCGCCCTTTACTTCTCCCGCGCCACTATTCCCTTTGATCGCGACGGCCACGGAGCCGCGCTCTACTGGAAGCACCTCGGTCTCTACGCCTACCGCCGCTTCGCGCTCGAGCGTTTTGCCACACTCCCCCCCAGCGAGCTCGAACAGACCGAGCGCCTCGAACAACTGCGCCTGCTCGAAAACGGCCTCGCCCTGTACGTATCCGAAACCGCGCACGACACCATCGGTGTCGATACCGAAGAGGATCTGGCTCGTGTCGAAGCGCTTCTGCTGGAGCGAAGGCTCCGCAGCTAAAGCGTATTCATGCGGATCACCAGGCCTTGCGGACTGGTCGTCGCGCTGACATCTTCCAGCGACCGCACCACCCAGCTCACACCCGCCGCGCGCAGCTCAGCCTCGCCATACGAGCCAAGCACGCCCAGCACCCGGCAGCCTGCCGCAACCCCCGCGCCCACGCCGCTCGGCGCATCTTCCACCACNNCCGCTGATCATCCGCTCCGGCACCGGCAGCTCCGCCGCATCCAGCCGCCCCAGCAGTAGCCGATACGTCGCCGACGTCACAATCGCCCAACGCTCCGCAGGCAGACTTGCCAGTAGCGCGCGAGCTCCCGGTAGCACCTGCAGATCGGCGACATCTTCGATCTCCATATCCTCGATCAGACGCAGCCCCTCGGCCACATCGATCTCCGGCTTCAGCGTCCTGATAATGTCGACCGCGCGCGTTCCATGCGGAATCTCGTACGTCTCCCAGCCTGCGATGCCGTAGTGCCGAGTCCACCGCCGCCAACAGCGATTCACGCTCCCAATCGAGCTGATCAGCACCCCATCCATGTCGAACAGAATCCCCGCAGTCTCCACCATCACCGTTCCGCTCAATGCGAAGCTCCCTGCAGCACAAAAACCTTCGCAGCCGCCAGCACCAACTCCACACTCTCCGTACTGCAACTCTCGCAGTACACCCGCAACAGCGGTTCCGTCCCACTCGCTCGAAACAGCAGCCACGTCTCGGCTGCGTTCGGCTTGTCGCTGCACGCTGGATTTTCGAGAAAGAACTTGATGCCGTCGAGCGTCTCCATGCGCAGCACCTTCAATCCTGCAATGTCCTTCACCCCGGCACGCGCACGTTCAATTGCGGACACCTTCAGCTCGTCGCTGATGTGCATATCGATGCGCCCATACTGGTGTTCGCCGTACTCCGCCTGTAGCGCCGCGACCAGTTCGCCCAGCGTCTTGTGCTCATCGGCCATCACATTTGCCAGCAGCAGGCTGTTCAGCAATCCATCGCGCTCGGGCAAATGCCTGCTGATGCCGACACCCCCTGACTCCTCGCCGCCGATCAGGATCTCGCGCTCCAGCATCAGGTCACACACATACTTGAATCCGATGCCGTGCTCGATCAACGTGCGCCCATACTTCGCCGCGATGCGGTCGAGCATCTTCGTCGTGTTGAACGCCCGTGTCACGTCGCCCGGCCACTGCTTCCGCTTCAAAAGCCACTGCAGCAGGATCGCAAAAATCTTGTGCGCGTCAACCACGTTGCCATGCTCATCGACGGAGCCAATGCGGTCAGCGTCGCCATCCGTAATAAAGCCAGCATCGCAATACTCTGCGACCACAGCCTTCTGCGTCGCAGCAATATGCGGCAGGATCGGCTCAGGATTAATCCCCGGAAACGCAGGGTTGATCTCGCTGCGAAATTCAACAAACGGAATGGCCGCCCGCGAGAAGATTCCCGCAACATATCCCTTGCCCGCGCCATACATCGTGTCGATCAGAAACCGGTAGCCCGAGGCCTTGATCGCCTTCAAATCAACAAACGCTTCAAGCGCCGCGATATAGGGCGCAGAAAAATCCACCTCCACAATCGCAGCCGGAGTAGCCGCCAGCGGCAGCGGCTTCAGCAGGTAGCCCTCGATCGATGCGATGATCGCGGGACTTCCCGATCCGCCGTAGCTCGCCTTGTATTTCACACCGTTCCACTCCGCCGGGTTATGGCTCGACGTAATCATCACACCGCCCGCCGCCTTGCGCCCGCGCACGGCAAACGACAGCTCTGGAGTGGGCGTCACCTTGCTCGCCAGCGCCACCGGAATTCCCGCGCCAGCCAGTACCTCCGCGACCACACGCGCAAACGACTTCGACCCGAACCGCGTGTCGTACCCAACGCACACGCCCGCCTTCGCATCCTCGTGTTCAATCACATAATGTGCAATCGCCCGAGCGGCCACGCGCACATTGTCGTACGTGAAGTCGTCTGCGATGATTCCGCGCCATCCGTCGGTTCCGAACTTCACCGCTGTACTCAAATCAGATCCATCCTGCCCGTGCTCTTCAACGCCTTCACCACCTTGCCAACATCCTGCGACCCATCGCGCGTCGTGATCAAAATCGCATCGTCGGTCTCGACTAAAACAATATCCTTCACCCCGACCAGTGCCACCGTCTTGCTGGGAGCAAAGACATAGCAGCCGGTCGAATCGATCTGGACGTTATTCTCTGCTTCGATCACGTTTGCATTCGCGCACTCGCGAGTCTCCGCCACATGCTCATAGAGCGCTGCCCACGAGCCCAGGTCGTTCCACGCAAAGTCCGCCGGCAGACAGTACAGCTCCGATGCCGTCTCTCCCTTCGCTGATCGCGGCTCGAGAATCGCATAGTCAATCGAGATCGATTCGCACTGCGGATAGAACTCGGCAAACACGGCCCCAAACTCGGGCGTCCCCCACGCTGCCGCAATCTTTTCCAACAGCGGCGCCATGGCCGGCGAGTGTTCGCGTACCGCATCGCAAAGCGTCTGCGCGCTCCACAAAAACATGCCGCTGTTCCACGCATAATTTCCCGAACGCAGAAACGCCTTTGCCCTCGCGCGATCCGGCTTCTCGGTAAACCGCCGCACCCTCCGTACCGGAATCGCCTCCCCACCCACCGTGGTCGGCGTCACCGCCGCGCCCAATTCGATATACCCGTAGCCTGTCTCATCGCGCGTTGGAGGAGCGCCCAGGACAACAATCTTCGGGCCCGACGACGCCAGCTTGATGGCAGCGCGCAGGATCATATGGAACCGCGCCACATTCCCGATCGCGTGGTCCGAAGGAAAGATGCCGATCACCGTCTCCGGGTCATCCCGCTCCAGCAGGAACGCCGCCAGCGCGCAGGCCGGAGCCGTATTCCGCGACTCTGGCTCACACAGAATTCGCTCCTGCGGAATTCCCGGCAACTGCTCCGTGATGATGTCGCAGAGCAGGTCATTCGTGATCACCCACACATCGTAATCCTGCATCACATCGTCGAGCCGCGCCACCGTCTGTTGAATCATGGTGTGATGCCCATCGAGCTGCAGAACCTGTTTAGCCAGTGCCCGCCGGCTGCGAGGCCAGAATCTCGTTCCGCTTCCGCCCGCCAGCACGAACGCGGTAAACGGGGGGCTCGTCTTCGTCTTCCCTGAGGACATACGTCTCCATCTCTAACCGCAAAGGCCGCCCCTGAACTCAGGACGGCCTTTGCGCCTTACATTAGCCCAGCTTTGCGAAAAACTCCCGAAGCCGCTGCACTCCTTTGTCGATCACCTCAGCCGACACGGCGTACGAGAGCCGAATATGCGCATCGGTTCCGAACGCCTCTCCCGGCACCACAACCACATGCGCCTCGCTGAGCAACTTTGCCGCAAGATCCGAAGCGGATTTAATTCCGCCCTTGCCGATGAACGCGCTCACGTTCGGATACACATAGAACGCTCCCTCGGGCACCGTGCAGGTCAATCCAGGGATCGTCTTGAAGCCCTCAAGGATACGGTCGCGCAGCTTGATATAGTCCGCGCGCATCTCCGCGACACACTCCTGCGACCCCGTCAGCGCTGCAATCGAAGCCCGCTGCACCATGCTCGCGGCGTTCGACGTGCTCTGCGACTGCAGCTTGCTCATCGCCGAGATCACCTGCTTCGGCCCCAGCGCAAATCCCGCACGCCAGCCCGTCATCGCATACGTCTTCGACAGCGAGCCCAGCACAATCACATGCTCTTTGCAATCCGTGAACGACGCTCCACTGACGATCTTGCCCGTGAAGTTCAGGTAGACATAGCACTCATCCAGCAGCAGATAAATCCCGCGCGCATGCGCCAGCCGCACGATCGCCTC
>DHWW01000275.1 GCA_002413385.1 Granulicella sp. UBA5172
CCCTATCCATGCAACAACGCCACTTTGGAGTTGGTCTTCGTAACCCTATTCTAAAGTTGGCAATCCCACTTCTAATTGACCCTGCTGCATGAATTTTGCAAGTGGCTCAATGGATCGGGCAGACCAATCCGCCTCTGAACCAAACTTACAGGATACTGGCAACCGATTGACTCTATTTGGCTGTCTAACCCAAAATCTAGCGGAAGCAGTGATGCGGTTTAGTGGTCTGCTGTATACGTGATGCGAATACAAGCCCTATACCCCTAGATAGAGGCGGGTTGGGGTTGGAGATAATGAAGATAATGAAACTGTTACGGCGGAATGCGCTGAGATTTGGAGGCTGGATTGCAGCTTGTGGTCTGCTGGGGATGCCGACTATCTCCCGATGCGTTGCGCAGGCCCTGCCGACGGCCAAGAAGTCCATGGATATCTCGGTGTTTGGTGGCTATGAGAATGCTAACCCCGTATACGGTGAACCAGCACCCGCCCGCAATGATGGAGAAGGATTTGGCTTCAACATTACGCGCTACTTCATGAAGCTACCAGTGGCACCTTCATTAGAGGGGAGGGTGAACCTGACCAATGGAGCCTATGTGAAGGAGAGGACTTATCTTACGGGGCTACAGGTTCAGGGTAATCTGTTTCGGTACCTCCATCCATACGCCAACTTTCTAATCGGTACGGGCACAATCCATTTCAATATTCATCCCACTGGATATCTCGGGGATAACTCCATCGTTGAAAGCTATGGTGGTGGCATGGATATTGATCTGGTGCACCATTTTCAGGCGAAGGTCGACTTCCAGTATCAATCTTGGACGCTCGGCCATAATGTTAGCTTTGCGCCGACCATTCTCCTAATCGGGGTGAACTATCGAATTCCCTTCCGCGACTATAGCAAACAGAGTGACTTCCGATGAGGCAGTCGGATTAGCCCCTAGGAACTTGTGGCGTTGTTGCATGGATAGGGTTGGAATCGGCTACTCTGGGGCAGATTACTGAAAGGCTGCCAGTTCAATGCCGAACAAACACAACGCCTCGAGAACGCTTAGGGCTGCTGCCAAGTGGGCGATCGTGAGCTGCGGTCTGTTCAACTCTGTGATGTGGCCGTGCATCTTCCCGCTCGCCGTCAAGGGACTCGGGAAGTTCACCAGCCAGGGCTCGGGTATCCTCATCGCGATGGTCGTTGGCGGCGCTGTCGTTCCCGTGCTGCAGGGCTTCCTCGCCGACAAGCTGGGCTACCGCTCCGAGAACTCCCTATCGCCAACGAGGGCGACATCGAAGTACGAGACCTTGCCACCCACACCGTCTACGTAAAAGAGATGCGCGAAGCCCTGATGGGCATCTGTGAGATGATTCCGCTACAGTTGCTCTCGTACTGGATGGCCATCAATAATGGGATCGACGTCGATCACCCACGTAATCTGACAAAGGCAGTTCTCGCGGAGTAAGTCATCCCAACCAGGCAATGGAACCGTGCACGACAATCGAGATCATGACTTACTTTCTTGGCATCGACGCTGGCGGTACGAAGACAGACTATGTTCTGGCGGATGAGACACGCGAGTTGGCGCGCGTTCGCACTGGCACCATCAAGCGCATGCGTATCGACTCCGAGACCGCCATGGCGAACCTCGATAGCGCTCTTGAACAACTCACCGCCGTCTCCGGCATCTCCATGCGCTCCATTACGCGCACTTGCATTGGCACCGCCGGCGAGACTGTTCCTCTGGTGACCGACTTCCTTCGGCAGTCCATCACCCCACGTATTTCCGGTGAGCTCATCCTTCTCGGCGATGTAGAGATCGCTCTGAACGCAGCATTCCAGGGTGGGCCCGGCGTCCTCGTCCTTGCAGGCACAGGCTCCAACGTTGCAGGCCGCACGAGAGACGGCACACTTACCACCGCCGGAGGCTGGGGGCCGGCGCTCGCCGACCAGGGGTCAGGCAACCGCATCGGGCATGAAGCTCTCCGCGCCGCGTTCCTCGCTAAAGATGAGGGCCGTCCNNCCTGCTCGTCGAGTATGCCAACAGCCGTCCCTCCCCTGATTTTTCCCGTCTCACCGAACTTGTCCTCGCCCTCGCCAACGGCGGCGATGCCGTAGCCTCGGCTGTGCTCCGCAAGGAGGGCGAAGACCTTGGGTGGCTCGTCCGCCTCATCATCCGGCGGCTGCAAGCAGCCGACTCTCACGTCGCAGACACACTGCCTTCCATCGCCTTCGCGGGCTCGATCATGGAACGGGCAAAGCCTGTGCGCGATGCACTCATCGCCTCGGTTCGACTGGAGTTCCCGGCAATCCAGACTCTCGACGGCGTCATCGACCCCATCGCGGGAGCCATCTGGCGAGCACGTACCGGCTCCGCCTCGTATCCACATTGACCTCAAGCAGGAGACCTTACCGATGAAACGGCTGTACTCACGATGCATCGCTGTAGTTTGTGGAACCCTGCTGGCCGGCTGTTCCTGCGTCTGCGCTCAGAATGCGGTCGATCTAAAGCCAACCCCACAGCAGACCGAGTGGCAGGACCTCGAGTTCGGCGTCATCCTCCACTTCGGCACCAATACATTTCTCAATCGGGAGTGGGGTGACGGCACCGCCAGCCCCAAGGTCTTCAACCCCACTGCCTTTGACCCTGACCAGTGGATGAAGGCCATCAAGGCCTCCGGAGCGAAGTACGTTGTCATGGTCGCGAAGCATCACGACGGCTTCTGCCTCTGGCCTACCGGGCAGACCGACTACAGCATCAAGGCCAGCCCCTTTGAAAACGGCAAGGGTGACATCGTGGGTGCGGTCGCCAAAGCTGCCCGCGCCAACGGCCTGAAGTTCGGCGTGTATCTCTCGCCCTGGGACCGCCACGATCCCCGCTACGCCGATCCGGTCGCCTACGACAAGTACTACAACGCCGAGCTCGAAGAACTCGCCACACGCTATGGCGACCTCGTCGAGTTCTGGCTCGACGGCGCAGGCTCCGCGGGACACGTCTACAACTTCCCAAAGATCATCGAAACCCTCCGCACCTACCAACCCAACACGATTGTCTTTGCCGACACTGCCCTCTTCGAGTATGGCGATGCGCGCTGGGCAGGCGACGAGTCCGGCAAGATCGAATATGAGAACTGGAACGTCATCGACCGCCACGGATTCCTCCGCTGGCGTCCCGTGGAGGTCGATACACCCCTCCGCGCCTTCCACTGGTTCTGGCATCCGAACGACGAGTCCTCGCTCAAGTCTCTCGACGAGCTTATCGACAGCTATGAGAACTCCGTCGGCCGTGGCGGCCAGTGGATGCTGGGGCTGGCGCCGAACGACAAGGGCCTGCTCGACGACGCGGACGTCGTCCGCCTCCGCGAACTTGGTGCCGCACTCAAGAGCCGCTACGCCGATAACCTCCTCAAAGACCACTTGCCCACCGGCGACAACACCGCTCGCGCACTCGACGGCGACGCTGACACCTTCTGGAGCGCCCCTGCGGGCTCGCACACCGCTACGCTGGAAGTCCGCCTGCCCCACCCCATCACCTTCAACCACGCGCTCACGACGGAGTGGCTCGCGGAAGGCCAGGCTATCCAGCAGTACCGCATTGAAGCATGGCAGGATGGCCAATGGAAGACCGTCGTGGCGGACTACGCCATCGGTCACGAGAAGATAGACCACTTCCGTCCAGTCACTGCCCAGCGCGTACGCCTGAACATCATCGCCAGCACCGGGGAGGCACGCATTCGGGAGTTCCAACTCTTCTCCATCCCCGACGTAGTGAAGTAAGCCANNCGCTGGCGGCCACTCTTCGCAAATGTGCCAAGGCTCTCCTCCGCCCGCCTGCGCACGGTGCCAGGATATCCATGTACAAGACAGATGGGTCCCCATACATCGACGTGTGACAGAATTCTCGAGGCTGGGTCCTGCTCTCACGCCACCGCGGAGAGCCAGTTAGGATCGAGGTGCGAAGGCGGCAGACGGACCAGCGGTTGGATCGGCCTCATCCCCAAGGTCCATGGCTGCGATGAGACCGCTCTTCACGGTGAACACGTGAAGAACCTCGCTGTCCGAAAGAACATCCCCTTGAAGGCCCTTGACGAGTTGGTGCACCCTGACGCGGGTCTTGCCTCCGTCTTCCTCGGTCATGGCAAGCGGTTCGACATGAGGATCGAACTAACTCCGTTGTCGAGTCCAATAGCCGCGGATCTCTTCTTGTCCGACAACCTTGCCGCCGTCAGTGGGCCCCAGCCTGCCTGACCCAGCCAAATCCCCTCGAACTCTTCCNNCCCCTATCAACACTGGCGATATATATTTTCAAAACTTGGCATAGTTGCTGTATGCCACTCGCTATAATAGAAATAGGTGAGATTAGACCCTTACAGGGAGCTGGAGAGCATTTGCCTCTAACCCCATTGTTTTCAATATTCTACCCGTAAAATCTCTGGAATCTATATTTTGGCGGAAATCGTGTCTGTAAGCCATTGATTCCACACAAACCCCTCCAACGAGGGGAGGGGGGGTACCCCCCTCTGCACCATCCACACACCGACTGCACCATCCACACACCGTTGGTGGCAGCATCACATGCTTCGAGCGTACTTTTCCCAATGCTGCCTGCCTCTACCTCCGTGCGCTCTCTCCGATTCGTACCCGCGACGCTGGTCCTGCTCTTGTGTGCCTTGGGAGCAGCTTCGGCGCAGCGTCACGACGTCGGATCTTCCCCACCCACGGCGCCGCCACCCAAAGCCCGTCGTCAAACTGCAAGTCATCCTTCCCGATCCCATCTTCGCTGGTCTCGGTCCGATGCAGTTCTCCACCACCAACTCCAGCGTCTCTGCTCCGCAAGCTCTCGCCGTCGAGATGCAGTCCTCTGACGACCGCCTCCGTACCGCCGCGCTCGCCGCCATTGGCGCTCCCAGCCAGTACCTCTCCCGCGGCCACATTGCCTTCCCGCACTCCGTTCGTCTGGACTTCATTGCCCTCGGCAACACCGCCGAACTCGACGCCATTCTCACCGTTGAACTCGACCAGCACCTCATCAGCGCCATCATGATGCCCGTAGAGGACGAGTGGCACCACATCGCCAGCTTCGTCTACGCTACCTCCTTCAGTAACGCCGCAACCACGCCAGCAACCTTCCTCCATACCGACCGGTCTCTCCTGGCACACCAGTACTACACCGCGATCTTCCACGCCATCGCCAACGGCTCCAATGGCGACTTCACCGAGAGCGAAGCCCACCTCCGCATCCTCAACGGACATGCCGTCATCACCGCCAGCTTCGCCTCCGCCGAACGCTCCTGCGATCCCACCCATCAGCATCCCTGCGACCTCACCGAGCGCTGGTTCCAGCCCGACACCACGGACCCTGACCACCGCTTCCTGCTCGTCACCGCAACCGGCCACGTCAAGCCCACCGAGTCCGGAGATCCCATCGCACGCTCCCAGACCTTCGAGACCGCGCACCTCCGCACCTTCACCTGCCAGCCCTTCGCCTTCTCCGACACCACCCTGCACTTTGAGTCCATCGACACTCCCACTGCCTGCTTCACCCCGCGCGACACGCAACACGAGCCGCCCCCCGCCGCCCCAACTCCCCCAAAGAACTGAAACTCGGCGCAGCCATTTACACTGGTCTCTGCATGATCGACGAGACCACCTTCCGCCACGAGTCCGACAAAGCCCTCGAATCCCTCAAACAAGCGCTCTTCCGCGCTGAAGAAGAGGGAGGTTTCGAAGCCGAGGAGAAGAACGGCGTTCTCAACGTCCTCTTCGAAGATGGTGCAGCGAAGTTCGTCTTCACTCCCAACACTCCTGTTCGCCAGGTCTGGATCTCTGCTCTCTCCACCTCCTTCAAACTGGAGTGGAACGAAGCCAGCAAAGCGTTCACCTTAGCGAAGACCGGCGAAGACCTTCGTACCCTCACCGAGCGCCTGCTCCGCGAGCAACTCGACGATCCTTCCATCACGCTCACGGCCTGAATGATCATGACCCTCTCCATCGCCATGATCACGATGAACGAGGAGTCCAATCTTCCGCGCACCCTCGACTCCGTCAGCTTCGCCGACGAGATTGTCATCGTCGACTCCTTCTCCACCGATCGCACGCTGGAGATCGCGCGCAGCTACAACGCCAGGGTCTTCGTCGAGGCCTTCAAAGGTCATGGTGGCCAGAAGAACTCCGCCATCGACAAGTGCACCTCCGACTGGATTCTCCTGCTCGACGCCGACGAGGTTCTCTCCGCTCCTCTCCAGCAACACCTCCGCGAGCTACTCGCCAGCAATCCCACTCACAACGCCTATTGGATCAATCGCAGCAACCAGATCTTCGGCCGCTGGATGCGCCACGGCGGATTCTATCCCGACCGCAAGCTGCGTCTCTTCCGCCGCGGCGCCGCGCGGATGACCAACGAAGGCAGCCCTCACAGCACGCCCTTCCACGACGGTCCCACAGGCCGCATCCACGGCGATCTGCTCCACTACGCTTACCCCACCTTGCCGCTCTACCTCGAGCACATGAGCCGCTACAGCAACGAGATGGCGCGACTCGCCGTCACCCGCGGCAAGACCAGCAGCAACCCCTTCAGCTTCGTCTGGAACATCGTCCTNNCTGTTGCTCCATCTCTACCACTCGGTTTACGTCAGTTGGAAGTACGCCAAGGCCTGGGAACTCGCCCGCAAGCACTCCCCAGGCGCTTAACTACCAGGGGATCTCTTTCCCAGTATGGAAGAACCCGCCCGTAGGTCCATCTTCCCCCAACGTAGCCAACTGCACCTCGGTCTTAGCCCCGTCGACCACACTCATCGGTGCCGCACTCCCACCCAGATCCGTCTTCACCCATCCCGGATGCGCCGAGTTCACCTTGATCTTCGTATTCCGCAGTTCATGCGCTAACGAAATCGTCAGCATATTGAGCGCCGCCTTCGATGCGTTATAGGCAAACAGCTTCGTACTGTAAGTAGGGGAATCCTTCGTCGCCTGCAGGCTCACTGAGCCCAGAATGCTGGACACGTTGACGATCCTTCCCGCCTCCGACTTCAACAGCAGCGGCAGCATCGCCTTGGTCACTGCAAATACCGCAAACACATTCGCCTCAAACGTTGCTCGCAGATTCTCCATCGTCGTCTCGCTGGTCGTGTTCTTCGTCCAGCCCTTTTCGATCATCACGCCAGCGTTGTTCACCAGTACATCCAGCTTCCCAAACTCGCTCTCGATCTGGACTGCCGCAGCATCAATATCCGCTTGCTTCGTCACGTCGAGCTTCATCACGCGCGCATCCACCCCATCATCACGCAGTTGACGTGCAGCAACCTCACCCTTCAATGCATCACGAGATCCCAGCAGCACCGTATATCCCAGCTTGCCCAGCTGCCGACCGGTCTCCAGGCCTAACCCTTTGTTTGCGCCCGTAATCAGTGCGATGTTCACTCCACTCATCGTGTTCTCCTCAATCTGCCTTCACCATCCTATGCACGACAGACGCAAAACGCTCAGCATAGGCAGCAGGCATTTCACGCCGTTTCATGTCCCGTCCAACAACGAAGTGCACCGTTTCACCCTCGCACAAAACAACCTCATCATCGAGTGCATTTGCAGCCCGCACCACCACATACCGAAACCGCACGATCGACCCGCGCACACCCGCCAGCGACGTGCGCACAATCAACTCATCGTCATAGCGTGCAGGAGCTTTATAGCGAGCCGTCACCTCCGCGACCGCAATCATTGCCCCGTCTTCCTGCTCCATGTTCTTGTAGTCCATCCCCAACTGCCGTATGAACTCCACCCTGCCCACCTCAAACCACACCAGGTAATTCGCGTGATACACCACACCCATCTGGTCGGTCTCCGCATAGCGCACCCGAATCCGCGCCTCAGCGTAACCCTGCTCCATCACCTTCTCGACATCATTCATTCACTGCACTCCCAACTCGTTTCGTTGTATCTGCTCTACTGAACCGCCGTCCCAAACCGCTTCTCGATCTCCGCACTCATCGCAATCATCCGCTCCAGCGGCTCAATCTCGGGCAGCTCGGCACCCAAATCCTTCAGCGTCGCCAGCAATACCTCCGTCGGCAGATTCCCCACCAGCGGATCCTGCTCATACGAACAAACCCCCACCCCGCCAATGGACGAATCGAAGCGTCTGCATCCGGCCTCATACGCAGCCCTCACCTTCGCCGCTGCATCCTCCGGTCGTGCGTGCAAATGCACACCGACCTCCAACCCCGCATGCACATCCAACACCAGCCGCACCACATCCCTCACCAGCTCTGCAGAAGCAACGCCGGCCGTATCCGACAACGACACCTGCGCCACTCCCAGATCCACCAGCAAATCCACTGCGCTCACGACTTCATCGATGTCCCACATATCCCCAAACGGATTTCCAAACGCCATCGCCACATACGCCACCACATCCTGCCCGCCCTTGTATGCCAACTCGCCAACCTGCTCCAGCTGATCCAGAGCCTCCTCCGGGGTCTGCCGCTGATTGCGCTCCAGAAACTGTGGTGAGATCGAGTACGGAAACGCCAGTGTCGTCAACCGCCGTCCATCGACCGCGAGTTCCGCGCCACCGGCGTTCGCCACCAGCCCAATGATCTCGATTTCGGGCCCCACATCCAGATACTCCAGCACCAATTCCGAGTCCGCCATCTGCGGAACAAACCCCTTCGATACAAAGCTCACCGCATCGATATGCGTAAAACCAGCCGCAATCAACGCACGCAGATACTCCGCCTTCACCTCAGGCTTCATCACCTTCGGCAAACCCTGCCACGCATCCCGCGGACATTCAATAATCTTCACCACGGCCATCGTGCTCCTCACATACCCACTCTATCCTTTGCAGAAAATAGTACGCTTGCAACTATGCAACTCCGCCAGTCCGACGCTCTTCTCGTCATCGACATGCAGCTCGACTTCCTCCCCGGCGGCGCGCTCGCGGTCACGGACGGCGATGCCATCCTACCCGGCATCAACGCCCTCGCCGCCCGCTTCGACCACGTCCTCCTCACCCAGGACTGGCATCCCCGCGGCCACATCTCCTTCGCCAGCACCCACCCCGGCAAGCAACCGTTCACCGACACCATCGAAACTCCCTACGGCACCCAGGCCCTCTGGCCCGACCATTGCATCCAGGGCACACGAGGTGCCGATCTCCACCCGGACCTCAACATCCCTCATGCCGAACTCATCCTCCGCAAAGGCTTCCGTCGCGATATCGACAGCTACTCGGCCTTCACCGAAAACGATCAGCGCACCACCACCGGCCTCGCTGGCTACCTCCGTGAGCGCGGCCTCATCCGCCTCTTCTTTACCGGCCTGGCCTATGACTTCTGCGTAGGTTTCTCCGCCCTCGCTGCCGCGCGCCTCGGCTTCGAATCCATCGTCATCGAGGACCTCTCCCGCGCCGTCAACCTGCCCGGTTCCGTCAACGCCACCAACACCGGATTTGCTTCAACAGGCGTCCAGCGCATCTTATCCGCAGGTCTACTCAGTCAATGAACCCGCAACCCACCCACGAACTCACACCCGAGCAAGCCGACTGGCCCGAAGCTCTCGCCACTGTAACCGCCTGTAAATACGAGTTCGGTGCCGGTCGCGCCCTCGCTTTCGGCATCCCTACCACCAAGCACTTCCGCATCTCCTACAACTACTTCGCCAACGACGAGATCCATACCGGCGAATTCACTTCCGCCAAAGCCATTCCTCAAGGCCATCTCTTCCCCATCCACTACAATCCCGATGCTGCTCACCAAAACTCCCACGACGTCGCCAGCGCACCCCAGAGCACACGCGGACCAATGTTCGTCATCGGCATCATCGGCTCGATCATTCTTTCGCTCGCATGGTTCGCGGTCCTGCGTGGCTGCCACTAACCTCAGCCCCCAATACCCAGCAGGCCAAGCTCCGCAGCATGTTCCTGCATCGCGCGCAGGCAATTGCCGATGTGCTCTTCTACAGGAATCCCCAGCAACTCAGCACCACGCGTAATGTCCTCGCGCTTCACGGCCCGCGCGAACGCCTTGTCCTTCATCTTCTTTTTCACGCTCGCGACCTCGACCTCAGCGATTGCCTTGCTCGGCTTTACCAGCGCGCACGCCGTGAGAAATCCGGCCAGTTCATCGCTCGCAAACAACGCCTTATCCAGATGCGTCTCTGGCACCACGCCTGAATAATCCGCATGCGCCAGGATCGCGTGCAATATCTCTTCCGGCCATCCCTGCTCGCGCAAAAACTTCACCCCCACAAACGGATGCTCCTCGGGCGTCGGGTGCCGGTCGTAATCAAAGTCATGCAGTAACCCCGCACACCGATACATTTCTGCGAACCGCTTAGCAGAATCGCCACTCAATCCCAACCGTGCCGCCTCCCGCAAGCCATAGCTCTCCGTGCAGCGTGCCACGGACAATCCGTGCTTCACCAGCGACTCATTGGAGGTCCACTCTCGTAGCAACGCCTCCGCCCTCTCAGCTCCAAATGCTGGACTCATACTCACCTCGCTTACTCCGTAATCAACTGCATCATGTTTACCACTTTGGTTCCATTGCCATTTTTTACCATATTTTTGGCGGAATCTCCGGCATTACTCTTGACTCTTCCGACACCCAGTGTCATTCTAGGCACATCGCTTGTCTTCGTTATCGGACGCAGGCGTACGGCGCCCGCTCTGGCAGCCGTCCGCAACACACAACTTATGGCAACCATGATGGCGCCCGTCAGCGTATTGGAGGCTCAGCCCCAGGCTGAATCGCCCGAGCGCGAGGTCCCGCAGCGTGAAGTCCTACGCTGTGAAGCCTGCAAGCTGGTGCAATTCCGCACCGCTTCAGACACCTGCCGCCGCTGCAAGAAGTCCTTGCTGCCCGAGCCACCCAAAGTTCAACCAGCGATCGCCCTCGTCCTCGAGTCCACAGCCGAGACCCGCGACAGTGGTCCCCAGGTTGCTTCCGCCGTGCGCGATCTCCGCCACGTCCGCAACCTCTCCCAGCGCCAACTGGCAGCTCGTATGGGTGTACCGCGGACGTATATCTCCAAGATCGAGAATGGCAAGGCTATGCCGACCCTGTCCTCGCTCGATCGCCTCGCACGCGCCCTGCAGGTCGACATCTCAGCGCTGCTCCGTGATGCTCCAACCCGTCACCGCGACGAGTCGGCCGTGCTGCTCACCGATCCCTTCCTATCCGAGATCGCCAAATACACCGCGCATCTCACCTCGACCCAGAAGTCGATCTTCCTCAACCATGTCCGCGAACTCTCCCAGAGCCGCAATCGCCGCATGGCCTGAGCCACAGGAAGGCATCTCCGCACTCCCGGCGTCGCAGCCCTCGCTCTCTCCAGGCGAGCGCTGCGACGCCTCTCCGTTTCGCCCGCGATATTTTTCTTAGCTTTTTTATGACCGTCAGGGGCCCATTTCGGCCAATATGCGTCTTAAGAACTGGGAGCCCGGCACGAATCGCTGTTCCCTAAACCCCACCTTTCAGCTATCGTCAACTGAGCGAGCCAACTGTGCGCGAACCTACTTCCAACCGCGTCTATCAACGCTCTAACCGGGTCCACGAACTCACGCCCGAGGAGCGCGCCCTCTACGATACGTTCGATCCCGAGCGCATGCCCCAGCACGTCGCCATCATCATGGACGGCAACGGACGCTGGGCCGGCAAGCGCGCCCTCAAGCGTTTCCTCGGCCACCAGCAGGGTGCCGAATGTGTTCAGTTCGTCGTCGAGACCGCCTCGCGCATCGATCTTCCCTGGCTCACGCTCTACGCCTTCTCGCTGGAGAATAACCTCCGTCGACCCAAAAACGAAGTCAACTTCCTCATGAAGTTGCTAAGAAATTACCTCATTTCCAACGTCAAGCGGATGAACGACAACAATATCCGCATGGCCTATATCGGTCGCACCGACGAACTCCCGCAGGAGGTCCAGGACACCATGCAGTGGGCCTCCGAGCAGACCGCAAAGAATACGGGCACCACGCTTACGCTCGCGCTCAACTATGGGGCCCGTTCCGAGATCGTCGATGCCGCCCGCACTCTCGTCCATACCCTCATCGCCGAAGCCCACAAGCGCGGCATCTCGGTCGAGGATATGCTGGCCGCCGAAGGGGTTGACGACGCCATCAAGGCCCGCATCGATGAACCACAACTCAATGCCGCGCTCTACACCGCGCACATGCCAGACCCCGACTTGGTCATCCGCACTTCGGGCGAGCAGCGTATCTCCAACTTCCTGCTCTGGCAGATCGCTTATGCCGAGATCTTCGTCACCGACCGCCTCTGGCCAGATTTCCGGGGCCGCCATCTGCTCGAAGCCATCGCCAACTATCAGCACCGTGAGCGCCGTTTCGGCGGACTCGGCGAATC
>DHWW01000094.1 GCA_002413385.1 Granulicella sp. UBA5172
TCGTAGCGAAGGTGCTGTCATCTCGACCGGAGCCAAACGGCCCTTATCGTTTGGCGTAGTGGAGAGACCTGCAGTTTGCTGGCACAGGCACGCTGCATCCTTAATAATTGGAAATTTGCCCTAATCCGCCGTCTCTATCCTCTACACTCCGCCCTTAAAGGCGTTAGACCCCCGATCTTCCGGGGGCCTACAAATAGGTGGGGGAGGGTTGTGCAGATAGGGGAAGCCGGAATCCGTGGGGACTGCTGGACCCGACTGCAGCACTTTCGTGCTACACCTTCTTTGACGCTCCTACTCCTCAAATGTTGTGCTCTTCGGCGATGTTTTCCGCCCACTTCCTGTGTAAAAGTTTTTCCCCGCAATCAGCCCCCAATCGATCAAACCCAAGCCGTCATTCCTGCATCCCAGCTCCAACGCAAAATCCAGAAACCCAGCCGACTCCACCTTCCGCTCCCGGAAACACCACATTCAGCCTCCGAGCCTCACCCGTCCCCTCGTTCAACCCGCACCCGCGCACGAAAATTGCGAGCCGATCCAGTCGCCCAAACTGGAGCCCAACCCCCACCCATCAAAAATCGCCACGAGACGCCCTCGCCCTCAAAACCACCAGGTGTGTCCCGAAACCTCACTTAGTCACGCGATTTGCAGCCCGAAACCGCACTAAAACGACGCTAAATCACGCATCGCGCGGAATAAATGCTCCACTTGCGGCAGAATTTCGTTCTCCAGCAGCGGCTGATATCCCACAAACGTATCCATCGCCCCCACCCTCCGCACCGGCGCGTCCAGATCGTGAAATAGCTCATCCCCAATCCTCGCCGCGATCTCCGCCCCATATCCCCAGCTCTTCATATCTTCATGAGCCACAAGGACTTTGCTCGTCTTCTTCACCGAAGTAGCAATCGCATCCCAGTCGTACGGACTCAAACTCCGCAGGTCGATCAGCTCCACATCGACCCCCAGTTCCCGTTCCATCCGCCGCGCAGCCTCCAGCGCCCGAGGCACCACCGCACCATACGTAATCACGGTCAAGTCCTTACCGCTCTTCACGATAGAGGCCTTCCCGAACGGAATCGTATACTCCGGCCCCGGATACACCGACCGCCCAAAAACCGACCGGTACAGATTCTTATGCTCCAGGAACAACACCGGATCATCGCAACGGATCGCCGTCCGCAATAACCCGATTGCATCCAACGCGTTAGACGGCATCACCACCCTCACGCCCGGCGTATGCGTGAAGATCACCTCCCCCGACTGCGAGTGATAAATCGACCCCCCNNATGTAATCGAAGAACTGAATCTCCACAACGGGTTTCATACCGCGCACGGCCATCCCAATCGCCCGTCCCGTGATGTTCGCCTCCGCCAGCGGCGAGTTCCAAACACGGTCGCTCCCAAACTCCTTTTGCAGCCCGTGCGTGACCTTGAAGACGCCGCCCTTGCCCTTCAATTTCCCCGAGAGAAGCCCCGCATCTCGTGTCACATCAGCAACATCCTCGCCAAACACGACCACCCGCTCATCCCGCCGCATCTCGTCCTGCAGGCAGTGGTTGATCAAGTCCAGCATCGTATGCTCAGCCGAGTCGGCCGTCGGCTGCACCGTCGCCTCAAAAACCGCATCTGTCGGCCTAAGGTCCTCAGAATAAACATGTTTCAGGATAGAATCCGGCTGCGCCAACACCGCCGAAAGCGCCCGGTCCGTCGCCCTCTGGACCTCTTCGTCCACCTTGCGCTCAAGGTCGTTGATCCCCTGCGCATCCAGGATTCCCTCGCGCAGCAGCCACATCTGCATCCGAGAGATCGGATCGCGCAACGCGTCGGCCTGTATCTCCTCTGCACTCCGATAGTTAGTCTCATCATCCGACTGCGAGTGCGAATAAGGCCGCACCACATGCCCATGCACCAGCGCCGGTCCATGCCCCGCCCTGCAGTACGCCACGGCCTCCACCATCGCCTCATAGCTGGCCACAGCATCCGTTCCATCGATCTCAGCAAAGTGGAAGTTCGGAAAGTTCGCAATCAGCTTCGAAATATTCCCGCCCGGCGTATTCACCTCAACCGGCGTAGAGATGGCATACTCATTGTCTTCAACCACATACAGCACCGGCAGCTTCCCATTCGAAGCCGTATTCAACGACTCCCAAAACTCCCCCTGACTGGTAGATCCTTCACCGATCGATACATAAGTCACCTCGTCGGCATGAAACTTCACATCCTTGAACTCCCGATAATCACCCGCAACCTTCCTAGCCGCCTCCGGATGATGCGTAAAATACCGCCCCGCCTCCGCACAACCCACCGCATGCAAACACTGCGTGGCCGTAGACGACGACGGCGACACAATATTCAGCCGCCTGCTAGTCCAATGCGACGGCATCTGCCGCCCCCCACTCGCCAGGTCATCCGCCGCACCCACCGCCTGCAGCAACTGCTCCTCCACCGTATTTCCCAGCGCCAGGCAGATCGCGCGATCGCGATAATATGGAAAAAACCAGTCATATCCGGGCTTTAGCGCCATCCCGGCAGCCACCAGCAACGCCTCGTGCCCTGCACAGGAAATCTGAAAGAAGATCTTCTGCTGCTTCTTCAACTGGATCTCACGGTCATCCGTACGCCGCGACAAATACATCAGCCGATAGAACTCGATCAACTGCGCCCGGCTCATCCGAGTCTTGCCAGCCGCCTCCGCCGCAACCTCAGGAGAACGCACGGATACCTTGCCGTTCGACAAACCTTTTTGCGCCATGCCGCGGTTCTCCTCCCAGTAACCTTCCAGATTCTACTCATTTCGCAGCTACCAGAGTAGCCCTCCCCTCACACAGAAAACTCCCCAATTTCTCGAAACCTCCCCCTCTTATCCACAACCCGACGAGCCCGTAGAGTGTCACGCCCCGACCCTCTCCCTGCTGTAATCATCCTCACCCAACACGCGAGCTAACCCCATCACTTCAAAGCGATCTACATCCATCTAAATCTAGAACGATCTCGACACCCAAAGCTCTTCCCATGCAACATCCCCACACACTTCCGGTATCCTCATCCTGAAGCACTCCCCACAGGATCATCCCCATGATGCTTTTCGCACCATCGCCACAGCTCACCACTTCGATTCCGCACGATGAACGATTCCTCAGGCACATTGAGAAGGGCTGGGAGCTCGACCTAACCAGCTTCGTCCAGAACGGCGTTCCCAAGATCCTCTTCGCCCTGCTTCTCGCCTTCATCTTTCAGACCACCGTCAACTTCTTAGTCAAGCGCCTGAACAAGCGTGCCGACCACATGGTGGGCAATGCCCAGCGCGCCGGCCAGCTCCGCACCATAGCGGCCATCCTCCGCGCCACCTCGTACGGCGTTGTAGGCTTCTATCTCCTCACCCAGATCCTCGCCGCGCTCGGCGTCTCCCTTGGACCCTTCATCGCCGGTGCCAGCGTCATCGGGCTCGGCATCAGCTTCGGCGCGCAGTCCATCTTCAAGGACATGCTCACCGGCATCTTCATCCTTATCGAGAACCAGTATTCCGTCGGCGACGTGATCAAAATCGCCGGCCTGACCGGCACCGTCGAAGACCTCACCCTCCGCGTCACCAAGCTCCGCGACGCCGACGGCACGGTTCACATCGTACCCAACAGCCAGATCACCACCGTCTCAAACCTCTCGCGCGACTTCGCCGTCGGCACCCTGAACATCTCCGTCGACGTCCGCGAAGACCCCGACCGCGTCATGACCGTCCTCAAAGCCCTCGCCGCTCAGGTCCGCAGCGACGAGGCCTTCAAGGACATCGTGATCTCCGACCCCAATATCCTCGGTGTCGACAAAATCAGCGGCTACGAGGTCGTCTATCCCATCAACGTCCGCGTCATGGTCAACCAGCGCGACGGCGTCATGCGCGAGCTTCGCCGCCGCGTCCTCCTCGCCTTCAACAAGGAGAAGATAGCCTTCGGCTCCTCAAACAGCACGCTGATCGTGCAGAGCCCGGACCATTCCAGCGCGCCAACCTCGCTCGAGCTCAACCCTTCGCCGAACCCAACTCCATCGAAATAAGATCGAGCTACATAGAGTCGAGCAGCGCCGCGAGCAGGCCGGAAGAACTGTTGATCGGTGGCAAGCAAGCATTCCCCTTGCACACCACCGCCACGCTCCCCTCCATCGCCGGAAGATGCGGCAGCGTCTCCGCCAGCGCCGGCGGCAGCGCTCCCAGCTGATCCCTCCGCAGACGAATCACGCTCTTGTTCACCCCATACCTCGCCATGGCGGTCGCAGCCAACTCCTCCGCCAGCGCATCCTCGCCGATCACGCACACCTGCACCGGCGCCTCCACCGCCCGCCGCAGCGCCAGCCCATAGCTAGCCGCATACAGCCCAAAGTGTTCGACGATCCCAGCAAACGTCTCCAACGTCTCCTGCGCGCGCGTCTCATACGTCGGATCGTTCGTCAGCGCTGCCAACCGCAGTAGCACGGTCGCCGCAACCGCATTCCCAGCCGGCGTGGGCGAATCCTGCAGTGGCTTCCGACGCGCACTCAGCGCCCCAATCGCCGCAGCATCTAACTCCGTATCAAAGAACCCGCACCCCGTCGCATCGTAGAACCGTGCCAGCATCGCATCGGCAATCTCCTTTGCCACCGTAAAGTAGCGCAGCTCACCCGTCGCCTCCCACGCATCCAGCGCAGCATTCGCAAGAAACGCATAGTCCTCAAGCACCCCAGCAATCCGAGCCGCCGCCACACCCTCGCC
>DHWW01000045.1:0-2352 GCA_002413385.1 Granulicella sp. UBA5172
GTTTTACGCCCACAACCTCGATTGCAGTAGTAGGTGTATTTCCCCTCTTGATGTCGCCACCAGAGCATACTTCAGCAGTTGGTCGCCGGGTAATGTTTTCTGCTTTGAAATATATGGTCAATATTTTGACTACTATATTGTATAATTGGCATGGAGAGGTAATATATTGACTGTTTATCTCAAGACGGTGCAAGAGGTACAGACAGAAATTGCAGGGCGGTTCAAGGCACGGCGTATTGCCATGAACCTGACGCAGAGAGAACTGGCGGCGCGCTCAGGCGTGACCTGGAGTTCGCTGAAGCGATTTGAGCGCGAAGGATTGATCGCGCTGCATTCGCTTCTGAATCTAGCCTTGGTGCTGGATTGCCTTGACGATTTCGACAAGCTGGCCGTGGAAAGCCGGCCAATCCCAGCCGCCCAATCGCTCGACGCCCTACTGGCCAAGCCGGCGTTGCGGCGCAGAGCGACGGGCAGTAAAGGACGCAGACATGGCTTATAGCCCGACAGCGTTGCTGACCGTCTATCTTGACGCGCGAAACCAACGCCGCAAGGTTGGGCGCCTCGCGTTCAAGGATAGGCAGGTCCTTTTCGAGTATGACGCCTCATTCATCGCTTCAGACATCGAGATTTCGCCGATCAACCTTCCCCTCAGGCCTGGCGTAGCCATTGCCGACACTACGATCTTCGATGGCCTGTTCGGCGTATTCAATGACAGCCTGCCGGACGGATGGGGCCGCCTTCTGCTCGACCGCACAGTGGGAAAATATGGTATCCATCGCGGCCAACTGACTCCGCTCGACCGGCTGGCCTATGTGGGACAGCACGGCATGGGCGCTCTCAGTTACGAGCCGGAGCTGGGTCTGCAAAACACCGACGATGCTCCGCTGGTGCTCGACAAGCTCGCTGATGAATCAGCCGCCGTGCTGGCCGGAGAAAACGAAGAGGTATTCGAAGAGTTGCTGCGGCTCAATGGCTCCTCTTCGGGTGCCCGCCCCAAGATCGTGGCGCAGGTGAGCACCGACAAGAAAAGGATCATTCACGGCCAGCAGGAATTGCAATCCGGCTTCGCGCACTGGATGATCAAGTTTCCGTCTTCCCAGGACGCGCGAGACGTGGGAGCTATCGAATACGCCTATAGCCTGATGGCAAAGGATGCCGGCGTGGAGATGCCTGAAACCTATCTTTTCTGCACGAAAGGGAATAAATATTTCGGCACGAAACGCTTCGATCGGGACGGCGATGCCCGCATCCATATGCATAGTCTTGGCGGCCTGATACATGCCGATCATCGCAGTCCGAGCCTCGACTACGATATGGTTCTGCGCGTGACCCTGGCGTTGACCAGGAATATTCGGGATGCCGAAAAGGCGTATGCGCTGGCCTGCTTCAACGTCCTTGCTCATAACCGCGACGATCACGTGAAGAATTTTTCCTTCCTTCTTAACGCGAGAAACGAGTGGATTTTCGCGCCCGCCTACGACCTGGTCTTTTCCTATGGCCCGGGCGGCGAGCAAAGCATGCTCGTCATGGGTGAGGGAAGGAATCCCGGCACCGCCCAACTTCAGGTATTAGGCAAACAGCATGGGATAAAAAACGCACCGGAGATTCTGGCGAAGGTAAAAAGAGCCGTGGCCAACTGGCCCCGTTATGCCGAACAGGCAGACGTATCGCGAAAATCTGCCAAAGAGATCGTAGGCAAAATCAAGTTGCAGTGAGGAGTGGTCCGAACACCTGGCACTTACCTGCGCCCTTGCAGTCTCAATGACCGGTGGCAGCATAACGTTGGTTCATCCGCACATTTGGTGATACTGCTGAATTCTGTCAGGAGCCGCTAATCTGTTATTGATTTCAGAAGCTTTATGAGGTCGCCAGATAATAGCTTCGGCGGCGGCCCATGGGGTTTGCTTCTTTTCCGCGCTTTTCGGTCATTCTTCACCAAAAGTGAGGAAGACCCCAAACGTTGTACTGGGTGGCAGCATAAGACTGTATCCAGCACCAAGGGAAACTCTATAAGAGGGAGCACCTCGAAGGGGGACATTACCGATGCACTTGAAGATGGCGGATCGTCCTGTATTAGCGTTGAAGCGCCTGTAATGGGCGGGGAGCCAAGAGGACGACATAGCTAGATGGGGGATTTTGGTCAACTGGGCAACCAGGAGGAACCGTTATATATCTCTCTACAGAAAGGGGTTGTTTCCGTGAGGAAACAACCTAAACGCTATGAAGAGCCGTGTAAATCGAGAGGTTTAAGCACGGTTCTGTGAGAGGCTGGAGGTGAAACGCCTCCGGCCTACTCGACAATCATTGGATGGATAGGGTAGGTGCATGTACCCGAGCGATTTGAGCGATAAG
>DHWW01000045.1:2493-2670 GCA_002413385.1 Granulicella sp. UBA5172
AAAAGTCTGTAAAATCTAGTATCCAAAGGGGTTACGGGCAAAATATAGATTCGATAGGGGTTATGGGGCGGGGTCCTATGAAGGATCAAATCGATAGAACACCTGATTCAAGTATAGCGAATGGGTGGGGGGTACTATGCCAAGTTTTGAAAAGAATTATCGCCAGTGTTCATAGGG
>DHWW01000045.1:2772-10677 GCA_002413385.1 Granulicella sp. UBA5172
GACTATGGAAATGCTCTAGGTGGGGATTGGAGACGGGCGGGGCAACTGCAGGTCTCTCCACTTCGGTCGAGATGACAGGTTCTGGTCTCACCCGGCCGAAATCGTAGCAGCGATGGTCCCAAGCGCCGCCACGCGAAGCCTCTCGCCGTCCGCGTAGGACTAGTCGAGGTCGAAGTCGCGGAGGGGTTTGCCGGAGAGGGGGGATTCTTTGGCTTTTTTTACGGCTTCGGCGAAGCGTTTGGCCATGAGGTCGTCCTTGTTTTTTTCGGCCTGGACGGATTGGGCGAAGATGGATTCGCGGCGGGCGTCCTGCTCTTTTAGAGCCTTCGCGGCGGCTCCGAAGTCTTCGAAAGTCTTCTTTGCGGGGAGCGGGGGTGTGGGCGATGACGCCGCGTGTGACGGGATCAATTTTGAGTTGGCCTCCGCAGTCGGGGCAGGTGATGTCGAATGGCTGGTCGCTTAGTCCCATGGGTCAATCCTCAATTAGCGATTGTACGGCGGGGGCGGCGCGTAGACATAGGCGATCCTGGGACGGTCGTTCAATGCCCAGATCAGAGCGACGATCCAGCCGATGAGGGTCCAGGCGAAGAAGAAGTTGACGAGGAAGATCCACCAGAAGTTCTGGACGTGGCGCGAGCCTGCGATGAAAGTTGGCAGGAAATGGATGAGGAAGACGCCAACGCAGATCAGGATGATCAGGAGGATGGGTAAGCCCAGAAGGAATGCCATGCCCGCAAGTATCGCGCAGGATCGGGCTTTATGTATAGAGAAATTAGAGGTAGAGGACGCGGTGGCCGGGACACTCCTGGGCGGCGTGCTCGATGAGGAGATCGGGGAGGGTGTCGCCGTAGCGGGCGAGGAACCAGACTCCTCCGAGGAGACGCTCCTGGAGATGGCCGTCGGGGTAGAGGCTGAGCAGGATGGCGGTGGCGTGCTTTTTGAGCGAGGTTTCTCTCTGAAGCTCGAAGGTAGCGGCCATGCGACGAAGGCGGTTCATCTGGTAGCGCATCTTGCTGGCGGAGACGGAGGCGGAGCGGCCGAGGTCGGGGCTCATGGCGGTCATGTATTCGGTGGAGGGCGGTGAGCTCGGCGTCCATGGCGTTGCCGGCGGCGGCGATCTTTCGCTTGCCCTCGATGGGCATGGCGCGGGCGCCGAGGCGGAGGGCCAGGGCGTCGGCGGTTTTGGCTTCGAGGATTTGCGGGAGATCGAGTTCGTGGGCGGCCATGGCGGAAGCGATGGCGGGCTCGATGAGGGTGGCGGAGAGGCGCGGAAGGATGGGGGTGATGCGGCCCGTTTTGCCACCGGAAGCGCCATCGGAGGCAAAGATGTGCTCGTAGAGGACGGCGGACTGGGCGAAGTAGGCGACCTCGGCGGGGCCTCCGATGTAGGCGGCGGTGGGGAGGATGGTGTCCTGAAAGAGGGGGCGAAGGAGGGCGTTGGGGCTGAGGCGCTCGGGTGTGGTGGCGAGGATTTCGAGGAGGTCGGCAGTGGTGTAGAGGTGGGTGCCGGCCTTCCATGCACCGGCTGGATGCTCGGGCGGTCGCCGGGGTGCGGCGGAGGGGCAGGCGGGCGTGGGTGTCGGACTCGATGAGGAAGAGGAGGGAGTGGCTGGGGGTGACGAGGACCTGGGCGTGATAGCCGGCGGCTTCGAGCTCGTGGGTGCGAGCGAGGAGAGCGGCTTCGAGCTCGTCGGCGCGCTCGATGGCGGCGCGGAGGACGCTGGCACCGAGGGCGTGGAATTCGCGGGAGGCGGCGTCCATGACGATGAGGCCGTGGGGGGCGAAGATTTTGGTGAGGAGACGTCCGAAGGCGCTGGCGAGGGTGGCGTCGGGGGAGTAACACTCGCGCAGAAGGTTGGTGATGGGTGCCCAGCCGAGGAGCTCGCTGGCGCGGTCGAGCTCGGCTTCGAGATGGACGCGGCCTGCGTCGTGGCCGCCGCCGATGCGCATCGCGCCTACGGGTAGAGGGTAGTGGGAAGGGAGATTGAGGCGCAGGGTTTCGACGCTGGTTTTTGAGAGCAGGGCGAGCTGATCGACTTCGGCGAGGTCGTGGTCTTCGCTGGCCAGCCAGAAGATGGGGACGTGCTCGCGGCCAGTGGCTTGGGTGGCGTCCTGCGCCTTGCGGATGGCGGTGGCGGCCTTGAGGAGAGTGAGGAGGGGGCCGCCGAAGAGAGCGACCTGCTGGCCGGTGACGACGGCGGCGGCTCCGTGCTTGAGGCGTTCAATATTTCCCAGGACGGTGCGGCCGCCGTTGGCGAGAACGGCTCCGGGGGCGTCGAAGCCGTCGGCCTGGCGGAGGAGGGCCTCGGTGAGGCGGGAGCGGTGGGACTCGTCGAGGGTGGGCGAGTGGTTGGCCCAGGTCATCGAGAAGGGATCGGTGGGATACCAGCGGCGGAGGGCGGCTGGATTCGGAGAGGCGTCGGCAGCGAGGTAGTCGCGGAAGAGCGCAGTCGTGCCGGGTAGCGTCGAGATGGGGTAGCACTGTGGATCCATGGAGCTTTTAGTTTCTCATCCTGAAGCTCTTTGGATGCTTGATGGAGATTGTCGATGCAGTGAATTGATTGGGATGCCAAAGAACTTTCGATTTGCGGGAGGACGGGCCGAGCACCGTTCCGCAACAAAATGCATGGCAGGTCCTTCGACTGCGCGATTCGCAGGTGCGCGAATCGCTCCGCTCAGGATGACAGATTTTCGCTGGTATCGATCCTCCATTTAGAGTGGGGGTATGGCTATATCGAAGAGCAAATCCGTGAAGAAGTCCCCTGCCCCTGTGAAACAAAGCGCCGATGCGAAGAAGCCGTTGAAGTTGACGGGGCGCGGGAGAACAATCTCATCGAAGACTGTTTTCAAGGGCAATGTGTTCTGGGTGACGCGGGATGAGGTCACGGAGCCGGGAGGGGTGAAGGCTACTCGCGAGGTGATTCGGCACAACGGGTCGGTGGTGGTGCTGGCGGTGGATACGGAGACGAATCCAAAGGACCCCGGAATCCTGTTGATCCGGCAGTATCGTCATGCGGCGGGAAAGCTGCTGCTGGAGTTGCCAGCGGGGCGGATTGAGCCGGGCGAGAAGCTGCTGCCAGCAGGTAAGCGCGAACTGATTGAAGAGACTGGATATCGCGCGAAGCGGTGGTCGAAGCACGCGACGTACTATGCGAGCCCGGGGTTTCTGACGGAGACGATGACGATCCTGCTGGCCGAGGGCTTGACGCTGGGTGAGGCAGAGCCCGAGGACGATGAAAAGATCGAGCTGCATATGACGCCGCTGTCTGAGGTGATGCGGCTGATTCATGCGGGCAAGATCCAGGATGGGAAGACGCTGATCGGGGTTTTGATGTACGACTCGATATGGCGATCCAGCAAGCGCTGACGAAATGGCAGGCCTGGTTTGACGCTGTTGAATTTCTATTTATAAATTTCTATTCACGGAACCAAAAGTGCGGGGTGGGCCAGCGGAGGCAGGCGTTCGTCCGCAATTCCAGTTTTTGGGAGGCCTCAGACCGCCGAATGGCCCAAAGATGCGTCCTATAGATATCGTTCTTCCGGCCACGCGGAGGACATATTACGAGCACGGTAAAGGGACTCATGGCACAGCACACAGGCACGGTAAAGTGGTTCAACAACGCAAAGGGTTACGGATTTCTGGGGCGTGAGGAAGGCCCCGATGTCTTCGTACACTACAGCTCTATCCAGCTTGATGGGTATAAGACGCTCAAGGAAGGCGACGAGGTGGAGTTCGACGTCATCCAGGGGACGAAAGGCCCGCAGGCAGACAATGTGATTCGGACGAAAGCCGTATAGCACCGGGATCGCTAGCGTTTTGGGCACGGCGGTTCGCGCTCTACAATGAGAGGCGGACGCGGGCTTTGTATTTTATGGACAACATTACCCTCGCACGATTGCTCGACGAAACCGCTGCCCTGCTGGAGATCGACGGGGGAGATACGTTCCGAATTCGTTCGTACCGGCGCGCGGCGGAGGCGGTGGAGCAACAGACGACGCAGCTAGCGACGCTGGCGGCGGCGGATGCTGATCCGAAGGCGTTGCTGGCGATTCCGGGGATTGGCAAGGGGATGGCGGCGAACATTCGCGACTTGGTGGCGACGGGGACGATGCCGCTGCGCGAGGAGTTGCTGCAGAAGTACAAGCCGACGATGCTGGAGCTGTTGCGGCTTCCGGGCATGGGGCCGAAGACGGTGGCGATGGTGTACTCGGCGCTGGGGGTGGGGGATATCGATGCGCTGGAGGAGGCGGCCAAGCGCGGGGATTTGCTGCCGCTGCCGCGGATGGGGCAGAAGTTTACGGACAAGCTGATTAAGGGGATTGAGGACTACCGGAAGAATTCGTCGCGGTTTCGGATCGATGTGGCGAGGCAACATGCGGAGCGGATCAGCGAGTTGATACGGACGTTTCCGGGGATCGAGACGATCACTCCGGCGGGCTCGCTGCGACGCGGGCGGGAGAGCGTGGGCGACCTGGATCTGCTGGTGACGGGGCCGGCGTGCGAGGCGGACGTGGTGGCTGCGGCGGTGGAGCATGTGGCGTCGCTGCCGCTGATCGACAAGCTGTTGGCGAAGGGCCAGAACAAGGTGAGTTTTACGCTGCGGAATAACCTGCAGGTGGATGTGCGGCTGCTTCCTCGGGCGAGCTACGGAGCGGCGCTGCAGTACTTCACGGGATCGAAGATGCACAACGTGGCGCTGCGGCAGCGCGCGATCAAGCGTGGACTGACGCTGAGCGAATACGCGTTGTTGCGGCTTGAGGATAATGTCGTTGTGGCGGCCGCGTCTGAGGAGGAGATATACAACGCGCTGGAGCTGGACTACATTCCTCCGGAGCTGCGCGAGAACGGCGGCGAGCTGGAGGCAGCGGCGAAACATACGCTGCCGAAGCTGATTGTGCGAGGGGATGTGCGCGGCGATCTACATATGCACACGACGGAATCGGATGGGAGCAACTCGATTCGGGAGATGGCCGAGGCGGCCATTGAGCGTGGGCTGGAGTACATCGCGATCACGGACCACTCGAAGAATCTTGCGATGACGAATGGGATGGACGATGCTCGAACACTGGCGCATGCCCGGCGGATCCGCGGGGTTTCAGACGAACTGGCGGAGGAGTTCGCGGCGGGGCGGGGGCCGCAGTGGGCGCGGTATGAGGCTCGGCTTCGGGACAGGGAGCCGGAGGTGCTGAAGCCGTCAGTTCCCTTCCGGATTCTCGCGGGGATTGAGGTGGACATTCTGCTGGATGGGACTCTCGATCTCGACGACGAGACGCTGGCGCAGCTGGATATTGTGATCGCGAGTGTGCACTCGGGATTCAATCAGACGAGCGAAGAGGTGACGGCGCGGGTGTTGCGTGCGGCGGAGAATCCTCAGGTGCACATCCTTGGACACCCAACGGGAAGGAAGGTGCTGCAGCGTGAGCCGTACAAGATCGACCTGGCGCAGTTGCTGCCTGCGGCGGCGNNTGCAAGCTGGTGGTGAATACGGATGCGCACGCTACGGACCAGTTGGATCAGATGGACGATGGGATTGTGCAGCTGCGGAGAGCGTGGCTGAGTGCCGCGGACCTGCTGAATACGCGCCCCGTCGACGAGCTGCTTTTGAGCCTGCACCGAGCCTGAGGTTGCGAAGTCGAGCTATGCTGGTGGTCTATGCCTGATCCTGAGCTTGAATCTGATCTTCAAATCGCTCCCCCTCCTGACCAAAATCATCCGGTCCCGAAGTTTCTGATCGCAGCGCTCGTGATGGTGATTGTGGGGGTGGGCGTCTTCATGCTGAATCCTCGCAAGACTGCGGAGATTTCGGTAGAACATGTGGACATCTTCGCACCGCACACGGAGTTGAATGCGGTGCCCGGGGATAACCAGATTATCGGAGCACCGGCGTCGGCGGAAGACGATCTTTACGTTGTAGCGACGGTGAAGATCAAGGATACGTTGCGACTGCCGATTTTCGTGGACAGCTACTCGGCGACGCTGACGACAGCGGAGGGCGCAACCAAAGATGCAACGATCATCGCGGGGAACAATGTGCCGCGGCTGGCAGAGACGTTTCCGCAGATTCTTCCGCTGGTCAGCCCGCCGGTAGCGCCGCAGATCAACTTCGACGATTCGGTGGGGCCGGGTAAAACGCGGGTGGGCACGGTTCTCTTGCTCTTTCCGCAGATCTCCGCGACAGGGTGGAAGGCGAAGAAATCAGCAACGCTGACGTTTACGCTGGCTCATGATGCGGCACCGATCACGGTCGCATTGCCTTAAGGCGAGAAAACAGCAAGGGCTGCGCAGAGATTCTGCGCAGCCCCTGGGTAGGTGGAGCGTGGGTTACGGAACGGCGATGGGTGCGGGCGCATTCTTTGGTGTGCTGAGATAACCCGTCACGGTGTTCTTGCTCATGTTGTTCACGACAATCTCAAACAGCGCGGGCGACTTGCCGGAGTAGAACTGTACCGGCTCGTCAAGCGTTCTGTCCTTCTTTTCGATGTTCTTGTCATCGGAACTCACGGTGAGGGTGAACTTGTTGTGCTTCTCATTCACCTTCTTCAATGCCAGCTTGATGGTGCCGACATTCTGCGACCCAGCACCCTTGTGGAGAGTGAACTCGTAGTAGTTACGGTCGCCTCGGTGCTTGAGTTCTTCGAGCTGATCGTGGTTGGTCGCGATGAGGCCGCTCATCACGCCAGCGTCGCCCATGACGCGGGTGAGTTGCGTCTTGGTCGCAGCGAGATCAGCCTGGGTGCTGGCAACGTCGGTCTTGACACCGCCAACGTCGGTTTTGACGGAGGAGACAGCCTGCTCGGTCGCCTTTTGCTCACGGGCGAGGCGCGCAGTCTGAGCCTGAGCGTGACGCTGGGCGGCGACAAGCTGATCTGACTTATCCTCGAGCTGCTTCTGGGTCAGGCCAACGCTTTGAGCAAGCGCCTGGCCCTGGGCCTTCATGCGCTCGTTGGTGTCGTCGATCTTCTCAGAAAAAGCAGAATTCTGTTGGGTCGAGGCAGCGAGTTTAGCCTCTGCGGCGGTGAGATGGTTCTGTAATCCGAGGCTCCAGAGCAGGCCGCCCACGGCTACGAGCAGCGCAAGAACGGCAACACCCACAAGCCACATGGGTGGCTTTGGATCCACGTATTCCTGCGTTGTTACTTCCTTGTCATCGTAAAGGCTCATACTTGTCTTTCCTCCTTGCAGGCTGCTCTACGAGCTTAGCCAAGCTCATAAGATGCAGGTTTCCTCCGAGTGTGGACGCGAAATCCGACCAAAACGTTGGATTGAAGTCACGATTGTACGTTGCCAGATTAGATGGCTGGCAACCTTTGGAAGGGGAGGAATCGATTCGCCTATGATAAAGAGCAGGATGAAAACCAGAGAACTTGAGATAAGCCGGTGTCCCGATCCGGGCGTGGCTCCGGATGTGGTCGTTGTCGGAGCAGGGGTGATCGGCCTGGCGGTGGCGCTGGAACTACATGACCGGGGGGCCGTCGTTCGAGTCATCGAGCGGGGGAGAAGCCTTTCGGAGGCGTCGATCGCCGCAGCGGGGATGCTGGCCGCGGACGATCCGCACAACCCGAAGGAGCTTGGGCCACTCTCGCAGTTAAGTGTGGAGCGGTATCCGCAGTTTCTGCGGCGGATCGAAGCGCTGTCGGGCGTATCCGTTCCCTTCCAGACGCAGACGACGGTCCAGTACAGTGCGGACGGTGCGACGATGCGGCTCCAGGAACGATCGCTCGATCCACGTCAACTGGCTGCGGGATTGCTGGCGGCGGTCAGGGCGACGCCCATTCAACTGCTCGAAGAGACGCAGATTGCAGGCGTGGACGAAGCCTCCGAGAGACTGAAGATCCGGTTGACCGGAGGGGTCGAGTTCAGCGCAAAGGCCCTGATTTACTGCGCGGGCGCGTGGACGCCGGAGG
>DHWW01000045.1:10867-11090 GCA_002413385.1 Granulicella sp. UBA5172
TGCTGACGCCGGCAACAGCCATGGTGCTCGCAGACCTGGTCGAAGGGAAAACGCCGGTCCTCGATCTGACGGCGTATTCGCCTAAGCGATTTGGGGCAGTTGAGGGATGGAGTGGCAACTCCGCACAGACGCATCGATAAACGCACGCCGTGCGTGACAACCGCTTCTCAGCAGTTCGATAAATCAAACGGCTGAGATGATTGATTGGAGAGCATTTATGTCC
>DHWW01000130.1 GCA_002413385.1 Granulicella sp. UBA5172
GCCACCGACACAATTCCCATCGCCGCAATATCCGCCGTCGACCCGCGCAGCGTCTTCCACGGATACACCAGCACCAACCCCACCAGCAGCAGCGACGTCATCACCGTCACCCGGTACACCCACGGAATATAAGGCGTGTACACATANNGTGTACTGAATATTTTCGCCGTTGAAGATCATGCGGTTGATCGTTCCAAACATCGACTGGTTCGCATAATGCGACTGCGCCTTATGGCTCAACCCCGCCAGCACGCCAATGTAATCCAGATTGTTGTGCCACCCAAACACCGCAACCGAAGCCGCAAGCAGCACCGTCCCGCAAGCCACAAACGCCCACGCCGCGCCCCACCGTTTTCGCACCAGCATCCACACCAGCNNCCCCCGCACTACGCTCACGCCCCATCGTCCACCACAACAACATCACCGCAAATCCAAACGACAGCACCGTCTGCGCATTGCCCAGCGAATATCCCTTGATCAGCGGATAGCATCCCAGCGTAGCCAGCACCACGGCCACCGCCGCCGGCCACGTCATCTCCGCGCCACGCCGTCGCAGCAGCCACCGCCCCATCACAATTGACACCGCAGCCACGCCCCACACCGCCACAAACGACAGCACCGCCAGCGCGCGCAGCATCGCCGCATCGCTCATCCCAATCTTCCGCATCGCCACCAGCGGCAGTTCGCTCGCCAGCGAGTAGATCAGCGTGTCATAAAGCTTCGCGTCATAGATCGGCAGCGTCGGATGCGCTCACAAATAATCCAGCGACTTCATCATCGGCCGCCACGAATCGGTCCACTGCCGCACATGAAAAAATGCGCGCAGATCCGGAATCATGCTCCCCGGATTCCCCAAATGCAGCGCCCGGCAAACCGCCCACTGCACAATATTCGCAAGGAACAAACTCACCAGCACAAACACCAGCAGCCGCCGGTCATGCGTCCTCACCCCAGGGCTCTGCGACTCCATCGATGCCATGCGCTCCAGTCTATCAACCAGCACGCGTGTCTCAGCACTCAATAATATTCAGCGCCAACCCCGCCAGACTCGTCTCTTTATACCGCGACTGCATATCCATCCCCGTCCGGTACATCGTCTCAATCACCTGGTCCAGCGACACCTTATGCACGCCCTGGTCATTCATCGCCAGCCGCGCCGCATTCACCGCCTTCACCGCGCCCATCCCATTGCGCTCGATGCACGGAATCTGCACCAGCCCCCCAATCGGATCGCACGTCATCCCAAGGTTGTGCTCCAT
Source organism: Granulicella sp. UBA5172 (assembly GCA_002413385.1). Lineage (GTDB taxonomy): Bacteria > Acidobacteriota > Terriglobia > Terriglobales > Acidobacteriaceae > Granulicella. The sequence goes on from DHWW01000130.1 coordinate 1,260, forward strand.
CGCAATCTCCGCCGCAGACTCCACCGCCGCATTGTCGCCGCCCAGCGCCGCCACCAACCCACCCGCCGCCATCGAGCACGCGACACCCACCTCGCCCTGGCATCCCACCTCCGCGCCTGAGATCGAAGCGTTCTCCTTATACAAAATTCCAATCGCTGCCGCCGTCAAAAAATATCGCAGCAACCCCGCCTCTCTCTCCGTATCCGAAACACCCCCCGAAGCATGGTGGACATAGTAATAAGCAATCGCCGGAATCACACCCGCAGCGCCATTCGTCGGAGCCGTCACCACTCTTCCGCCCGCGGCATTCTCCTCGTTCACCGCCATCGCCACCAGCGTCACGCTGTCCAGCGGAGCCAGCGGATCTCGCACCTTCCCAACCTCCTCCATCTTCGCCAGCCGTCGCGCCAGCCCCGGAGCCCGCCGCCGCACATTCAGCCCACCCGGCAGCGTCCCCTCCGTCGCAATGCCGCGCTCAATGCAATCCGACATCGCCTGCCACAGCGTAAAGATCGCCGCCTTCACGCGTGCTTCCCCAGCCAGCGATTCCTCCACCTGCGTCGTCTCATTCCCTGGCCGCAGCGGCGATACGATCCGGTCGATCCTCCGCACGATTGTCGGGTCCGCCAGCAACGCAACNNCCCCGCCTCCGGATACATCTGGTTTCGCCGAAACCTCAGATCCGCCGCAGGATCAAACCGCACCTCAAGCCCACCCAACAGCGTCAACACCCCCGTCGCGCGCAACCCCTCAATCCGCCCACCAATCGTGTCCAGGTCCACCGTATCGGGAGACTCCCCCAGCAACCCCATCATCACCGCCCGGTCCGTCCCATGCCCAATCCCCGTCAGCGCCAGCGACCCATACAGGTCCACAGCGAGCGCAGCGGTCGATCTGTTGCCCGCAGCGCCAAGCTCTCCCCGCTCCCCCATCTCCCGCACAAACCGCAGCGCCGCCCGCATCGGCCCCACCGTATGCGAACTCGACGGCCCAATCCCAATCTTGAACAACTCAAACAAACTCGTATTCATCACCACGCCCGCCCTAACATCCCTCCGATTGTAGGCGCGGGCAGCATCCCCTCGCGCCGTCACAGGCACGCCGCGCACCCTGGTGCTACTCTTGGAATGTTCCGCCTCAAGGAATCATCAGGCATGCTCTTCAAAGCTCGCAGCGCCGCCGTTTACGGCATCGACGCCCACATCATCGACGTAGAGGTCGACTTCTCCGGCATCAAAACCCAGGAAGAGACCTTCGCCACCGTCGGCCTCCCCGACGCTGCAGTCCGCGAATCGCGCGACCGCGTCCGCTCCGCCATCAAGAACTCCGGCTTCGACCTTCCCCCCACCCGCATCACCATCAACCTCGCTCCCGCCGACCTCAAAAAAGAGGGCTCCGGCTTCGATCTCCCCATCGCCATCGGCATCCTCGGAGCCTACGGCGCGCTCTCCATCAAAGACATCTCCGACTTCGTTCTCGTCGGCGAACTCGGCCTCGATGGCTCCCTCCGCGCCGTCCAGGGCATGCTCCCCATCGCCATCGCCGCCCGCACCGCTGGCATCCACAACCTCATCATCCCCGCCGCCAACGCGCGCGAAGCCGCCGTCGTCTCCGGCGTCAACGTCTATCCCGTCACCTCGCTGCTCCAAGTCCGCGAACTCCTCAACTCAGCCGCGCCCGACGCCAACGGCCAGTCCAGCATCTTCGCCCAGCCTCTCGTCGTCGACAGCACCTCCCTCCTCAACGAAGCCGTCGAGTATCAAGCCGACTTCCGCGACGTCCGCGGCCAGCACGTCGCCAAGCGCGCCCTCGAAGTCGCCGCCGCCGGTGGCCACAACATCCTCATGATCGGTCCGCCCGGCTCCGGCAAAACCATGCTCGCCAAGCGCCTGCCCTCCATCCTCACGCCCCTGCGCTTTGAAGAGGCCCTCGAGACCACCAAGATCCACTCCGTCGCCGGCATCCTCAACCGCGACGAGGGCCTCGTCACCCACCGCCCCTTCCGCTCCCCCCACCACACCATCTCCGACGCCGGCCTCATCGGCGGCGGCATGATCCCGCGTCCCGGCGAAGTCTCCCTCGCCCACAACGGCCTCCTCTTCCTCGACGAACTCCCCGAGTTCCCCCGCAACGTCCTCGAGGTCCTCCGTCAGCCCCTGGAGGATGGCATGGTCACCATCTCCCGCGCCGCCATGTCGCTCAGCTTCCCCGCCCGCTTCATGCTCGCTGCCGCCATGAACCCCTGCCCCTGCGGCTACTTCAACGACAAATCCCGCGAATGCATGTGCACTCCGCCCATGATCCAGCGCTACGTCTCCAAAGTCAGCGGCCCTCTGCTCGACCGCATCGACATCCACATCGAAGTTCCCGCCGTCCAGTACAAGGAGCTCCGCGGCGGCGCCAGCTCCGAAGGTTCCGCCGAAATCCGCGCCCGCGTCCTCGCCGCCCGCGAGATCCAGCACGCTCGCTTCCTCGAAATCCCTGTCCGCACCAAGGGCTCCTCCCGCGCCCCCAGCCGTGCCATCTTCGCCAATGCGCAAATGTCCACCCAGCAGATCCGCACCTTTTGCGAGCTCTCCAGTGACGCCGAGCGGCTCCTCGAGCGCGCCATGCAGCAGCAAGGTCTCAGCGCCCGCGCCCACGACCGCATCCTCAAAGTCGCCCGCACCATCGCCGACCTAGAAGCCGCCCCCTCCATCACCGTCCCCCACATCGCCGAGGCCATCCAATACCGCACCCTCGACCGCAGTTACTGGTCATAAATATTGACCTGGATCAACAAAAATCCCATTTTCAGTAAACCTTCCCCCGGGATGTCCCCAAAAAAGGATTGACCTCCAGGACCNNCTCTGCGCTATACCTTAGTCTTGGTTCGGCTGGTTCAGCCGACTTCAACCCGGATTCTCCTTCCAAATGCGTCTTCTCCTGTACCTGAGAGGCTTCCCGTGATCAGACGGGCCGGGCCGATTCGCACCCTCCCCGCCTAACTAGCGGCGTAACAACAACTTGCAGAGTCTGCCCCTGTAGAATAATTTCGATGCATCTGGATACCCAGAAATGCGTCTAACCTAGTAACCCGGCTTGCTCCCGCCTTCCAGCCTCAGCAAGCCCCGAAGCATCCGAATCATTGGCGCTACCTCGATGCCCCACGGAGCCTCGCCCACCTTAGGAGACTTATCCATGCGTTCAGATCTGATTTTCGGTGCCCTCACGCACGTGAACAACCGCTATAAGCTTTGCCAGCTCGCTTCCAAAGCAACGCGCAAACTGCATAAGCCCAACACCCGCCTGCAGGACACCACCAATGAAGTTCTCGACCGTTTCAAGGACACCATCCCGATGGATACCACCACCGATGATGGCATCGCAGGGTTTGTTCCCCCCGCGCGCCGCGCCGCCTAAAAGATCGCCGCGCGACTTCGGTCGCGCGGCTGCGTTTTCCTCATCCTGTTCTGTTACGCTGTATCCAACTTACGCATCTCACCTGTAACAAGCTTCAGATTTCCTCTTACCTCTATCCCCCCGCCCAATCACTTCTGTAGCTCATCTCTCGATGACGCTCCGTTCCAGCGTGATTCCGCACCCTCCCTCGCAATACCCCATCCTGCAAAAAACTTATGGAAACTACTCAGGTACTCATGACCATCTCCGAGTTAAAAGAAAAGAGCATTGCTGAACTCGGCAAGCTCGCCCGCGCTCTTGAAATTGCCGGCACCAGTGCCCTGCGCAAACAAGACCTCATCTTCAAGATTCTCCAGGCTCAGAGCGAAAAAGAAGGCCACATCTTCGCCGAAGGCGTCCTCGAGATCCTTCCCGACGGCTACGGCTTCCTCCGCTCCCCCGATTACAACTACCTCCCCGGCCCCGACGACATCTACGTCTCGCCCTCCCAGATTCGCAAGTTCGATCTCAAGACCGGCGACACCATCTCCGGCAACGTGCGCTCGCCCCACGAGGGAGAAAAATACTTCGCCCTCGTCAAGATCGAGGCCATCAACTTCGAGTCGCCCGAAGAGACCCGCAACAAGATCCTCTTCGACAACCTCACCCCTCTCTATCCCCAGGAACACATCAAGATGGAGACCGTGAAGGACGCCATTCCCGGCCGCGTCATGGATCTTCTCTGCCCCATCGGCAAGGGCCAGCGCGGTCTGATCGTCAGCCCGGCCAAGGCCGGAAAGACGCTGATCCTGCAGGCGATCGC